>NZ_JBYITE010000079.1:0-20255 GCF_057709105.1 Streptomyces sp. bgisy100
ACCTCCAGAAACGGGCGGCCTCCCAACGGATCCGACAGCGCCTGTTCAGTGTGGCCGCCGAATTCACGACTGCCGCGGCATGGTCGGCCGTGGATGCTCGCCGGAGCGACCGCGCACAGGGCCACCTGAACCGGGCGCTGTACCTGGCGGGCATGGCACAGGATTCCATCGCGGAACTGGATGTGTGGAACCTGTATGCCATGGCAGCCGGCCAGCAGCGGGACCATGCCCAAGCGGTGAGCGCTGCGCAAGCCGCCCAGGCGACAGCCGTAACCCGCCGGGACCCGCTGTTCGCTTCCCTCGCCCACGCACGCACGGCCATCGGGTACTCCAACGCCGGGGACAGGCGAGGAGCCCTGAGGTCGCTGGGGTGCGCCGAAGAGGCGTTGGGCAAGGCATCTGCGGATACTCCCCGGCCTGCTTGGGTGGCGTTCTACGGTCCCGCCGAGCTGTTGGCGATCACGGCCATCGTGCGTGACCGCACCGGGGACGCTGCCGAGGCTGAGGCTGCGTCACATCGTGCTTTGGCCGCCATCCCGGAGAGGTTCCGCCGGAACCGCGCATTGGCCACCCTGCAACTTGCCCTGGCCCAGCTTCACCAACGGGACATCGACCAGGCATGCGCCACAGCGGAACGAGTGTTCGTGCTGATGGAGGGCAACACCCTGCCGGGCCGCATGAGGTCGCGCTTGGGGGACTTCTGCCGGGACCTGATCACGCTTTCGCCGGACTCCGGCACCGCGCGGGAGTGGAAGGACCGCTACCGATCGGAATGGAGTCAGGCCCGATGACCTCAGCCTTGGAGCTGCGCCATTTCAGCCACCACGACGTGCCGCAGATCCGGCAGACGTTGATCGATGTGCACGCCGATGTCTACGCGGCTGAGATGGACGAGTTCAACCAGCGGTTTCCCTGGTTCGTGGATCGCTGGGGCGGCCACCCGGACTTCGCCTGCGTCATCGCGTACGACGGCGACGAGGTGGCGGGCTTCGCCTACGGCGCCCCTGGTGCCGAGGGCCGTGAGTGGTGGCGGGAGCACGTGGATCCGGCGCCGGAGATGGGGCGCACGTTCCACTTCTCGGAGCTGATGGTGCGTGAGCGGTGGCGGAAGACGGGTGCGGCCGAGCGGCTGCACCGGGCCTTGATAGAGGCCCGGACCGAACACCTCGCGGCGCTGCTGGTGGATGTGGCGCACCCGAAGGTCCAAGCGCTGTACGAGGCCTGGGGGTATCGGAAGGTGGGGGAGGGCCAGCCGTTCCCGGACTCCCCGGTGTTCGCCGTGATGCTTCTGGATCTGCCGCTGACCTGAGCCGCGCGGCTTGCCCGTCCGTGCAATGAGTGGGCGGGGAGCCCCCCGTTGGTCCCGCGCCCCGCGGGCGGTGCCGGACACCAGGGGCATCCGGCACCACCCTCCGGTCGGCCCCCGGTCAGGACTCCGTCGTCGGAGCCGGCAGCCCGTCCCGGACCTCGCGGGCCGCCGCGACCAGGTTCTCCAGCGATGCCCGGACCTCCGCCCAGCCGCGGGTCTTCAGCCCGCAGTCCGGGTTGACCCAGAGCCGCTCCGCCGGGATCGCGTCCAGGCCCCGGCGGAGCAGGCCCGCCGCCTCGGCCGCGTCCGGGATGCGGGGCGAGTGGATGTCGTAGACGCCCGGCCCGACCTCCCGCGGGTAGCCGACGGCGGCCAGCTCCCCGGCGACCTGCATGTGGGAGCGGGCGGCCTCCAGGCTGATCACATCGGCGTCCAGGTCGTCGATGGCCCGGATGATGTCACCGAACTCGGCGTAGCACATATGGGTGTGGATCTGGGTGTCCGGACGGACCCCGCCGGTCGCGAGCCGGAACGCCTCGGTGGCCCAGGCGAGGTACTCCGGCCGGTCGGCCGAGCGCAGCGGCAGCGTCTCGCGCAGCGCCGGTTCGTCCACCTGGATCACCGAAGTCCCGGCCGTCTCCAGATCCTTCACCTCCTCGCGGAGGGCGAGGGCGACCTGGCGGGCGGTCTCGGCGCGCGGCTGGTCGTCGCGGACGAAGGACCAGGCGAGCATCGTGACCGGGCCGGTGAGCATGCCCTTGACGGGGCGTTCGGTGAGGGACTGCGCGTAGCGGGTCCAGCGGACCGTCATCGGCTCAGGCCGGGAGATGTCGCCGGCCAGGACCGGCGGACGGACGTAGCGGGTGCCGTAGGACTGGACCCAGCCGTGCCGGGTGGCCAGATAGCCGGTCAGCCGCTCGGCGAAGTACTGCACCATGTCGTTGCGTTCGGGCTCGCCGTGCACCAGCACGTCGATTCCGGCCCGCTCCTGGAAGGCGATCACTTCCTGGATCTCGGCCGCGATGCGCTTGTCGTACGCCTCGCCGTCGATGCGGCCGGCGCGCAGTTCGGCGCGTGCCGTGCGCAGCTCGCCCGTCTGCGGGAACGAGCCGATGGTGGTGGTCGGCAGCAACGGCAGCCCCAGATGCGCCCGTTGGGCCGCCGAGCGCTCCGGGTACGACGCGGACCGCCGGCCGTCGGCCTCCGTGACGGCCGCGGCGCGGGCACGCACGGCCGGGTCGTGGGTGAGGGGTGAGCCGGTGCGGGAGGCCAGATCCGCACGGTTGGCGGCGAGTTCGGCGGTGATGGCGCCGGTGCCGTGCGTCAGCCCGCGGGCCAGCGTGACGATCTCGGCGGTCTTCTGCCGGGCGAACGCGAGCCAGCGGGCGATCTGCGGATCGATGTCCCGCTCGGCCGCGGCGTCCAGCGGCACATGCAGCAGTGAGCAGGAGGAGGCGACGTCCACCCGGCCGGCGAGGCCGAGCAGGGTGCCCAGCGTCGTCAGGGACGCCCCGAGGTCGTTGATCCACACATTGCGGCCGTTCACCACACCGGCCACCAGCCGCTTGCCGGGCAGTCCGCCGACCGCCGCCAGATCCTCCAGGTTGCCGGCGGCGGTACCGGTGAAGTCCAGGGCCAGTCCCTCGACCGGTGCCTTGGCGAGCACCGGCAGCGCCTTGCCCAGCCGGTCGAAGTACGAGGCCACCAGCAGCTTTGGACGGTCCGCGGCGCCCCCGAGCTCCCGGTAGGCGCGGGCGGCGGCGTTCAGCACGGCCGGGGTGCGGTCCTGGACCAGGGCGGGCTCGTCCAGCTGGACCCACTCGGCCCCGGCGGCCCGCAGCGCGGCGAGCACCTCGGCGTAGACCGGGAGCAGCCGGTCCAGCAGGGTGAGCGGATCGAAGTCGTCCGGCACCTCCGGTCCGGGCTTGGCCAGCAGCAGATAGGTGACCGGTCCGACGAGCACCGGACGGGCGGCGAGACCGAGTGCCAGGGCCTCCCGCAGCTCGGCCGTCTGCTTGCCGGGGTCGGCGGCGAACACCGTGTCCGGGCCCAGTTCCGGCACCAGGTAGTGGTAGTTGGTGTCGAACCACTTGGTCATCTCCAGGGGCGTGACGTCCCGGGTACCGCGCGCCATCGCGAAGTAGCCGTCCAGCGCGTCGGCCTCGACCGCCGCGCGGTGCCGGGCGGGAATCGCGCCGACCATGACGCTGGTGTCCAGGACGTGGTCGTAGTAGGAGAAGCCCCCGGTGGGGACCTCGTCCAGGCCCGCGTCGGCGAGCTGCCGCCACTGGGAACGGCGCAGCCCGGCCGCGGTGTCGTGCAGGGCGCCGGCGGTGACCGTGCCCTTCCAGTAGCCCTCGACGGCCTTCTTCAGCTCCCGGCCCGGGCCCTGCCGCGGGTAGCCGTGCACGGTGGCCCGTGCGGTGGCGGCTGCGGATGTGCTGGTCACAGAACTCTCCTTCGCGAGTGTGCTCCTGAGAACCCCGGCACGGGCCGAGGGCGCGAAGGGACGACCGGACGGCGGGCCGTACGCGGTGCTGCCGCGGTACCCGCCTGCTTCCGTACGCCGACCCGCCCTCGAGGTCACCGGGATCTCCGCGCGCCGGGTGGGCGAGCGGGCAACGGGCAGGTCTTCGGACTCGCGGGCACGTCTGCCAGGGCAGACCCCTACTGGCCGTCGCTTCCCAGGCCCGTCGGACCCAGTGCGTATGACGGCGGTCGTTCCCACTCACCGCTGCGGGGCAGTCCCGGAATTCCACCGGGTTCCCTCTTGCGACGCCCTGCCTGGCGGACAGGGCGAACCAGCTGCACCGGCCACCCTAGTCCGGTCCCGCGCTGTGGTCAGTACCGTTCACATGCCGGACCGGCGTGCGCGGTTCCCGGCCGACGCCGTCAACGGTCCGGAGTCAGTCGTTCTTCTGAGCGCACTCGGCCCACACCCGCTTGCCCCACGGCAGCGGGTCGGTCCCCCAGGCCTCCGCCAGCTCCCCGACGAGTGCGAGGCCGCGCCCGCTCTCGTCCGTGGCACCGGGGTTTCCGCGCACTGGACAGGCTTGGGAGAAGTCCACGACGCCGATCCGCACGCGCCGCGCCTCGGGGCGGTCGATGACGACCCGGATCGATTCTCTGCGTGCGTGCCGGACGGCGTTGGACACCAGCTCGGAGACGATCAGGGTGCCGTCGTCGGCCAAGTCGTCCAGACCCCAGGCGGCGAGTGCGACACGCACCAGGCGCCGGGCGGCCGCGGCGCTCCGGGGCTCGCGCGGCAGGGTCTCGCTGTATCCGGGGCAGCCGGTCGGGCGGGCCTGCGTTGTCGGTTGCGGCATGTCGGTCTGCTCTCTCGGATCGGCCGAGCCCCGGGGCCGGTCGCACGGTCGCCGGGGCGCTGTGCGTTCAGGGAACCGCGTTCCCGATCGAGGGGAGGGGCCGCGCGGGAGGCCAGGGGAGGGGCCAGGACGAGTAGCTTGGTCGCAGGGAGGCACCGCATGAACGACCAAGCGGGACGCGCCCGGTTCGGCGCCCATCTGGCGGGCCTGCGCAAGCGGGCGGGTCTCTCGCAGCGCTCGCTGGCGCTCCGGTTGTGCGTCACTGCCGGGATCACCACCTTGACGCGTCACGAGGTCTCCCGGTGGGAGTGCGGCGGGCGCATCCCGGACGCTTGGTTACCGCCGCTCGCGCATGTGCTCGGGGTGCCACTGGACGGACTGGAGCGGGAAGCCGCGCGGGCCCGGGGCGAAGCCGAGCCGCAGGTCTGCGCCGACCGTGAGCCGGACACCTACGTGCAGGACGCCGTGGGGTGGCTGCTCGCGCATGACAACCGCCACGGCGGGGACCATGTGGCGGACGCCGCCGCGCAGGTGTGGGAGGCCGAACGGGGCCGGATCACCGGCGACGACAAGCAGCACCTCGCACAGGTGGCGGAGATCGGGGAAGTGGCCGGCTGGCTGCTCCACGACGCGGCCCGGTTCCACGAGGCGCGCTCCACGCTCGCGGAGGCGCACACCCTGGCCCGCCTCGCCGGTGACGCCCCGCTGGAGTGGTTCATCCTGGACCTGATCGCCATGATCGACGTGCACACCGACCGTACTGGTGAGGCCATGGCGATCACGGAGGAGATGCTGACCGGCCGTGAGGTACCCGGCCGTGTGGCGCTCATGGCTCGCGTACGGCGCGCACGGAGCCTTGCGCAGGCCGGAGACCGAGGCCGGGCGCTGGACGCCCTGGAGCGGGCCACAGGGGGTCTCCAGGACTCGGTACAGGCCAACGACCCCGCGTTCACGTGGTGGATCGACAGCACCGAAGTGGAGCTGCACACCGGCGAGGCGCTGCTGAGCCTCGGAGACCCGCGCGCGGCGCTGCCGCACCTTCAGCGGAGTTCGGAAGGTTCCAGGGGAGGCGGGGGCCGCCGGGAGTTCGGCAACGTGCTCGCGGAGCTGACCGCCTTGGTGCAGCTCGGCGCGTGGCGGGATGCCGAAGTGCCGCTCCTCCGGCTGGAACCGATCCTGCGCACGGTCACGTCGTCCCGGACCCGTGTCCGCCTCCGGTCCACGCTGCGCGCCATCGGCTGCGACGCCCCGTCGTGGCTCGCGGTCACCGCCCGCGAGGTGGCAGCAGCGGGGTAGGACGCGTGCCGGCCGGCTAGGGGCACCTGTGGCATGCGTAACCGGGCCACCCCGGCTTGCGCCGTACCCCCGTCGGTTCCTGGAGCGGGGCAGTCGGCGGCACCGGCCACCCCAGTCCCCTCCGACCCCGCGGTCAGCACCGTTCACCTGCCGGACCGGCGCCGGTGGGTTTCCGGCCCGGTTCCGCCCTGGCCATCGACGGACACGGCAGTACGTTCGTCCCGTACCCGGCGACCGGACCGTACCCGGCGACCGGACCGTACCCGGCGGCCGGACCGGAACCGGCGAGCCGGTCCCCGGCCGGAGCGGACGGGCCGCTCAGTGACCGAACCGGCCGAGCCCGTGCCCAACTGCCCTGCCGGGTACGCACGGTGAATCAGTGACCGACTGAATGAGTGAACGATGAACCTCCAGGGCAGGCAGACGGTGATGCTCTCCGGAGACATCGAACAGCGAGAGTTGGGGTGGGGCGCATGGCACACAGCACGGAGTGGACGTTCACCGACGACCGCGGCCGGGTGGCGACGGCCCGGCGGACACCGGCGACCGTGGTCGCCTACATACAGGCCGGGGCGACTCTGAGCGACCACGGCATCCAGCCGGCGGGGATCTTCGGCTCCAATCACGACGGCGACAGCCCGGATCCGGCCAAGGCCGGCGCGCTGCCCCTGGAGGAGATCGACTACCTCGGCTCCGGCGACCGGCTCGGCGTGGACTCCCTGCTCCGGGCCGCGCCGGACCTGGTGGTGGCGGTCGCCTACGGGGGCGACCAGGTCTACGGCCTGGCCCCGGAGGTGGCGAAGGGACTGGAGGAACGCGTCCCGGTGGTCGTCCTCGACGTGGGGCAGGGCCGGTCGCTCGCCGACGTCCGCGACCGGTTCACCGCGCTGGCCCGCTCGCTCGGCGCGCCGGGGAGCCCGGCCGGAGCCGGTGAACTCGACCGCGCACACCTCCGGCTGCGCGCGGCGGCGGGGGACGCCGGATCGGCCCGGGTCGTGGCGCTGTCGCCCGCCGGTCCGGACAGCGTGCACCTCGCCCGGCCGTCGGCCTGGCGCGATCTGCGGGCCCTCGCCGACCACGGGGTCGGCATGGTGGAGCCGGAGGCGGGGCCGGGAGCCAACTGGTCCACCGTCGACTGGGCCACCGCGGCGTCCCTGCGGCCCGACATCGTGCTGACCGACTCCCGGGCCAACGCGCTGCCGGTCGACCAGCTGCGCAGGATCGACGGCTGGCAGGAGACCGCGGCGCGCGCTCAGCACGTGCCCTGGAACCCCGAGATCCCGTGCAGCCACATCGCGCACGCGCTCTTCTTCGAGACGGTGGCCGACGCGCTCCAGGCCTGGGCATCGGCCTGAGGGCATGAGGCCGTAAGGCAGGAGGCGGTGAGCGGCGTGCGGACGCCGTAGGCCGGACGGGTGCCCGCCCGGCTCCCCCACGGCCGGGCGGAACCGGGCGGGCACCCCGTCGTGCGTGGATGAGCGGGGACGTGTTCAGCGCGCACACCGCCGGCACCGGGAGAGGCCACCGGCCCGAGGAGAGGAAGGGCGCCGATGACCGGGATCGTCGATCGGCTCGACGAGGTCCACCGCGAGGTCGGCAGCAGGAGCGTGGCCGACAGTGAGGCGCGCACGGTGCTGCTGCGCCGGACCTTCGACGCGGCGGTCGGAGAGGTCTGGGACGCCTGCACCGATCCGGAGCGGATCGGCCGCTGGTTCCTGCCGGTCCGCGGTGAGCTGAGGCCGGGCGGCCACTACCAGCTGGAGGGCAACGCCGGGGGCGAGATCCTGCGCTGCGACCCGCCGTCCCTGCTCCGGGTGAGCTGGCTGTTCGGCGAGAACCCGGGCTTCAGCGAGGTCGAGGTGCGGTTCACGGCCGATGGCGAGGACCGTACGGTCTTCGAGCTGGAGCATGTCGCGGTCGTTCCCGCCGAGTTCTGGGCGCAGTTCGGCCCCGGAGCGGTCGGAGTCGGCTGGGACATGGGGCTCCTCGGGCTCTACCTGCACCTGCGGGGATCGTCGATCGACGACCCGGCGGCATGGCAGGAGAGCGACGAGGCGCGGGAGTTCATGACACGCAGCAGTGCGGCGTGGGGTGTCGCGCACGCGGCGTCCGGCGCCGCGCCGGAAGCCGTCGAGGCCGCCGTCCGGGGCACGACGGAGGCCTACGTCCCCGCGCGGTGAATCCCGCCGCGCCCGCGCCGGTTCGTGGAGCGGCCCGACCCGCCGCACCTTCCGGCAAGCTCCCGCCGGTCTGATCTGCGTCTCGGATTCACACTGTTCGACCCTGCCTCGGTGAGCACACGCCGGGCCTGGGGGCCCGACGGCGGACGCCGGTGACGGACGCCGTACGGGCGTCGGGCGCCGTCACTCCGCGGGCGCCCGCAGGGCCAGGAGGGCGACGTCGTCCGGGCCGTCGTCCGGCTGGGCGGTCGACACGGCCCGGCAGAGCTTCCCCAGGCTGTCGTCGGCGTGGGCGGCGGCCGCCTCGGCCACCGCTTTGAGGCCGACGCCGAGATCCTGTCCCGGCCGTTCCACCAGACCGTCGGTGAACATCAGCACCGTGCCGCCGGCCGGGAGGAGGTGCCGGTGGTCGTGGCGCGGGAGTGCCGTGTCGACCCCGAGCGGAGCGTCCGCCTCGGCCTCCAGGTACTGGGCGTCCCCTTCCCGGGTCACCAGCAGCGGCGGGACGTGGCCCGCGTTGCTCCAGCACAGGTTCCAGCCGCCCCCGGCGCGGGGCTCGATGCGGGTGAGGCACACGGTGGCCATGGAGGACTCGCCCATGGCCTCCCACGCCTGGTCGAGCCGGGTCAGCACCTCGCTCGGCAGGGCCCCGCGGTCGAACGCCAGTGCCCGCAGCATGTTGCGGACCTGGGCCATGGCCGCGGCAGCACGCACGTCGTGGCCCATGACGTCCCCCACCGCCATGGCGCGCGCCCCGTCGGGGAGGACCAGCGCGTCGTACCAGTCCCCGCCGAGCAGGCTGGGGTCGGCGGCCGGCCGGTACATGGCCCAGGAGGTGAACGGCGTCAGATCGGGCAGCCGCGGCAGCAGCAGCCGCTGGAACTGCTCGGCACCGAACCGGAGCCGGCTGTACAGCCGGGCGTTCTCGATGGCGATGCCGGCCGCACCGGCGAGCGCCACGACCACCGCTTCGTCGTCGGCGTCGAACGGCCGGCCGTCGCGCCGGTCGGACAGGTAGATGTTGCCGTAGACCTGGTCGCGCACCCGGATGGAAACGCCCAGCAGGCTCCGCATCGGCGGGTGGCCCGGCGGGAATCCCGCGGCCTGGGGGTGCTCCGCGATGCGCGCCACCCGCAGCGGGCGGGGGTCCTCGATCAGCAGACGCAGCAGCCCGTGCCCCTGCGGCAGGTCCACGCCCGCCAGGGCGTGGAGCTCCTTCTCGTCGAGGCCGACGGGGATGAACTCCGCCAGCCCGGCGCCGTCCTCGTCCAGGACGCCCAGCGCCCCGTAGGTCGCGCCGACGAGTTCCATGGCCGTGGTCACCACACGGCGCAGCACCACGGCGAGTTCCAGGTCCCGGCTGACGGCCAGGACGGCGTCGAGCAGGCCGCGCAGCCGGCCCTGGGCCCGTGCGAACTCGGAGAGCTGCATGCTCGCCAGTTGCAGGTCGGACGCGAGGTTCCCCCGGTGCAGGCGCAGGTCCTCGTCTTCTCCGTCCGCGTTCTCCCGCTCGCTCATGCTTCCTCTCCGAAGCGGTGTCGGCCGCTCATCGTGGTGCCGCGGACATCCAGGTCACGAAGGCTATCGGACCGTGATCGCCGACGACGGTGCGACCGGACGGCCGGATCCGGCCCACCGGTCGCGGCTCGTATTCTTCTCGGCCCTGGTCGTGGTGCGGCCCGGTGACCGCGCACCGGCGGATTCGACGCGAGATGCATAGATGTGTGGACAGCATCGCGACCCCGTTCGGCAGATATGCGATGTCGTCTGACCGAAAATGACCCGGCATCAGGGACGTCTCGGTCAAACGTGGTACGTGCACCGGCACCGTGGCGGAGAACCGGTGCGGTACCGGACCGTCCGGTACCGCGTTCCGCACCGGATCGTCCGGTACCGCGTTCCGCACCGGCACACCGCCCCGCGCGTGGCGGAGCGCAGCCGCGCCCCGCCACGGGACTGCCGGGCCGGCACGGCCCGGGTACGGACCGCCCCGGCCCGTCCGCGGGCATCGCGGAGCCGTCCGGCCCCGCGATGCCCGAAGGACGCCGTTCCCGGAAGACCCGTGTCCGGGGTCCGGAAACCAGGCCCCTGGCCTCAGCCCGGGCAGATGCCGCGCTCGGCGTCGACCGTCGCCGTCTCCTGCGAGTACTTCCACTCCGGTGCCAGCAGCTCGCTCTTCAGCTGCTTCGCCGCCGCAGGGCTCTCGACGATGTAGCCGAAGTCCTGCAGCCAGGCCGGGTAGAGGTTCTTTGAGCCGATGTAGAACGCCGAGTCGTCCACCGAGACCAGCTTGTGGTGCAGCGCCTGCGGCTTGCCGTCGCCCCAGGTGCTCGCCGGAGAGCTGCGGAAGGACGCCAGCTGGAGGTTCCGGCACATCGTCCGCGACGCCTCGCCGTCGTCACCGGTGCGCACGGCCAGCCGCTTGCGGAGGATGTCGCTGATCTCGTCCAGGGACTTGATCTGCGAGTAACCTCCGCTGCCCACGGCCCCGCGGTTGGCGGGGTCGCTGACGACGATCCGGACCTTCACGCCGTCCGCCAGCTTGGCGGCGAGCGCGTCGTAGACCCTCAGGTCGTAGCGGGGCAGCGGGGGACAGGTGGCGTTGAGATCCTGCTGCGAGATCTCGACGTGGCTGCGCGCGCTCGCGATGAGCGCCCGCAGCGCGTTCCCCTCCGGGTTGACGGTGTCGTAGTCCCGGTCGGCGTTGGTGTTGTCGTGCAGCCCCAGCGAGCATGTCGTGTCGGGGGCGGTGGGCAGGTCCGGGTGGTAACCGGAGGACGGGTCGGACTCCTTGATGCCGACCCCCAGGCCGCCGACCGCGAGGACCGGGACGTCGCCCGGGGCCTGCGCGGGCGAGGCGCCCTGCTCCTTCGCGCCCTGCTCCTTCTCCAGCGACGGCATGCAGGAGGCGCCGCGGGACGTGGCGAGCCAGACCTTGCTGGGACGCGACGCGTTCTGGCACGTCCAGTCCCACAGCGTGTCCAGGTACGCGCCCGCCGAGCGCGCCGCGGGCCCGCTCAGCGCCATGTCGACGTCCGACACCGGATGCGTGGTGTCGAGGTAGTCGTCCTTCCAGCCGTTGATGCCGCCGGTGACCGCCGTCCTGCCGTCGACCACGAGGAGTTTGGAGTGGTTCCAGGAGAGCGACGCCTTGGAGGTGGTCATCGACGCGACGTTGAGCGTGACCTTCTCCGCTGCCGGGCCGAGCTTGTCGATCAGCTCGTCCCGGTAGTGGGACGGGAGCACATTGAGGTGGTAGACCGGTGCGGCGCCGACCAGGACCCGGACGCGGGGGGAGTGTCCCGCCGCGACCGACTTCTTGAGGCCGGCGACGATGGCGTCCTGGAAACCGCCGTTGGGAAACGGCGCCAGCGACGAGATGTCCACGGTGTGCTTCGCCTCGGCGATGTTCCGGGTCATCCGGTCGAGCAGCTTCCGGGTTCCCGCGCGGTCCTTGCACGCGGCGTCGCCCCAGCAGCCGGGGGTCTGCAGGAGCCAGCCCGACGGATCGCCCGCCGGGGCGTCCAGCCGGTTGCCGTCCGTGCGCTGCCAGACCGAGCCTTCGAGCCCGGGGGAGGTGTCGCGGAGCGACTTCTCGATCGAGTCCAGATGGGGGGTGGGGGGTGTGTCCGCCGCCTGTGCCGAAGCCGTCGGGAACGCCGTGAGCACGGTCGTCAGCACGACGGACGTCGGTATCAGGCGGCGGAGCCGGTGATGGGCCAAGAGCTTTCCTTCTTACGTGGGAATCGGCCCGAACGGCCGCTGAGGGCCTGCTCGGGATGTCCAGAAGGTACCGGGTCGCCGATTCCGCCGGGACGCCGGGATGGCCCACGGGAAGGATCAACTGCACGCTCCCGCAAGGAAGTTGAAGGGACAACGGATGAGGTGGTGTTGCAGGCCGGTGCCACGCCGAGGGCACGGCTCCCGGGCGGCCGGGCGAGCCGCGCCCCCGATCGGTCCGGTGCGTCCGGCCCGTGCCGATCGCGGTCCGGTTCCGCCCGGACCGATCACCGTCCGGTTCCCCCGGACGGTCGGCGGCACGGCGCGCGGCGGGACGCGTACGACCCCGAGCGCGGCGGCCGGCCTGCCCCCGTCGGCCGCGTGCCTTCGGGGGAACGGGGCGCCGGCCGCGTGTCGGAACCGGCCCGGGGTGATACCAGCTCTGGGGTACGTGCGGTGGGCGGGAGCCGGCCTCCCGTCCGGCAGGCGTCCCCTCGCGGGCCGGGCCATCCCCTCGCGGACCCGGTGCGGGAGGGGTGGGATGCGGTGGCGGCCAGGTGCGAAGCCGATCCGGCGGGCAGAGCGGTGCCGCGGACCGCGGCGACGGGGCGCGGCGGTACGGGGGCGGCGCGCGGCGTCCGGCCGGTCGCGCGCCGACCCTCCGGAACCGGGCGGCCCGTTCCTCCCGCACCGGCCGTCCCGAGGTTCCCGCGGCGGTCTCTCCCGCGCTGTCCCTCGCCGCGGCCTACGGATGGCGCCTGATCGTCGTCGGTGCGGTGGTCTACGGGATCTTCGTCGCGCTGGGGCGGTTCCACCTGGTGACCGTCGCGGTGTTCCTCGCCCTCGTGCTGACGGCACTGCTGGGGCCGGTGGCCGATCTGCTGAACCGCCGGATGCCCCGGTACGCGGCCGTCGCCCTCGCCCTGCTGCTCGGCCTCCTGCTGCTGTTCGGGGTGCTCAGCCTCATCGGGGCGAATGTGGCCGGCGAGTGGCAGGGACTGCGCCGGGAGTTCGACGGCGGGGTGGCCAGGATCGAGGACTGGCTGGAGGGGCCGCCGGTCCATATGCGGCCCGACGCGCTCTCCGATGTGCAGGCGCGGGTGTCCCGGTTCGTCTCCAGCCACCGCTCGACCCTGATCAGCACCGCGCTGACCGGCGCGGACCGGGTGGTGAAGGCCCTGACCGTGGCGGCCCTGGCCCTGTTCTGCTCGGTCTTCTTCCTGCACTCGGGGGACCGGATGTGGCGCTGGTTCGACGGGCAGCTGCCGCTCCGCACCCGCCCTCCGGCCCGTCTCGCGGGGCGGGCCGCGTGGCGGACCTTCACCGGGTACACCCGGGGCATCGTGCTCATCGCGGCCATCAACGCCGTCCTCGTCGGGGCGGCCCTCTTCGCCCTGGGGCTTCCGCTGGCACTGCCCCTGGCCGTGCTGGAGTTCTTCGCCGCCTTCGTCCCGCTGATCGGCTCACCGGTGGCCCTGGCGGTGGCCGCGGTGGTGGCCCTGGCCACCGAAGGGCCGCTGGTGGCCGGGGTCGTGGCGCTGCTGATCGTGGTCATCGGGCAGATCGAGGGCCATGTCCTGCACCCGTTCGTGATGAGCTGGGCCGTCCGGCTGCATCCCGTGGTGGTGGCGCTGACGGTCATCTGCGGCAGTGTCACCGCCGGGGTGCTCGGGGCCGTCGTCGCCGTCCCGCTGGTCTCGGTGGTGTGGTCGGTCTTCACCGCCCTGCGGACGCCACCCGTCCCGCTCTCCCCGCCCCCGGCGCGCTGACGGCGGCCGACCGGCACCGGAGGCGGGATGTGCGGACGGGCACCGGCACGCCGCCGGCCGGAAGGCGTCCGCGCCCTAACCCGGTGTCCCGCCGCCCGGGCGCCGCAGCGGTCAGTCCCGGCGCTCTTCCTGCCAGGTGCGCACCACGTCGTCCACGTCGAACGGGGTCAGGCTGAGCGGCGGCCCGGCGGGCGGCCGCCGGAGCGCCTCCCGGATCTTCTCGTTGACCTCACCGAGGATGCGCCGGACCTCGGCCTCGGTGTGTGCCCGCGAGACCGCTTCCAGAGCGTCCTCCGCCTCCTTGCGCAGGGCGAGCGCCGGCGGCAGGTACGACAGGTTCTCCCGGCGCATCTTCTCCTTGACCCACCACATGTCGTCGTACGGCCGGTCGAGACCGGGGAGGGGCTTCCCGAAGCCGGGGAGGTCGGCGAAGTCGCCGCGGTCCGTCGCCTCGCGGATCTGCCGGTCCGTCCACGACTCGAAGCTGACACCGGGGGGCTTGCGTTCGGTCACTGTACGGCTCTCCCTCCGGGCTCCGTGGTGCTCGATGCTCGGTGCTGGGGGTTCGGCGCACGCCGTGCGGTTCCAGGCGGGTCGTGCGCGGCCGAAGTCGGGTACGACCCCCAGTCTAGAACCCGGCCGGTGCCGCCCCGGGGGCCACCGGGTCCGTGAGCGTCCCGTGCAGCGGCTCCGAGCGGCAGCCACGGACCGACGCAGGCGCCCCGGTCGGCGGCGGGGGATGACGCTCAGCCGTCGGCCGGAGCGCGGGGGTGGTCCGGGGCCCCGTCCAGGTCGAGATCCGGATCCATGACCGCGCCCAGCGTTCCCAGCAGCGCACCGAGGCACATGTCGAGCAGCACGGCCCGGGAGAAGGCCCGGTGCGCCAGCCAGTCCACACACAGCGTCCGGACGAAGACCAGCCAGCTCATCAGGGCCGCGGAGACCGCCTCCCGGGGGCCGCGGGCGAGTTCCGGGGTGTCCAGCAGCCGCTCGCGCAGGGTGCTCAGCTCGTCGGTGATGACGGCCTGGATCACCGGATCGCCCGCGAGGACCCGGTTCGCCGCCAGCACGGTGTTCCGGTGCGCGACGAAGTAGTCGATGTGCGCGTCCAGTCCGGCCCGCAGCTGTGCGTACACCGGGCGGGCTGGGTCGAGTTCGGTCTCCGCCAGCAGCCGGTCGGCCGCCTGCCGGTAGATCGCGGCGAACAGGTCGCGCTTGCCCGGGAAGTAGCGGTACAGCAGGGCGCGGGAGACACCGGCCCGTTCGGCGACGTCCTCCATGAGCACCTCGTCGTACGGCTTCGCCGCGAACAGCCGGGCTCCGGTGTCGAGCAGTTGGCTGCGGCGCTCGGCGGGGGCGAGTCTGCGGCGGGTCGTCACACCGCACACGTTACTTGACACATGTTCAGCAACGACCGTAGCTTTCCGTTAGTGGACGAGTGTCTACTAACGGAGGTGGGGACGCCGTGTCCGGACTGCTCAGGTGGCTCGTGCTGGTCATGGGGTACGCCTGCGCGGCGATCGGCGTGTTCCACTTCGCCCTCGGTATCGACTCGGTGCCCGGGGAGGGCTCGGCCGGTGCCACCGTCGACAGCCGGGAGCGGTACTACGGCGCGATCTTCCTGGGCTACGGCCTCGCCTGGATCTGGGCGGCCCGCCAGTCGCCGATTCCGGCCCGGGCGGTGCGCCTTCTCGCGGGCGTCTTTCTGCTCGGCGGAGTGGGCCGGCTGCTGTCCCTCGCCGTGTACGGGCAGCCGCACTGGTTCCAGATCGTCCTCACGGCCGTCGAACTCGCCCTGCCACCGGTCTACTTCTGGCTGTCGGCCGTCGACGAGAGGGCGAACGCCGGCCGGCCAGGGGGAACCCCGCATACGCACACGACCGCCGCGCGCCCAGCGCCTCCGGCGAACTGAGCGCGGCGGCCGTCCCCGGTCAGGGCACTCGGTCGGCCTCCCCCAGCAGTTGCAGCGCCTCGCGGAAGTCGTCGAGTGCCGGGCCGAACCGCCGGGCAGCGGTGCGGCAGCCCGCACGGTCCAGCAGGGCGGTGACCAGCGCGGCGGTCCCGGCCGCTGGGTCGTGGCCGCACAGCCGACGGGCCAGGTCCACGCCCTCGTCGAGCAGCGGCCGGGTCTCCCCGGCCAACAGCCGCCTGCGGAACTCCCAGTGGACGACGGAACGGGCGGCGAAGCACCGGTGCAGCCGGACCAGCTCGGCGAGACGGCGTTCGGACCGCCCCTCGGCGTCCCCGGTGAGGGAGTCCGCCGCCGCACCGTACGCGTCCCGGCCCTCCCGGTGGCGCCGTGCGGCGTCCCGGGACCACTGTTCGGGCGTCATCCCGAGCGGCGGGTGCGAAGCCAACGGCGCCGAGCGCTCGTTCGCCTCCCCCGAGAGGGCGAGCAGCGTGGCCCAGCCGGTGCCCTCGTCGGCGCTCCAGGTCCGGCGCTCGCCGGTGGCGGCCAGCTCCGAGAGCACCGTGAACGCCTCGCCCCGCACGGCCGTCGCCCGCTCGCACCGGCCCCGGTCGTGGAGCATCTCCGCGTAGTGCACCAGGGTGTGGAAGAGCTGGGCCAGCGGGATGCGGTCCCGCGCGGCGTCGCGCCTCCGCAGGGCGACGAGTTCCGCGAAAGCGTCCAGCGCCTCCTCGGCCCGCCCGGCCGCCGCCAGCACGGCGGCCCACTCCAGCAGCGACGCGGCGAGCCTGCCTTCCGACGCCGGATCCTTCGGCCGGAGGGCCGCCACCCACTCGGCCAGGGCGTCCGCGGCCTCGTCGTGCCGCCCCTCCTCGGCCAGGCCCGCTGCCCAGGTGCGCAGCCCCCGCACCACCGGGTCACCGGACTCCGCGGCCCGCGCCCGCCCGAGCGTGACCCTCTCGGTGCGCAGGGCCAGCCCTTCGGACCGACGGCCGAGGGCGTACAGCTGACCCTGGCAACTCTCCAGGGCGCTGTGCAGCAGGTCCGCTCGGGCCGGCTCGGCGGGATCGACGGCGCGCGCCGCGGAGACCGCCTCCTCGAGCAGTGCGAGACGCTCCGTGTGCAGCCGGTCGTAGGCGCGGTCATAGCTCAGGTGGAGCAACGCGTGAACCAGGCGCGGCAGGTAGGCGGCGGGGCTCACCCGGGCGAGTACCCGGTAGGCCTCGACCTCCTCGTACGGGGTACGGCGCCCGGACGCCAGCAGCATGGTCCGGGCGCGGAGAACAGCGTCGTGATCGATGGTCGCCGAGTGATGCATGACGGAGAGTCTGCGCGGCGCGCAGAGCCCGGAACAAGGCTTCCGGGCCGTGCTCTCCGTCCTACGAAAACGCCCTCCGGCCTGTCATGATGGGGATGTCACAACCCGCTTCCGGACCGTGGTTCGAGCGGTGCCTCTTCCCGCCCGGTGCGGTGACTCTCTCGTTCGCCCGCGGTGGCCCGGTGCCGCCGCGGCAGGGTGCGGGTGGCGCGTTCCCGCCCGTCAGTTCACCTCGACGTGGTCGAGGAGTTCGAGCATCTGCGTGAGCACCCGTACGCAGGCCGCCACCTCGGCGCCGGTGAGCTGTCCGCCGGCCTGCCGCAGCACGCCGTGTTCCCGTGCGATCACCGCCGTGATGGCCGCCGCACCCGTGTCGGTCAGCCGGATCAGCGACGACCGCTGGTGTGCCGGGTTGGGGATGCGCTCGACCAACTGCCGTGCCGCCGCCTCGTTCACCATGCGCTGGACGAACTGCCGGCTGAGCGCCTGCGCGCGGCCCATCTGCGGGACGGTCATCGGCCCGTGCTCACGGAGCAGGTCCAGCACGGCGCGCACGCCGACGGAGAGGCCCTCGACGGGGGCTGCCTGTTCGACCGCCCGCTGCGCACGCCGGTACAGCGGCCCCACGAGGGCGAACACCTCCGCGAGCCGGTCGGCGAGGGCGTCGGGGGCCAGGGGTGCATCGATGTCCGTCATGGCTCCAGGATGACACCCCGGTTGTCATATCCCTTCGCATTTGACACCTTAGGTGTCATGACTGTTGTCTCAGAGTTCCTGCTGCCGGACGCCGGAGAGGCCCGGCTCGCCTACTGCGACACCGGCTCCGGCACCCCGCTGGTGCTGTTGCACGGCGGCTTCCTGGACCGCTCCATGTGGGACGACCAGGTGTCGTTCCTCGCGAAGGACCACCGCGTCATCACGCCCGACGCCCGCGGCCACGGTGCGTCGACCGTCGCGCAGGGGCCGTTCCGGCACACCGACGACCTGGCGGCGCTGCTGCGCCACCTCGACACCGGACCCGCGGTGCTGGCCGGGGTGTCGATGGGCGCGGCTCTCGCGGTCGACACGGCGCTGGAACACCCGGAGCTGGTTCGGGCGTTGGTGATCAGCGGCGCCGGGACCAGTGAGCCCGAGTTCCGGGACGCTTGGGCCCTGAGCATCAAGGCCGAACAGGCCCGGGCACTGGCCGCCGCCGACGCCGGCCGATATGTCGAGGCACTGCTCCAGTGCGCCGCCGGCCCGCGGCGCTCTCTGGACGATGTCGACCAGGATGTCGTGCGTCGGCTGCGGGAGATGACGGTCCGGACGGTCGCCAAGCACGCCGGTGCGACACGGGACTGGCAGGTGCCGGTGGCCGACACCTGGGCCCGTGCGTCCCGGATCGCCGTCCCGGTGCTGGCCGTCCACGGGGATCTCGACGCGGACGATCACATCGGCATGGCCGAGCGCCTGATCCGCGCGGTCGCCGACGGCCGCGCGGTCACCGTCGAAGGAGCCGCGCACTACCCCGGCATGGAACGCCCGGACGCCTTCAACGAGATCCTGGCGGCATTCCTCGGCACCCTCCCCGGGGCGGACCGCCGGCCGGGCTGACCCGACGGCGCCCCGGTGGGCCGGGGCTCAACCCCGACTGCCGCCCGCGGACAGGTGCTCGTGGCCGGGCCGGTCACGGGCCGAAGTGGAACCGGACCGTCGTCCCCTGTTCGCCCGTGTGCACCCGGACCAGGTCGGAGACCTCGTGTACGAGGAGCAGGCCCCGGCCGCCCAACTGGTCGCGCAGGGGCGGGCGGCGGCCGGCCAGCGGGTCGCGGAGCAGCCCCCGGTCCTCGACCTGGCAGACCACCTGGCCGTCCTCGTACCAGACCCGGACGGTGCCCGAACCTCCGCCGTGCACCACACTGTTGGTGGTCAGTTCCGCCACGGCCAGGGCCAGGTCGTCCAGCCGTCGGCCCGCCAGTCCGAGTTGCGCTGCCCGGCCGACTGCGAAGTGCCGTGCGGCGGGGAGGAGTTCGGCGTCGAAGGGCAGCGTCGCGGCTCCGGCGCGGGCGACCAGCATGTGGTTGCAGTCGGCGATGGCCTGTTCGGGGGCGAAGGCGTCACTGGCGCGGGTCCGGCCGTCCTCGATGAGGACGGGGTGGGTGGCCCGTGCGTCGGCGATCACCTCCGGAGCCAGCCGGCCGGCGTCGTACGGGCAGAGGATGGTGACGGCCCGCCCGTGGAACGCCACATTGATCAACGCTTCGTGCTGGACGCACGCCGGGTACTCGGTCGGGGTGCGGCCCGCCCAGATGGGCTCACCGATGATGCGCACCCGGCCCGCGGGATGGCGGTCGGCGAAGGCCCGCAGCACCCCCGGAATGATCCGCCCGGGGTTCCTCCCGGCCCGCGTCATGTCGAGGAACTGCACGCTCCCGGCGTCCGGCCCCAGCTCGGCCCGGATGGCGGCGAGGCCGTCGGCCGGAACGGCCACCGCGACCGGCTCACCCGCGGCAACTCCCGCGCGCACGAACGGCACCGTGCCCGCCAGGTACTCGTCCGTGTCGCGGTAGAACAGCGCGGGGTGCGCGAAGGAGCCGGCGACGGTCTCCGTACTCAGCACGTGGTCACCTCGATCGCGGCCAGGCCGGGCCAGAACATCTCGAGCGTGCGGAGGAGGGTCGTGGGCGGCCGGACCAGAACCATGCGTCGTCCGGTGTCCAGCCGCTGGGCGGCCCGCGCCAGGGCCGACACCCCCGCAACGTCGACGAACTCGACCCCGGACAGTTCGAGGCGGACATCCTCACCTCGGCCGACCAGGTTGTCCAGCTGCCGCTGCCACACCGTACCGGTGCTCAGGCCGATCTCCCCGACCACCCGCACCCCGGACCGGTCCCCGAGCGGAAAGACCTCCAGCGCTGCGGTGCCCGACGGGGGTGGGCCCGCCGACAGGACCCGGCTCTCCGGCACAGTCACCGGCTCCCTCCAGAACCTCGCTCGTCCGGTTCACACCGAACGATGGGGACGGTCGCCCACGAAGCGGCCCGACGTACATTAAGCCATCCGAGCCGCCCCCACGCCCGCGTTCACCAATGCCGCCCCCGACCGCGAGCGGCCGGACGGGCACTGGCCGACGACCAGGCGGCCCGGCGGACCGACTCCGGCACATGCAGCGGACCGGTCACTCCCGGGGGCGGACACGAAGACGCGTCACCGCCGGGCAGTCCTGGATGTCAGGGGGTGCACGGTTGGGGGTGAAGCTGACGCGCGGTGCCGCAGGGCAGGGTGAACGCAAGTCCGGACACAAGGGCGTGGTGCCGCAGGGCCGGGTGGACGCAAGGGGGTGGGGGCGCAGAGCCGGTCCGGACATGGCGGCAGCGGGGCCGCAGGGCCGGGTGAAGGCAAGGGGGTGGGGGCGCAGGGGTGGGGGGTTCCGGAAGCTTCCGTGTATT
>NZ_JBYITE010000080.1:0-19216 GCF_057709105.1 Streptomyces sp. bgisy100
GCGACTTCCGAGGGGAGCCGGTGAAGGTTGCGGCTTCCGCTCCTCCTCGTCGTCCAGCGAGAGGTCCGGGTCCGCCGGCTCCTCGCCGTACCCCGCCACGATCGCCGCCCAGGCGGCGTCCTCGTCGACCGGCTCCCGGCCGTCCTCGCGGCCCGCCCCGGTGTTGCGCTCAGCCACCGCTCGCCGTCTCCTTCTCCTTGCCGCTGCCGGGCTCCCCGCTCGCGCCCGGCCCGCCGGCCGTACCGGGAGCGAGCCGCTCGACGAAGGCGAGGGACTCCTCGAAGATCCGCTCGGCGTCGTGGTCGAGCGTGGCCACGTGATAGCTCCGCTCCAGCAGGATCTCGGTGACGTCCATGGAGGAGACCCGGCTCAGGATCCGTGCCGAGTCGGCGGGCGGCACCACATGGTCCTGCGGGCTGTGCAGCAGCAGCATCGGCTGCGTGACCTGCGGAAGCTCCCCGTCCACCACGTGGAAGAACTGCCGGAGCGAGTGCGCGGCGTGCAGCGGGACGCGGTCGTAGCCGACCTCCGCGACCCCCTCCTTCGCGATGTCGCTCGCGATCCCCTTGGTGGTCCGCACCAGGTGCCGGGCCACCGGGAGGGCGTACGCGGACAGCCCGTGCACCTTGTTCGCCGGGTTGACCACCACGATGCCGCCGATCGCGTCGCCGTGCTTCGCCGCGAGCCGCAGCGTCAGGGCGCCGCCCATGGAGAGCCCGAAGACGAAGACCCGGCGGCACCGCGTCAGGAGGATCCGCAGCTCCCGGTCCACCTCCGCGTACCAGTCCTGCCAGCCGGTGAGCTGCATGTCCTCCCAGCGGGTGCCGTGGCCGGGCAGCAGCGGCAGGGAGACGGTGAGGCCGCGCGCGGCCAGCCGTTCCGCCCAGGGGCGCAGCGACTGGGGGCAGCCGGTGAAGCCGTGGCAGAGGAGTACGCCGATGTCCCCGCCCTCGTGGCGGAACGGCTCGGCTCCGGGGAGGACCGGCACCAGAGGTCTCCTGTTCGTCGTGGGTCCGTGGCTTCCGGGGAGAGAGACGTCTCTCGGCGGGTGAGGTTCCCCGGGAGCTCCGGGGACCTGCGCGGGACACGGTGAGGACTTCACCGTACGCGACGGGACCGACACCGGGTAGGTCCGACGGCAGGCTGGGGGACCGGGGGTGTGCCGCAGCAGGTTAAGGTCTCTTCGTCGGACACAGGAGGTCCTCGGTTGCTTTACGGCGCAATGAAACTGTCCATCGGAGGGACACTGAAGCTTGCCTTCCGCCCCTGGGTGGAAGGGCTGGAGAACGTCCCCGACGAGGGTCCCGCGATCCTGGCCAGCAACCATCTGTCCTTCTCGGACTCCTTCTTCCTGCCGGCCGTGCTGGACCGCAAGGTCACCTTCATCGCGAAGTCCGAGTACTTCACCTCGCCCGGCGTGAAGGGCAAGCTGACCGCGGCCTTCTTCAAGGGCGTCGGCCAGCTCCCGGTGGACCGCTCCGGCGGCCGCGGGGCCGGCGAGGCGGCGATCAGGAGCGGCATCGGCGTGCTGGAGCGGGGTGAGCTGTTCGGCATCTACCCGGAGGGCACCCGCTCGCCGGACGGGCGGCTGTACCGGGGCAAGCCCGGCGGGCTCGCGCGGGTGGCCCTCGCCACCGGCGCCCCGGTGATCCCGGTCGCGATGATCGACACGGAGAAGGTCCAGCCGCCCGGCAAGGTCGTGCCGAAGATGATCCGGCCCGGCATCCGCATCGGCAAGCCCCTGGACTTCAGCCGGTACCACGGCATGGACGGCGACCGGTTCATCCTGCGGTCGGTGACCGACGAGGTCATGTACGAGATCATGAAGCTCTCGGGGCAGGAATACGTCGACATCTACGCGACGGCCGCCAAGCGGCAGATCGCGGACGCCGCCAAGCGGCAGGCCGAGCAGGAGAAGGCCGAGAAGGCGGAGCACGCCGAGGCGAGGAAGGCCGAGGCGAAGAAGGCCGGCGAGGCCGACCGGCAGGAGAAGGCCGGGGCGTAACCGCGCCCGGCAGGGGGGTGGGGAGATGGCACTGCGCACCCAGGTGCGTGAGCTGCCCGGAGCCCGGACGCCGGGCCGGCGCGAGAAGGTCGTCCGGATGTCCGTGGAGCAGCCGCTGTGGCAGGCGCTCACCGCCTTCCGGCTGCTGACCATGGCCTATGCCGTGGCCCGCTACATCTGGGCCCACGAGGAGTACGCCCACCCCCTCGGGGGCTGGATCTACCTCGCGGTGCTCACCGTGTGGACGCTCGGCACCTCGCACCTGGTGAGCTCCGCGGCCCGCTGCAGCTACCGCTTCCTCGCCGCCGACATGACCGTCGCCCTCACCGGCATCCTGCTCACCCCGGTGCTCGACGACCCCGCCCGGGTCGCCGCCGGGGAGGCCACCCTGCCCTCCATCTGGACCGCGGGCGCGGTGCTCGGTTACGCGATCAAGGGCGGCTGGCGCTGGGCGGCGGCGGCCTCCTGCGTCGTGGGCATCTCCAACATCATCGAGCGCGGCGAGCTGTCCAAGGGCAATGTGCACAGCATCGTCCTGCTCTCCGTGGCCTGCACCGCGGTCGGCTACGTCGTCGAGGTGGCCCGCGCGAGTGAGCGCACCCTGGCCCGGGCCCTCCAGATCGAGGCGGCCACCCGCGAGCGGGAGCGGCTGGCCCGGGACATCCACGACAGCGTCCTCCAGGTCCTGGCGATGGTGCAGCGGCGCGGCGCCGAGATCGGCGGGGAGGCGGCCCGGCTCGGGCGGATGGCGGGAGAGCAGGAGATCGCCCTGCGCACACTGATCTCCAACGGGCTGGTCCCCGGGGCCCGTACGGCGCCCGTCCTGCCGGAGTCCACCGACGACGAGCCCGGCGCCGCCCCGGAGGCGGAGCACACCCGGGCCGCCGACGCGGGCACCACCGGCGGCTCGTGCGATCTGCGGGCGCTGCTCGCGCCGTACGCGGGCGCCCGGGTGTCGTTCGCGGAGCCCGGCACCCCCGTGCTCCTGGAGGCGGGAGCCGCGGCGGAGCTCGCGGCCGCCGCCGGCGCCGCCCTCGACAACGTCCGCAGGCACGCCGGCGAGGACGCGCAGGCGTGGATCCTGCTGGAGGACGAGCCGGACGCGGTGATCGTGACCGTACGGGACGACGGCCCCGGCATCCCGGAGGGGAGACTGGCCGACGCCGAGCGGGAGGGCCGGCTCGGCGTCGCCCTGTCGATCCGCGGCCGGCTGCGGGACCTGGGCGGCAGCGCCGAACTGCTGTCGGTCCCCGGACAGGGCACCGAGGTCGAGTTGAGAGTTCCGAAGGGGAACCGCGGGAGCGAGGCGAAGCGATGACGGAGCAGCAGCCGACGGTCAGTGTCATGGTCGTCGACGACCACCCCATGTGGCGCGACGCCGTCGCCCGTGACCTGGCCGCCGCCGGCTTCGACGTGGTGGCGACCGCCGGGGACGGCCCGCAGGCGGTGCGCCGGGCCCGCGCGGCCACCCCCGACGTGCTGGTCCTGGACCTCAACCTGCCCGGCATGCCGGGAGTTCAGGTCTGCAAGGAGCTCGTCGGGACCGACCCGACGCTGCGGGTCCTGGTGCTCTCGGCGAGCGGTGAGCACGCGGACGTCCTGGAGGCCGTCAAGTCCGGCGCCACCGGCTATCTGCTGAAGTCGGCGAGCGGCGAGGAGCTGATCGACGCCGTCCGGCGCACCGCCGCCGGCGACCCCGTCTTCACCCCGGGGCTGGCGGGGCTGGTCCTGGGCGAGTACCGCAGGCTGGCCGCCGATCCGCCGCCCGCGGCCGCCGACGAGCCGGGTGCGCCCCGGCTCACCGACCGGGAGACCGAGGTGCTGCGCCTCGTCGCGAAGGGCCTCTCGTACAAGCAGATCGCGGAGCGTCTGGTCATCTCGCACCGCACCGTGCAGAACCACGTCCAGAACACCCTGGGCAAGCTCCAGCTCCACAACCGCGTGGAACTGGTGCGGTACGCGATCGAGCGCGGGCTGGACGACGACGCGTAGGCGGCGCCGTCACCCGGCCGGTGCCGCCGGGCCGCCCGCCGGGGCGTGGGGCCCGGTGCCCCGGGCCGCCTCCCACCGCCCCGCGTCCGCTCGTAAGGGTGAACGCTCCGCCCTCAACCGCCTTTCTCCGCACGGGAGTCACCCGCCGCCCCCATTCTCGGTGCCGGGGTCACCAACAGCGTGGCCGCACGGCGGCCGACGCGGGAGAAGGGAAGAACCATGCGGGTCGGAGTACTGACCGGTGGCGGCGACTGCCCCGGGCTCAACGCGGTCATCCGGGGCATCGTCCGCAAGGGCGTCCAGGAGTACGGCTACGACTTCGTCGGCTTCCGGGACGGCTGGCGCGGGCCGCTCGAAGGGGACACGGTCCCGCTCGACATCCCCGCGGTCCGCGGCATCCTGCCGCGCGGCGGCACGATCCTCGGCTCGTCCCGGACCAATCCGCTGGGCGCGGAGGACGGGATCCGCCGGATCAAGGACAACCTCGCCAAGCAGGAGGTCGGCGCGCTGATCGCGATCGGTGGCGAGGACACCCTCGGGGTCGCCGCGCGCCTTTCCGGCGAGTACGGCATCCCGTGCGTCGGCGTCCCGAAGACCATCGACAACGACCTGTCGGCCACCGACTACACCTTCGGGTTCGACACCGCGGTCAACATCGCGACCGAGGCCATCGACCGGCTGCACACCACCGCCGAGTCCCACATGCGGGTGCTCGTCGTCGAGGTGATGGGCCGTCATGCGGGCTGGATCGCCCTGCACTCGGGGCTGGCGGGCGGCGCCAACGCCATCCTCATCCCCGAGCAGCGCTTCGACCTCGACCAGGTCTGCGCCTGGGTGGAGTCCCGGTTCAAGATCCGCTACGCGCCGATCGTGGTCGTCGCCGAGGGTGCCATGCCCCGGGACGGCGACCTCGTCCTCAAGGACGGCTCGCAGGACTCGTTCGGCCACGTCCGGCTCTCCGG
Source organism: Streptomyces sp. bgisy100 (assembly GCF_057709105.1). NCBI lineage: Bacteria > Bacillati > Actinomycetota > Actinomycetes > Kitasatosporales > Streptomycetaceae > Streptomyces > Streptomyces sp. bgisy100. The sequence goes on from NZ_JBYITE010000080.1 coordinate 4,960, forward strand.
CATCGGCGAGTGGCTGGCGAAGGAGATCGAGAGCCGGACCGGCAAGGAGGCCCGCACGACGGTGCTCGGCCACGTCCAGCGCGGCGGCACCCCGAGCGCCTTCGACCGCTGGCTCGCCACCCGCTTCGGCCTGCACGCCATCGAGGCGGTCCGGGACGGGGACTTCGGGGCGATGGTCGCGCTGCGCGGCACCGACATCGTGCGGGTCCCGATCGCGGACGCCACCACGAAGCTGAAGACGGTCGACCCGGCGCTCTACGCCGAGGCGGGCGTCTTCTTCGGCTGACCCAACAGCGGGCCGGCCCGGCCCCGGCCCGCCGTCGGCCCCGGACAGAGGGGCCGACGGCGGAACACCGGGCCGGGGCGACACCGGGCCACCGGCGGCCGGTGCGGTCACACGGGGCGCTCGGCAGCCGCTCGTCGAGGGCCCGATGCGGTCACACCGGGCCCTCGACGAACCTCACACCAGCACCGCGGACAGCAGCCCCGCCGTGATCCCCACCCCGTCCAGCGTCAGCACCGACTCCGGGTGGAACTGCACCCCGGCGAACCCCGGCCCCCGCAGCGCGTGCACGTCCCCGCCGGCCGGGTCCCGGCTCAGCTCCACCCGGTGCATCGCCAGTTCCTCCTGGGTGGCGGCGTCGCAGCGTGCGGTGAAGGTGTTGTAGAACCCCACCGTCTCCGGGCGCCCGAAGAAGTCGATTTGCTCCTGCGCCCCCTGGCAGGGCACGTCCTTGCGGACGATGTCCAGGCCCAGCTCCGCCGCGATCAGCTCGTGTCCCAGGCACACCCCCAGCAGCCCGTACCGGTGCCCGCTCAGCAGCGCGGCGGCGAGCTCCCGCAGCCGGCGCATCTTCGGGTCCGTGAGCCGGCCCGGATCGCCCGGCCCCGGCCCCAGCACCACCGGCCCCCGGTGCGCCAGCGCCGCCTCCCGCAGCCCCGGCTCGTCGTGCCGCCGCACGGTCACCTCCAGGCCGGCGGACCGCAGCAGATGGGCCAGCATCGCGGTGAACGTGTCCTCGCCGTCGACGACCAGCGCGTGCCCGGCCGGCCCGCCCGCCGGGGCAGCCGCCCCCTCGTCGGCCCGCATCCGCAGCCAGAACGGCGCCAGATCCGCCCGCCGGGCATCCAGCGCCCGGCGCACCCGCACGTCGTCCGCCAGCCGCGGCCGGGTCCCGGCCGGCTCCCCGCCGGGCGCCGGGCGCACCCCGAGAGCGGCGAGCACCCCGGCCGCCTTGGCGTGCGTCTCGGCCACCTCGCCGTGCGGATCCGAGTGGCGGACCAGCGTGGCCCCGACCGGGACCCGCAGCCCGCCCGCCGCGTCGATGTCCGCGGTCCGGATGAGGATGGGGGAGTCCAGGGTCTGCGCGCCCCCGGCGTCCCGCCCGATCAGGGCCAGCGCCCCCGCGTAGTAGCCCCGCCCGGGGCCGGCCTCGTGCCGTTCGATGACCCGGCAGGCGTTCTCCACCGGCGAGCCGGTGACCGTCGCCGCGAACATCGTCTCCCGCAGCACCTCCCGCACATCCAGCGAGCTGCGGCCGCGCAGTTCGTACTCGGTGTGGGCGAGGTGCGCCATCTCCTTCAGCCGCGGGCCCACCACGACCCCGCCCCGGGGCGCGACGGTGCACATCATCTTCAGCTCCTCGTCCACCACCATGGACAGCTCCTCCACCTCCTTGCGGTCCCGGAGGAACGCCAGCAGGCCCTCGGGGGAGGGGCCCTCCGGCGGGTAGCGGTAGGTCCCGCTGATCGGGTTCATCACGACGGTGCCGCCGGACATCCGGACGTGCACCTCCGGGCTGGCCCCGATCAGGGTGCGCTCCCCGGTGTGCACCACGTACGTCCAGTACGCGCCGCGCTCGCCGGTCAGCAGCCGCCGGAACAGGGCGAGCGCGTCGGCCCGCGAGAACCCGGGAACGCTGCCGCGGAACGTCCGGCGGATCACGAAGTTCGCGCCCTCGCCCCGCCCGATCTCGTCCGCCACCACCCGGCCGACGATCTCCGCGTACTCCTCGTCGGAGACGTCGAACGCGCCGTCCTCGACCCGGACCGCGTGCCGGGGCAGCGCGTCGCACACCGCGGCGAGCGGCAGCTCGTACGCCTCGTCCGGGCGCAGCACGGTCAGCGGGGTGCCGTCGTCCCGGGCCTCGAAGCCGCGCTCCCGGATCTGCCGGAACGGCACCAGGGCGAGCGCGTCCGTGACGGCCTCCCCGGTCGCGCCCTCGCCCAGCGGGATGTCCGCCAGCCGCTCCACGTCCGTGACCGGGCCGACCAGCACCTCGACGGTCGCCGCGGCGCCCTCGGGGCGGCCGGGGGTGCGGCGGTGGATCAGCGCGAAGGGCGGGGAGCCGTCGGTGGCCAGCCGGTGCAGGAGCGCGGTCGCGTCGCGGTGCATGAAGGGTTCCTTCCGGAATCGGATCGGCGATCGGATGCGGAGGAACGGCCGCGAGCCGCGCGTCCCGGCGGACGCGACGAAGGCCGCCCCTCGGGCGGCCTTCGCGTGGTCTCGTGGATACGCGCAGTCAGTGGGCCGCCGGGGAAGCGGGCCACCACCAGTCCTGGATCGGCTGCGCGAACATGCCCCGCACTGTAGCCGAGCCCCGTGCGGCGCGTGCCACCCGTCCACGGTGCGGACCGTGTCTCATTTTGTGGGCGGTGGATGGGACGGCCGGAAAGACCCCGTACTGTTGACAGGGTGACCGTGAACGCTGATTCCCACGCCCAGGACAACACCTGGCGACACCTTCCCGCGGCGCAGCAGCCCGAGTGGCCGGACCCCGAGGCTCTGCGCGATGTGATCGCGGAGCTCGAGTCGTATCCGCCGCTCGTCTTCGCGGGCGAGTGCGATCAGCTGCGCGCCAGCCTGGGTGCCGTCGCCAAGGGCGAGGCGTTCCTGCTGCAGGGCGGCGACTGCGCCGAGGCGTTCGACGCCGTGGGCGCCGACCAGATCCGGAACAAGCTCAAGACGCTGCTCCAGATGGGCGCCGTCCTCACCTACGCCGGCTCGGTGCCGGTCGTGAAGGTCGGCCGGATCGCCGGGCAGTACAGCAAGCCGCGCTCCAAGTCGACCGAGACCCGCGACGGCGTGACCCTGCCGACCTACCGCGGCGACTCCGTCAACGGCTTCGAGTTCACCGAGGCGGCCCGGATCCCGGACCCGGAGCGGCTCAAGCGGATGTACCACGCGTCCGCCGCGACGCTGAACCTCGTCCGGGCCTTCACCACCGGCGGCTACGCCGACCTGCGCCAGGTGCACGCCTGGAACCAGGACTTCGTGAAGTCCTCCCCGTCCGGGCAGCGCTACGAGGCGCTGGCCCGCGAGATCGACCGGGCGATGAACTTCATGCACGCCTGCGGGGTGGACCCGGAGGAGTTCAAGACCGTCGAGTTCTACGCCTCCCACGAGGCACTGGTCCTGGACTACGAGTCGGCCCTCACCCGGACCGACTCGCGTACCGGGCAGCTCTACGACGTCTCCGGGCACATGCTCTGGATCGGCGAGCGCACCCGGCAGCTCGACGGCGCGCACATCGAGTTCGCCTCCCGGGTCCGCAACCCGATCGGTGTGAAGCTCGGCCCCACCACCACCCCGGAGGAGGCGCTCACCCTCATCGAGCGGCTCGACCCGGACCGTGAGCCGGGCCGGCTGACCTTCATCACGCGGATGGGCGCGGACAAGATCCGCGAGAAGCTCCCCACCCTGGTGGAGAAGGTCACGGCCTCCGGCGCCCAGGTGGCCTGGGTCTGCGACCCGATGCACGGCAACACCTTCGAGGCGGCCTCCGGGCACAAGACCCGCCGCTTCGACGACGTGCTCGACGAGGTCAAGGGCTTCTTCGAGGTCCACAAGGGCCTGGGCACCCACCCGGGCGGCATCCACGTGGAGCTGACCGGCGACGACGTCACCGAGTGTGTGGGCGGCGGCGACGAGATCTTCGTCGACGACCTGCACCAGCGCTACGAGACGGCCTGCGACCCGCGGCTCAACCGCAGCCAGTCCCTGGACCTGGCGTTCCTCGTCGCGGAGATGTACCGGGACCAGTAGCCCGGACCCCATGCGGGGGCGGCACCGAACACGAGTGGGGCACGGATCACAGGATCCGTGCCCCACTGCCGTTGTAAGGATCAAGCCAGGGCGGGTAAGGTAAGGATAACCTCACTGATCAATGGAAGTGGGGTTGCCTATCAATCCGACCGACCTGTCCGTTCGCGGGGGTGAATCGCGTGTACGTCTGCTCATGCTTCGGCATCACCGAGAAGCAGGTGCGTGAGCACGCGGACTCGGGCGCCTGCACGCCCCGGCAGATCGCCTCGGCCTGCAAGGCGGGTACGGACTGCGGCAACTGCGTACGCCGTATCCAGGCACTGCTCGGCCGCGGCGCCTGCCCCCGGCGTGAGCTGGTGGAGCAGGGCGAGCCGGCCGCCCTCGCCGCGGAGACCGCCTTCGCCGCGGACACCGCACGCGTTGCCGGGGCCGTCCCGGACGAGCGCCACTATCCGGCCGCCGCCGAAGCCGCCTGAGCCCCGAAGCCGCCTGAGCACCGAGCCGTCCGAGCCCGGAATCCGGCTGAGCCCCGCGGGGCGGTCGCGCCGCCGTCAGCTCTCCGGCTGCTCGACCAGCTGGGCGATGTACAGCGGCTCCCCGAGCTTCTCGACGAGCTCCAGCTGGGTGTCGAGATAGTCGATGTGGTGCTCCTCGTCGGCGAGGATGCTCTCGAAGATGTTGGCCGAGGTGATGTCCCCCTTGGCCCGCATCACCTCCACACCGCGCCGCAGCCGGTCGATGGCCTCGACCTCGATCTGCCGGTCGGCCTGGAACATCTCGGTGACCGTCTGGCCCACCCGGACGTGGAACAGCCGCTGATAATTGGGCAGGCCCTCCAGGAAGAGGATGCGGTCGGTGAGCACCTCGGCGTGCTTCATCTCGTCGAACGACTCGGCCCGGGTGTATTTCGCGAGCTTCGGCCAGCCGAAGTTCTCCTGCATCTTGGCGTGCAGAAAGTACTGGTTGATCGCGGTGAGCTCGGCGGTCAGCTGCTCGTTGAGGAATTCGATGACCTCGGGGTCGCCCTGCATCGCAGCGGCTCCTTCCACTTCCACACAAGAACGGCAGGTTGCGCGCATCCTCGCACCGCCCGCAGGGACGATCCAGTAAGTGCACGCTTAGTACGAGTTGTTCCTGCCCCGCTCTGCGCTGGTCATGACCACCCTTCCCCGTCTGCCACCATGGAGTCATGAGTCAGCCGGAAAGCCGTGAAGGGGCACAGCTCGAGCTTCCTCCGGGACAGCGGCTGCAGCGCGGCTGGCCGGTCACCCATTACGGCCCGGTCCCCAAGTTCAAGGCGGACCGCTGGGAATTCCGGGTATTCGGCGCGACCGCCGACGGCGACAAGCACTGCTGGACGCATGAGGAGTTCACGGCCATGCCGTACTCCACGGTCGTCGCCGACCTCCACTGCGTCACCAAGTTCAGCATGCTCGGAGCCGAGTGGGGCGGGGTCTCCGCCGGCACCGTTCTGGAACTGGCCCCTCCGGCGCCCGACGTCACCCATGTGATGGTGTGGGCCGAGTACGGCTTCAGCTCCAATCTCCGGATCTCCGACTTCACCTCGGAGCGGGCCATGTTCGCCACCCACAAGGACGGCGAGCTGCTCACCGCCGAGCACGGCTTCCCGGTCCGGCTGATCGTGCCGCATCTGTACGCCTGGAAGGGGCCCAAATGGGTCCGTGGTGTCGAGTACATGACGGCCGACCGCCGGGGCTTCTGGGAGGAGCGCGGCTACCACAACATCGGCGACCCCTGGCGTGAGCAGCGGTACTCCTACCAGGAGGAGCTGGGGGACGGGCCGGAGCTCTGAGGGCTGTCCGGGAGGGCCTGTCCGGTCCGGTCGACGGAGCCCCGGCCCCCGGCCCGGTCCGGGCCCGGTCGGCCCCGGCATGCGGTCAGACCGGGGAGCCCACCCCGCGGAGCTCCTTGAGCCGCGCCACGTCGGCCGCGTGGCCCGCCGTGCCGCCCGGCGTCTCGATCACCAGCGGCACGCCCTCGGTCGCCGGGTGGGTGAACAGCTCACCGAACGGGTCCGCCCCGATGTGACCCGCGCCGATGTTCTCGTGCCGGTCCTTGTGCGCGCCCACCACGTCCTTGGAGTCATTGGCGTGGATCAGCCCGAGCCGGCCCGCGCCGACGGTGTCCACCAACGCGTCGAGCAGCAGCTTCATCCCGCCCGGTGCGGCCATGTCGTGGCCGGCCGCGAACGCGTGGCAGGTGTCCAGGCAGACGCCGAGCCGGGGGTGCCGGTCCAGCGCCTCGAAGTACGGCCCGAGGTCCTCGGCCAGCGAGCACAGCGACGCCCCCTGGCCCGCGGTCGGCTCGAGGAGCAGCGCCGGGTCGTCGTCGTGGGTCAGCTCCTCCAGCAGCGGCAGCATCCGCTCCCGGACCTGGGCGAGCGCCGCCGAGCGGGGCCGGCCGCCGGTCGCCGAGCCGGTGTGCACCACGACGCCGAGCGCGCCGATCTCCCGCCCCCGGCGCAGCGAGTGCCGCAGCGACTCCACCGACCGGTCCACGGTGGCCTCGGTGTGCGAACCGAAGTTGATCAGGTAGGGCGCGTGCACATAGGCCGGGAGCGAGCCCGCCGCGCAGCCCTCCCGGAACTGCTCGTCCTGCCGCGGGTTTCCGGCCGGGGTCGCCCAGCCGCGCGGGTTGGCGACGAAGACCTGCACGGCCTCGGCGCCGATCTCCCGGGCGTAGGAGAGGCCGACCGAGGCGAGGCCCCCGGCGACCGGCACATGGCCGCCGACCGGATTGCGGAGGCCGGAAGGACTGCTGGGGCGCGGATGCGGGCTGTTCACCGGACCAGGGTCGCACGCCGCGGAACCGCCTCCGTACGCCCGGCGGCCGGGCGCAACGTATAAGGGCGGGCCCGCGGGCCCGCCCTCATACGTTGCTGTGGTTCAGCGCACCCGGATCGTGACGGAACTGCCCTTCGGGGCCTCCTCGCCCGCGTCGACGGACTGGTCGAAGACGGTGTCCCCGAAGAAGAACTTGGAGACGTCCACGGTGAATCCCTCCGCCTCCAGCTTGGCCTTCGCCTCGTCGGTGCTCAGGCCCTCGACGTCCGGAACCTCGACCATCTGCTGGCCCTTGGAGAACGTGAGCGTGACGGTGTCGCCCTCCGCCAGCTCGGTCTCCCCGGCGGGGGACTGCGCGGCGACCGTGCCCTTGTCCTCCTCGGAGAAGACCCGGCGGGGGGAGACCTTGACCTTCAGCCCGGCGTCGCGGAGTTCCTGCGTGGCGTCCGCGAGCTCGTAGCCGGTGACGTCCGGGGACTCGACCGGCTCGCCCCTGCTGACCGTGATGGCCACCGCGGAGTCCGGCCGCCGCTTGGTGCCCGCCGCCGGGTCGGTCCGGATCACCGAGTGCTGCGAGAGCGTGTCGCTGAACTCCTTGCGGACCGTCCCGGGAACCAGGCCCAGCTCCTTGAGCTGCCGCTTCGCCTTCGGCAGCGGAACGCCTTCCAGGTCGGGCACCTTCACCTCGTCGGGGCCCCGGGAGACGGTGATGGTCACCGTGCCGGTGTCCCGGATCCGGCTGCCCAGCTTCGGGGCGCTGCGGATGACCTTCCCGCGGTCCACGACGTCGCTGAAGCCCGTCCGCACCCGCACGTCCAGCCCGGCGTCGTGCAGCTTCTGCTCCGCCTTGGTCCGCGACAGCCCGAGCACCCCGGGCACCTGGGTGAACTGCCCCGCGGTGATGTACCAGACCCCGGCGCCGACGCCGAGCACCAGCAGCGCCGCGACCAGGGCGAGCACCCCGCGCCGCGGGCCCCGCCGGGGCGCCCGGCGGGACGACGGCCCGTCGGACGGCGGCGGCCCGGACGCCGGCAGGTCCAGCCGGCTGGTGCGGTTCAGCGCGTCCTCGCCCGCCGGACCGCCCTCGGCCGGCTGCACGCCCGCCAGGGTCCGGGGGATCACGCTCGTCCGGTCCTCGGAGCCGGTGTGCGGGTCCGCCAGGGCCTGCGGGGGAATGGCGTCGAGCTGTTCCTCGGTGAGCAGCGCCCGGAGCTCGCGGGCCTGCGCGAGCAGCGCGACGGCGTCGGCCGGGCGCTGCTCGGGGTCGCGCGCGGTCGCGGTGCCCACCAGGATGTCCAGCTCGGGGGCGAGCCCCGGCACCTGCCGCGACGGCGGTGCGATGTCCTCGTGCAGGTGCTGGTAGAGCACCTGGGCGGCGGTCCCGCCGTCGTGCGGCTTCCCGCCGGTGAGCATCTCGTACAGCACGATCCCGCAGGCGTAGACGTCCGCGCGGGTGTCGGCCGTGCCGTGCTCTATCTGCTCCGGCGCGAGATACGAGACGGTACCGAGCAGGGAGCCGGAGGAGGCGTTGGTCTGGGTGTCCACGGCCCGGACGAGCCCGAAGTCGGCCACCTTGACCCGGCCGTCGTCCCCGATGAGGACGTTCTCCGGCTTCATGTCGCGGTGGATCAGCCCGGCGCGGTGGGCGGCGCCGAGCGCGGCGAGCACCGGCTCCAGGACGTCCAGGGCGGCGCGGGGCTGCAGCGCGCCGCGCTCGCGGAGCACGTCGCGCAGCGTGCACCCGGCGACGTACTCCATGGCCAGATAGACGTAGGTGCCGTCCATGCCCTGGTCGAAGACGCCGACGACGTTCGGGTGGGCGAGCCGGGCGACGGACTTGGCCTCACGGATGAAGCGGTCGACGAACGCGGCGTCCGTGGCGAGGCCGGGGTGCATCACCTTGAGCGCCAGCACCCGGTCGAGACGGGTGTCCACGGCCCGGTAGACGGTGGCCATGCCACCGACGGCAATGCGCGCCTCGACCCGGTAACGTCCGTCGAGCACGTGCCCGACCAGCGGGTCCTGCAGGGTCGTATCCACGACAGTGCAGTCTACGAGCCATGACCGGCAGGTCTGTCCCATCCGCGGGGTCCGGCGGACCTCTGCAGCACAACGGTGACAGCCGGCCGGCGCACCCGACCCGGCCCGGCCGGTGGATCATGCGTGCGAGGCGGCGGCGAGTGCCGCGAGCTCCTCGAGCGCCGTGGCCCAGGTCATGGCCGCGTACTCGGCGTGCCGGGCCTGCTCGGCCGCGGGCACGTCCAGCGCGGTGACCCCGGTCTCGTTGACCGTGACCCGGGTGCCCGTGCCCTCGGGTGTGAGATCGAACTCGATCAGGGTGGAGCCGCCCCGGCCCGGTGGCACGTCGGGGCGCAGGGCCATCCGGAAGCTGACCCGGTAGGGGGCCTCGACCATCTCCACCCGGCCGTGGAACTCCCCCTGGTCGTCCCAGCGGAACCGGAGGGCACCGCCCGGCCGCAGGTCCAGCTCGGCGCCGCCGAACGCGTACCAGGACCGGATGTGCTCGGCCGTGGTGAGCACCCGCCACACGCGGTCGGCCGGGGCCGGGACGTACACCTCGCGCTCGACGCGGTCGGGGACCTCATGCGCCACGGGGACCACCTCCGGTTCCACGCTACGGCCTCCGGGGCCGGGGCCGCCGGAGCGGCTCGCGCCGGTCACCGGGGTGCCGGAGGCCGGTCGCGGCCGGCCGGCCGGGCGTTCCGGCCGCTGCGGGGCGGGCCGGTGGCTACCCGAAGGCGGGCCGTTCGGGGTCCAGGTCCGCCAGGCCCTCCGCCGGCGAGGACGCCTCCGCGAAGTGCCGGCGCGGGATCCGGCCCGCGCGGTGGGCCAGCCGTCCCGCTTCGACCGCGTGCCGCATCGCCCCGGCCATCAGGACCGGCTCCTGGGCGCGGGTCACCGCCGAGGCCAGCATCACCGCCGCACAGCCCAGCTCCATGGCCAGCGCCGCGTCCGAGGCGGTGCCCGCGCCCGCGTCCAGGATCACCGGCACCCGCGCCCGCTCGGTGATCAGCCGGAAGTTGTGCGGGTTGCGGATGCCGAGCCCGGAGCCGATGGGCGAGCCCAGGGGCATGATCGCGGCACAGCCGACGTCCTCCAGCCTGCGGGCGAGGACCGGGTCGTCGTTGGTGTACGGGAGCACGGTGAAGCCATCGTCGACGAGCACCTCGGCGGCGTCCAGCAGCTCGACCGGGTCGGGCAGCAGCGTCCGCTCGTCCGCCACCACCTCCAGCTTGATCCAGTCGGTGCCCAGGGCCTCCCGGGCGAGCCGCGCGGTCAGCACCGCCTCGCCCGCGGTGAAGCACCCCGCGGTGTTGGGCAGGACGCGGATGCCGAGCCGGTCGAGCACGGACAGCACCGAGCCCTGGACCGTCGGGTCCAGCCGGCGCATCGCGACGGTCGTCAGCTCGGTGCCGGAGGCGGTGAGCGAACGTTCCAGCACGTCCAGGCTGGGGGCGCCGCCGGTGCCCATGATCAGCCGGGAGCCGAAGGTGGTGCCGGCGAGGGTGAACGGATCGGCCGTGGCCGTCTCCGGCGGAGCGGGGGTGTCGGTCGGAGCGGTGGTATCGGTCATGGTCAGCCTCCCTGGACCGCGGTCAGGATCTCGACGCGGTCGCCGTCGCCGAGCGCGGTGGCGGGCCACTGGCCCCGCGGCACCACGGCCTCGTTGAGCGCGGCGGCGACACCCGCCGGCGCGGTGGTGAGCGTCGCGACGATCCGGTCGAGCGTGGTGCCCTCCGGGACCTCGCGGGGTTCGCCGTTGACGGAGACGGTCATGCGGGCTGCTCCTGCCGTACGGGGGCGTCGGTTGCGTCGGAGGCCGGGGCCGCGGGGCCGCCGGGGGTGAAGCGCAGCGGGCTGAACGGACGGGTTTCGGGCGGGAGTTCACCGGTGCACAGCACCTCCGCCAGGGCGTCGCCGGTGACCGGTGCGAGCAGCACGCCGTGGCGGAAGTGCCCGGTCGCCAGGTGCAGTCCGGGCAGGGCGGTGGGACCCAGCAGCGGTGCGTTGTCCGGCGAACCGGGGCGCAGCCCGGCCCGGGTCTCCACCAGCGGGAGTTCGGTGATGCCGGGCACCAGCTCATGGGCGTCCCGCAGCAGTTCGTACACCCCGCCCGCGGTGACCGTGGTGTCCCAGCCCAGCTCCTCGCTGGTGGCGCCGAGCACCAGCTCGCCGTTCTCCCGGGGCACCAGATAGACCTGCCCGCCGCGGACCACGGCCCGTACGGTCCGGGAGAGGAACGGCGCGTACGCCCCGGGCACCCGCAGCCGCAGCACCTGGCCCTTGACCGGGCGGACCGGCGGCACGACGGCCTCGGGGACCCCGGCGAGCCGGCCGCTGTGGCTGCCGCCGGCCAGGACGACCTGACCGGCGGCCAGTTCGGTGCCGTCCTCCAGTACGGCCCCCACGGCCCGGTCCCGGACCACCCGCAGCTCCCGGGCCCATCCGCGGTGCAGCACCACACCGGCCCGCTCGCAGGCCGTGACCAGCGCCGCGGCCAGCCGCCGGGGATCGGTCTGGTGGTCGCCGTCCACTCGGAGCCCCCCGCGCACGCCCGGCGCGAGCATCGGCTCCAGGCGTCGGCACTCGCGCCCGGTCAGCCACTGCGAGTCCAGCCCGCAGCGGGTCTGGAGGGCGTGCAGTTCGCGCAGATGGGCCCGGTCGTCGGCGTCCAGCGCGACCGCCAGGGTGCCGCAGGCGCGGTAGCCGATGTCCTGGCCGCTCGCCTCCACGAGCTCCGCTGCGAACTCCGGATAGCGCTCCGCGGAGGCGAGGTTGAGACCGAGCAGGGTCTCCTCGCCGTAGTGCAGTTCGGTGACGGCCGCCAGCATCCCGGCGGCGACCTGCGCGGCGCCCCCGCCGGGCGCCGGATCGGCGACCGCGGTGCGCAGACCCCGCTGTGCCGCCCGCCAGGCCGTGACGAGGCCGATGATGCCGCCCCCGACGACGAGGACGTCATGGCTGTACTGCGCGGTGGCGTGCCGGGCGGTCCCGCGCTGTGCGGTGACGGTGTGCGGCGCGGTCCCGGGCGCCGTGGTGTTCTTCTCGGGGGTGCCGTTCTCGGGCGCGTGCATGGGCGTCCAGCCCCTCCCTTCGCCGGCATGACCCGGATCAGGTTCGTACGGTCGGAGGCCGGTCAGCCTCCCTCTCAGCCCGGTCCGTCCGGGCTCCCGCGAGTGCTCTACGGCCGTCACCTTAACGTGCCGCCTTCCGGCCCATGAAGGGAGCGGCGGACCGGAACGGCCGCCCGCACCGGGCCCCGGGGCCGGGCCGCGGACGGCCGGCGGCGGGGACCGGCAGGTGGGCCCGGGGCCGGACGGGACCGGGCGCCTTCCCGCGCACGCCCCGCATGATGCTGTGTCAGAGATCTCGGTGCGCGGGACTGCGGCGGGCCCCCGCCGCGGACCTAGAGTGACCGTGTGAGTGAGGACAGGCAGCACACCGGGGACCGGGTCGTCATCGTCGGCGCGGGCATGGCGGGGGTACAGACCGCCGTCGCGCTGCGGGAACAGGGCTGGACCGGCGGTGTCGCGCTGCTCGGCGCCGAGCGGCACCAGCCGTACGACCGGCCACCGCTGTCCAAGGCCGTCCTGCTCGGCAAGGCCGACGGCTCGGCCTTCGAGATCGACTTCGCCGCCCTCGGCATCGAGCTGCTCCTCGGCCGCCGGGTCACCGCCGTGCGCCCCGGTGAGCACGTGGTGGAGACCGCGGCCGGGCCCGTGCCGTACGACCGGCTCGTCATCGCGACCGGCGCCGACCCCGTCACCCTCCCCGGCGGCGACGCGCCGGGTCTGCATCTGCTGCGCACCCTGGACGACGCCGAGGCGCTGCGCCCGGTGCTCGCGGCGCGGCAGGACGTCGTGGTGGTCGGCGCGGGCTGGATCGGCGCCGAGTTCGCGACCGCGGCACTGGAGGCGGGCTGCACGGTCACCGTCGTCGAGGCCGCGGAGCGCCCCCTCGCCGGGGCTCTGCCCGCCGAGGTCGCCGAGCCCATGCGGGCCTGGTACGAGGAGAGCGGCGCCCGGCTGATCACCGGGGCGCGCGTGGCGACGGTGGAGCCCGGCGCGGTACTGCTGGCGGACGGCACGCGGCTCCCCGCGGGCGCCGTGCTCGTCGGCATCGGAGCCCGCCCCGCGACCGGCTGGTTGGCCGGCTCGGGCATCGAGCTCTGCCCCGACGGCTCGGTCCGCGCCGACGACCGGCTGCGCAGCTCCGCCCCGGATGTGTACGCGGTCGGCGACTGCGCCTCCTTCCCCTCCGCCCGGTACGGGGAGCGGCTCCTCGTACACCACTGGGACAACGCCCTCCAGGGCCCCCGCACGGTGGCCGCCGACATCATCGGCGGAGCGGCCGAGGCGCAGGTCTACGACCCGGTGCCCTATTTCTGGTCCGAGCAGTTCGGCCGGTTCGTCCAGTACGCGGGGCACCACGCCGCCGCCGACACCACGGTCCGGCGCGGCGATCCGGCCGGCGCCTCCTGGTCGGTGTGCTGGCTGCGGGACGGCGTGCTGGTCGCGCTGCTCGCGGTGGGCCGCCCGCGCGACCTCGCCCAGGGCCGCAAGCTCATCGAGCGGGGCGCGCGGCTCGACCCGGAGCGGGCCGCGGACCCGGCGGTGCCGCTGAAGTCCGCCGTCCTCTGACGGGCCGGGCACACCGCGGCCGCGTCGGAGATCTGCTGAAACGTAACGGGCCGGCCGAGGCAGCGTCGGAGATCTGCTGAAACGTGACGGGCCGGGCGCACCGCAGCTGTGTCGGAGATCTGCTGAACGGCCTTCCCTCGTGCTCTCCAGCGCCTTTCTGCCATGTGCGCCCCGCCCGGCGGGGCGCGCCGGGGCCTCGGGCCCGGGATCCCGGCCGCCGCGGCGGCCCGTCCCGAGCGGAGCCGGCCACCGCCGCACCGCACGGCCCGCGGCGACCGGGGCCCTCGGAGCGGCCTGTCGCCCGACCGGTGGGCACCGGCTCGGCGGCGCTCGGCTACCGGCTGTCAGCCCTAGATGGCAGGCTTGTCCCCGTGACCGAGATTGACACTAAGACCGAAGCGCTCGTTCCCTCCTGGCTGACCCTCCCCGACATCGCCGAGCGGCTCGGTGTCGAAGTGACCCGGGTCCGGCAGCTCGTCAAGGAAGGCCAGCTCATCGCGGTGCGCCGTGGCGAGAACCGGGTGCTCCAGGTGCCCGCCGACTTCATCGGCGACGGCCGGGTGGTCAAGGGCCTCGCCGGCACCCTGACGCTCCTGAAGGACGACGGCTTCACCGACGAGGAGATGCTGGAGTGGCTCTTCACTCCGGATCCGACCCTCCCCGGCACCCCGGCCCAGGCCTTGCGGGAGAATCGCGGCACGGAGGTGAAACGCCGCGCTCAGGCGCTCGCCGTCTGACCGAGAACC
>NZ_JBYITE010000081.1:0-19125 GCF_057709105.1 Streptomyces sp. bgisy100
CCGGAACCCCCCACCCCTGCGGCCCCGTCACCCTCACGTTTCGTCGGCGGCTGATCGGCAATTGACGTCTGTGGCGGAGTGTCTATGTCTGGTATCGCTGTCCGGAGGGTGGGCAGGACCCGTCACCCTCACGTCTCGTCCGCGGCCGACCGGCATCCGTGCCTGGGCAAGCATCTTCCTCGGCAACCGCCGTCCGGACGATGGCCGGGCGCCGTCGCCCCCTGGGGGGATGCGGGGGAGAGCGGTCGGGGCCGGGCAGGTCGGTGTCCTGACGCGAGGGTCAGTCCGTGCGCAGTGACCGTGCCAGGTCCCGTACGGCGGCGGTCGCCCGGGCGTGCAGTCCGCCGCCGAAGGTGACCCGGGTGGCGCCGAGTTCGCCCAGCTCGCGCGGTGACGGGCCGTCGGGCACCGCAAGGGCGTTGAGCGGGCAGCCGATCCCCGCGGCGAGCTCCGGCAGCAGCCGGGGCGGCGCGAGGATCGGGTACACGCAGTCCGCGCCGGCCGCCGCGTACAGCCGCCCGCGTTCGATCGCTTCGTCCGGGCCGCGGTCGCCCCGAAGGAAGGTGTCGACCCGGGCGTTGATCACCAGGGCGTCGCCCGCGGCCGCCCGTACCGCCGCCAGCCGGTCCGCCTGCCGGCGGGCGTCCTCCAGCCCCGTGCCGTCCGGTGCGGAGTCCTCCAGGTTGCAGCCCGCGGCCCCGGCCTCCAGCAGCCGTTCCACGATCTCCGCCGGCGGGAGCCCGTAGCCGGTCTCGATGTCGGCGGAGACCGGGACGCCGACGGACCGGACGATCCGGGCGACCGCGGCGAACATCTCGTCGGGCGGGGTGCCGCCGCCGTCCGCGTACCCCAGGCTCGCCGAGACCCCCGCGCTCGGCGTCGCCAGGGCCGGGAAGCCCGCCTCCTCGAAGGCGCGGGCGCTCACCGCGTCCCAGGGGCCGGGCAGGACGAGCGGATCACCCGGCGTCCGCCCGTGGTGCAGTGCCCGCAGCCGTGCGGCCGGGGTCGTCACGCGTACATCCCGGGCCGGTAGGCGCCCGGCTGGGCGCGGGTCGTCACGGCGATCCGGTTCCAGGCGTTGATGGTGATGATCATGCTGATGAGCCGGGCGAGTTCGGCCTCCTCGAACTGCTCGGCCGCCCGCGCGTACACCGCGTCCGGCACGAAGCCGTCGGTGAGGACCGTGACCGCCTCGGTGAGCGCCAGGGCCGCCCGCTCCTTCTCGGTGTAGTAGCCGGTGGCCTCCTCCCAGGCGCTGAGGAGGAAGATCCGGTCCTCGCGCTCACCGGCGGCGCGGGCGTCCTTGGTGTGCATGTCCAGGCAGAACGCACAGTGGTTGAGCTGCGAGGCGCGGATCTTCACCAGCTCGGCGAGGGTCGGGTCGACGCCCTGCTGGGAGGCCCGGTCGAGCGCCACCATGGCCTTGTAGACCTCGGGGGCGATCTCGGCGAGGTTCATGCGCGGGCCGTGGGGACCGTGCGTGCTGTGGGGGCCGGTGCCGGGCGTGGTGCCGGTGGTGTTGGTGGCGGTCGTGGGGGCCGGGGCCGTGGTGTCCGTTGTCATGGGGATCACGCTATGCGGCTAGTGGCCTAGGGGTATGGTCCATTCTCATGGGGGAAACATGGGCCACTTTCGGGGCGGACCTGCATCTGGATCTGCCGCCGCGGGGGACCTCCGGAGTGCGCAACGCGCTGATCGGCGCCCTGCGTGACGCGGTCCGCTCCGGCCGGCTGACGCCCGGCACCCGGCTGCCGTCGTCCCGGTCCCTCGCCGCCGACCTCGGGCTGGCGCGGAACACCGTGGCGGACGCCTACGGCGAACTCGTCGCCGAGGGCTGGCTCACCGCCCGCCAGGGATCCGGCACCCGGGTCGCCCGGCGGGCCGAACCGGTGGCCCCCACGCCGGCCCACCGCGCGGGCCCACCCGCGCCTGGGGGCGTGGGCAACGGGCGGAGGGCCGACCCTCGCGGTCCCGGGGCGGGAACCCCAACTGCCGCAGGCGGAACGGGAACGTCCGGTGGCGGGAGGGGGACACGTGGTCGTGGCGCTGGAACGTCCGGTGACGGGACGGGTGTGGGCGGTGGCCGCGCCGGGACTGCCGGTGGCGGCGTCGGCCGGCCGGGCGGAGGTGCCGGGGCTCCTGGTGGTGGGAGGAGTGGTGGCGCCGAGTCCCCCGGGGCCGCGTCGGGCGGCGGTGCCTCCCGCCCGGGCCGGCGGAGCGCGGGACCGCGGCCGAGCCTGCGCGGCGCCCCGCCGCGGCCGGTGCACAGCCTGATGCCCGGCTCGCCCGACGTCTCGGCCTTCCCGCGCGCCGCCTGGCTCTCCGCGGCACGCCGGGCGCTGTCCACCGCACCGGGCGAGGCTTTCGGCTACGGCGACCCGGCCGGGCGCCCCGAACTGCGCCGGGCCCTCGCCGACTACCTGGGGCGGGCCCGCGGTGTGCGGGTCGCCCCGGACCGGATCGTCATCTGCGCCGGCTTCGTCCAGGGCCTGATGCTGGTCGGCCGGGCGCTGGCGGCGATGGGCGTGACCACGGTCGCGGTCGACTCCTACGGGCTGGACTTCCACTGGGACCTGATCACCGGCGCCGGGCTGCGCACCGTGCCGCTGCCCAAGGACGAGCACGGGACCAGGGTCGGGCAACTGGAGTCCGTCCCCGAGGCGGGCGCGGTGCTGCTCACTCCGGCACACCACTTCCCCACGGGCCGGCCGCTCTCGCCGGACCGCCGGGCCGGTGTCGTCGACTGGGCGCGGCGCACCGGCGGACTGATCCTGGAGGACGACTACGACGGCGAGTTCCGCTACGACCGGCAGCCGGTGGGAGCCCTCCAGGGGCTGGACCCGGAGCGCGTGGTCTACCTGGGCACGGCGAGCAAGAGCCTGGCCCCCGGGCTGCGGCTGGCCTGGATGGTGCTGCCGCAGCACCTGGTGGGGGAGGTGCTGGCCGCCAAGAACCCCGCGGAGCAGATGACCGGCACCCTGGACCAGCTCACCCTCGCCGAGTTCATCACCGGCGGCGCCTACGACCGCCATCTGCGTGGCATGCGGCTGCGCTACCGGCGGCGCCGCGACCAGCTCGTCGCGGCCGTCGCGGAGCGCGCCCCGCACATCGCCGTCACCGGCGTCGCCGCGGGCCTGCACGCGGTGCTCGAACTCCCTCCGGGGACCGAGGACTCCGTGGTCCGGGCAGCGGCGTGGCAGGGGCTGGCGCTCGAGGGGCTCCACCGTTACCGCTACGACGCCACCGCCGAGGGCCCCGACGGGCTGGTCGTCGGCTACGGGGCCCCGGCCGACCACGCGTTCGGCGCCGCGATCGAGGCGCTCTGCCGGGTGCTGCCCTGAGGGGCAGGAAGCCCGGACCCCCGGTGGCCCTCGGGTCGGTGGCGGCTCTCGGAGGTGTGGCTCCCGGCGGTGGCGCGGGTCGCGGCCCGGGCCGGGCCTGGCTCCGGGCGGAGGGGTCAGGACGGGGGAGACGGGCCGGGGAGCGCCGGACGGGGGAGACGGGCGGGGAGCGCCCGGAGGGGATGCCGCCGGGCCACCCGGCCGTGGCCCGCGAGGCTCCAGCCCCTACGCTGACCCCTGTTCGATCGACATGAACACGACGGGGATGAACGACATGGCAGACGCGCGACGCCGAGTACGGTCCGGCACGGTGATCCTGGGCGGCATGGGAGCGCTCGCGGCGGTGCTCACCGCCTGCGGCTCCGAGCCCGACAAGCGGTGTGTGGACCGCGACAGTTACGAGTACGACAAGGGATACCGGGTCGTCGACACCAAGCAGTGCTCCGGTACGACGTCCGCCAAGTCCCGGTCCCGGCGCGACGCCGCCTGGTACTACGACGCCGACGTCGAGCACGGCTGGGCCGAGGACGGCCACTTCGGGTCCAGCAGCTCGTCCGGCGGTTCGTCCGGCGGCTCCAAGGGCGGTTCCTCGGTGGAACGCGGAGGCTTCGGCCATGGCTCCGGCCACGGCAGCAGCGGCGGCTGAGCACCGCCCATGCGACGCCACACCATCACGCCCCGCCCCGACTGGCAGGCCACGGTCGAGGAACAGGGGGTCATCTATCCGCTGACCCGCTACCCGGACGACTCGCTGCGCCCCTACTGGGACGAGAGCGCCTACTACGCGTTCTCCCTTCCCGAGGTGGAGAACCTGGAGGAGGTCGTCGAGGAACTGCACGGGATGTGCTTGGCGGCCGCGGAGCACATCGTCGAGCAGAAGCGGTTCGCCGACCTGGGCATCACCGATGCCCGGGTGGCCGAGAAGGTCGCCGAGTCCTGGCGCCGCCGGTCCGAACAGCCCAGTGTCTACGGGCGGTTCGACCTGCACTACGACGGCAGCGGCCCGGCGAAGCTGCTGGAGTACAACGCCGACACCCCCACCTCCCTGGTGGAGGCGGCCAGTGCGCAGTGGTTCTGGATGGAGGACCGTTTCCCCGGCGCCGACCAGTGGAACTCGCTGCACGAACGGCTGGTGGACGCCTGGAAGCGGCAGGCGGCCCTGCTGCCGCCCGGCGCACCCGTCCACTTCGCGCACTCCGCGGGGGACGAGCTCGGCGAGGACCTGATGACGGTCGCCTACCTCCGCGAGACCGCCGAGCAGGCCGGGCTGGAGACCGAGGCGATCTCCATGGAGGACATCGGCTGGGACCGGCTCTCCGGACGGTTCGTCGACAAGCGGCTCCGGTTCATCCGCAGTTGCTTCAAGCTCTATCCGTGGGAGTGGCTGACCACGGACCGCTTCGGGCGGAACGTGGTGGACACCCTCGACAACGGCGGAAGCACCGGCAGCACGCTCTGGATCGAACCGGCCTGGAAGATGCTGCTCTCCAACAAGGCGCTGCTCGCCGTGGTGTGGGAGCTCAACCCGGGGCATCCGAACCTGCTGCCCGCCTACCTGGACGGCCCCCGCGAACTGGCGGCCACCTCCGGGTACGTGGCCAAGCCGCTGCTGGGGCGGGAAGGCGCGGGCATCACCGTGCACGAACCCGGCACCTCCGCGACGCCCCGCGACGAGGCCTGCTGCTACCAGGAACTGGCCCCGCTGCCGGACTTCGACGGCAACCGGGTGGTGCTCGGTGCCTGGGTCGTCGAGGACGAGGCGGCGGGACTCGGCATCCGTGAGTCGTCGGGCCTGATCACGGACGAATACGCCCGCTTCCTGCCGCACGTCATCCTCTGAGGCCCCGGCCCGGCCGGGCTCGTGACGTCCTCGGGGTCCCGCGCATGCGCGGGACCCCGAGGGCCGGGGCCATGCCTGAGACCTCCGCGGATCCCTCCGCAGGTGCGGAGAGCCTCCACCGGCCGGTGCCCGTCGCCGACGCGGATCCCCGCCCCGGCCGTAATTCCGGGGACCCGCGCGCCTCCACGTGCTCCGGTCAGCTCCGGAGCACGCTCCGGAGCTGGTCGAGACCCCAGTCGAGGTCCTCCTTGGTGATCACCAGCGGCGGGGCGATCCGGATCGTGCTGCCGTGGGTGTCCTTGACCAGCACGCCGAGATCCATCAGCTTTTCCGAGATCTGCCGGCCCGTGCCGTGGGCGGGGGCGATGTCCACACCGGCCCACAGGCCGCGGCCGCGCACCGCCTCCACCGCGCCGCCTCCCACCAGCAGTCCCAGCTCGGCGTGCAGATGGTCGCCCAGCTCGGTTGCCCGCTGCTGGTACTCGCCGGTGCGCAGCATGGCGATCACCTCCAGGGCGACCGCACACGCCAGCGGATTACCGCCGAAGGTGGAGCCGTGCTCGCCCGGGCGGTGCACTCCCAGCACGGCCGAGGACGAGACCACCGCGGAGACCGGGACGACGCCCCCGCCGAGGGCCTTGCCCAGCACGTACATGTCGGGGACCACGCCCTCGTGCTCGCAGGCGAACGTCCGCCCGGTGCGCCCGAGGCCGGACTGGATCTCGTCCGCGATGAACAGCACGTCCCGGGCCCGGGTCAGCTCCCGGACGCCCGCCAGGTAGCCCGGCGGCGGCACCAGCACCCCGGCTTCGCCCTGGATGGGCTCCAGCAGCACCGCGACGGTGTTGTCGGTGAGCGCCGCTTCGAGCGCGGTCAGGTCCCCGTACGGAACGATCTCGAACCCGGGGGTGTACGGCCCGAAGTCCGCGCGGGCCTCCGGGTCGGTGGAGAAGCTGACCACCGTGGTCGTCCGGCCGTGGAAGTTGTTCCGGGCCACGACGATCTTGGCCTGGTTGTCCGGAACGCCCTTGACGCGGTAGCCCCACTTGCGCGCCGTCTTCACCGCCGTCTCCACGGCTTCGGCGCCGGTGTTCATCGGGAGCACCATCTCCATGCCGCACAGCTCGGCGAGCTGGGTGCAGAAGTCGGCGAACCGGTCGTGGTGAAAGGCGCGGGACGTGAGGGTGACCCGCTCCAGCTGCGCCTTCGCGGCGTCGATCAGTCGCCGGTTCCCGTGCCCGAAGTTGAGCGCCGAGTACCCGGCGAGCATGTCGAGGTAGCGCCGGCCCTCGACATCGGTCATCCACGCTCCCTCGGCGGAGGCGACGACGATCGGCAGCGGATGGTAGTTGTGCGCGCTGTGGGCCTCGGCGGCGGCAATGCTGGCTTCCGTAGTCGTCACGGGGGTGCTCCGTTCGGTATCGGGGCCGGTTCGTGCTCATTTCTATCGTCGCTCGGGCGGATTGCGAAGAAACCTTCCGGAACTCGTGGAGCGGGATCGGACCATAGACTGTGCGGGCATGCGGCGACTGGCGAACGTGGAAGCGACCACGAGGGAGCCGTGCGCGGCCATCGCCGTGAGGTGCCGCCCGCCTGGGCACCCCGGGTTCGTGACCGACTACGCGGACCGACCCGGAGGAATCCATGACCGCGTCCATCGACCGTCCCGCACTCCCGTACGCCCCGCTCCCGGACCGAGGCCTGTTCCCGGACCGAGGTCTCCCGCACCCCGCCCTCGCGGCCGGGGACCCGGAACTCGCCGCACTGATCACCGCCGAGGAGCGGCTCCAGGCCGACACCCTCCGGCTCATCCCCAGCGAGAACTACGTCTCGTCCGCGGTGCTCGAAGCCACCGGCACCGTCCTGACGAACAAGTACAGCGAGGGCTACCCGGGCAGGCGCTACTACGAGGGTCAGCAGAACATCGACCCCGTCGAGACCCTCGCGGTCGACCGCGCCAAGGCCGTCTTCGGGGCCGAGCACGCCAACGTCCAGCCGTACTCGGGGTCTCCGGCCAACCTCGCGGTCTACCTCGCCTTCGCCGAACCCGGTGACGCCGTCATGGGCATGGCGCTGCCGATGGGCGGCCACCTCACCCACGGCTGGGGGGTCTCGGCCACGGGCGCCTGGTTCCGTGGTGTCCAGTACGGCGTCCGCGCCGACACCGGTCTGATCGACTTCGACCAGGTGCGCGACATCGCCCGCCGGGAGCGCCCGAAGATCATCTTCTGCGGCGGCACCGCTGTGCCCCGCACGATCGACTTCGCCGCCTTCGCCGAGATCGCCCGCGAAGTGGACGCCGTCCTCGTGGCCGACATCGCCCACATCGCCGGTCTCGTCGCCGGTGGTGCCCATCCTTCCCCCTTCCCGCACGCGGATGTCGTCTCGACGACCACCCACAAGACCCTGCGCGGCCCGCGCGGGGCGATGCTGCTGTCCCGTGCCTCGCATGCCAAGCCGCTCGACAAGGCGGTCTTCCCCGGCTTGCAGGGCGGGCCGCACAACCACACGACCGCTGCCATCGCCGTAGCCCTCCGGGAGGCCGCTCAGCCGTCCTTCCGTGACTACGCGCACGCCGTCGTGGCCAACGCCAAGGCACTCGCCGCGGCGTTGCTGGACCGCGGCTTCGACCTCGTCTCGGGCGGCACGGACAACCATCTGATCCTGATGGACCTCACGCCGACGGAGGTCCCCGGCAAGGTCGCCGCCAAGGCCCTGGACCGGGCCGGGATCGTGGTGAACCACAACACCGTGCCCTACGACCCCCGCAAGCCGTTCGACCCGTCGGGTATTCGCATCGGCACCCCGGCGCTCACCTCACGCGGTCTGGGGACCGAGCACATGCCGCTGGTCGCCGACTGGATCGACCGCGGTGTGACCGCGGCCCGCTCCGGGGACGAGGACGCCCTGGCCGCCGTCCGCGAGGAGGTCACCGACCTGATGGCCGCACATCCCGCCCCGGGGCTGTCGCTCGCCCGGTAGCCCGGGGACTCCGGGACGGGGCCGCCCGCCGGGCCGACTCCCATGTGGTGCATGAATCCTCCTGGCCGACGGGCGGTGCGGCCTCTCCGCCCCGCTCTTTCAACTCTGTTACACCGCTCGGGCCGACCGGGTTCCCGACGGACCTCGCTCTTGATCGTCCGCGTCCTCGCGTCTTCTGCTTGCCTGATTCCGTTACCGGGCACGGGAGTTCGTGGGACGTCCGCGCGTTCACCTCACGCCGGCGGTCCGGCCGGGCCCGCGCTCGGTCGGCCCGGCCCGGCGTCGCTCGGGTGCCCTCCGCCTCCTGCCGGGCCCGCTTCGCGTGCCGCGCCCAGCACCGCTTCCCGTGCCGCACCTGTGCCGCGCCCAGCACCGCTCCCCGCGCCCCGCCGCGCCCGGAGCCGGATCCGCCGGTCACGGCGGCGCCTGCAGCCTGTGCGCCGGTGCCCGTGCGCCCCACCGCCGCGCCGTGCCCCGCTCGGGTTCCAGAAGGCCCGGCGGCAGCACCGGCATCAGCCACCTCACCGGCACCAGCCGACGACACGCGCCCCGCGCGCACCTGGGGGACCCGCACCACCCGGTCGGCGTCCGGCACCCGGCCGACCCGCACCGCCCGGTCGGCGTCCGGCGCCGGGCCGACCCGCACCACCCGGCCTTCCCTGACCGACCGTCCGCCGCCCCTCACCGACCAACCGCCGCCCGGCCCCCGGCCGGCGCCCGCCAACGGCACCAACCGCCCCACCGATCGCAGCCGTCCCGCCCGCAGCTCCACCGCCCACCGTCGCCCCGATCGCCTCCACTCCTCCCGCGCCGACCCCGACCGCCCCGAGCCCGTCCGCCCCTAGCAACTGCTCCAGCCTCCGCAGCGCCCGGTTCAGCCGGGACTTCACCGTCCCGCGCGGCCAGCCGAGGGCCTCCGCCGTCTCCGCCTCGCCCAGATCCAGCAGATAGCGGTGGGTGACCACCCGGCGGTGCTCGTCGCTCAGTTCGTCCAGGGCGGTCAGCAGCCGCGAGCGGCGCTCACCCGCCACCGCCGCCGCTGCCGGATCCGCCGACTCCGGTATCAGGGGCTCCGCCTCGGCCAGGGCCGCTTGCCGCAGCACCGCCGTCCGGTGCCGTCGTGCCGACCGCACTGTGTTTCTCGTCTCATTGGCGACGATGCGTAACAGCCACGGCCGGAACGAGGCTCCCTCCCGGAAGCGCCCCAGCGACTGGTAGGCCTTCAGAAAGGCGGTCTGGACCACGTCCTCCGCATCCGCTCCCGCTCCCAGCAGGACCGCAGTACGGTGCGCGATCACGGTGTGGGCGCGCACCAGATCGGCGTACGCCTCGCGCTCCCCGGCGCGCACGCGCGCGATCACGGCGCCCTCGTCGGAACCGATGCGGCTCCCCTTCCACGTCCTCACACCTTTCCTACACCGGAGACCGAGGATCGGTTCCGCACCTGAGAGAATGGGCGGCATGGCCTTTGAACGTCCCCGTGTGCTCTCCGGTATCCAGCCCACCGCAGGCTCGTTCCACCTCGGGAACTACCTCGGCGCGGTCCGCCAGTGGGTGGCGCTGCAAGAGAGCCACGACGCGTTCTACATGGTCGTGGACCTGCACGCGATCACCGTCCCGCAGGACCCGGCGGAGCTCCGCGCCAACACCCGGCTCGCCGTCGCCCAGCTGCTCGGCGCCGGACTCGACCCGGACCGCTGCACGTTGTTCGTCCAGAGCCACGTCCCCGAGCACGCGCAGCTCGGCTGGGTGATGAACTGCCTCACCGGCTTCGGCGAGGCCTCCCGGATGACGCAGTTCAAGGACAAGTCCGCCAAGCAGGGCTCCGACCGGACCACCGTCGGTCTGTTCACGTACCCGGTCCTGCAGATCGCGGACATC
Source organism: Streptomyces sp. bgisy100 (assembly GCF_057709105.1). Classification (NCBI taxonomy): domain Bacteria; kingdom Bacillati; phylum Actinomycetota; class Actinomycetes; order Kitasatosporales; family Streptomycetaceae; genus Streptomyces; species Streptomyces sp. bgisy100. Next base: position 10,045 of record NZ_JBYITE010000081.1, read on the forward strand.
CTGCTCTACCAGGCCAACGCCGTCCCCGTGGGCGAGGACCAGCGGCAGCACATCGAGCTGACCCGCGACCTGGCCGAGCGCTTCAACGGCCGGTTCGGCGAGACGTTCACCGTCCCGGAGGCGTACATCGTCCGGGAGACCGCCAAGATCTACGATCTCCAGGACCCGACGATCAAGATGAGCAAGTCGGCGTCCACGCCGAAGGGCATCATCAACCTCCTCGACGAGCCCAAGGTCTCCGCCAAGAAGATCAAGAGCGCGGTGACCGACACGGGCACCGAGATCCGCTTCGACGAGGAGCACAAGCCGGGGGTGAGCAACCTCCTGACCATTTACTCCACCCTCACGGGCACAGGAATCGCCGAACTCGAGCAGAAGTACGTGGGCAAGGGCTACGGTGCGCTCAAGACGGAGCTGGCCGAGGTGATGGTCGAGTGGGTGACCCCGTTCCGGGCCCGCACCCAGGAATATCTGGACGACCCCGAGACGCTGGACTCCATCCTGGCCAAGGGCGCCGAGAAGGCCCGTGCGGTCGCCGCGGAGACCCTGGCCCAGGCCTACGACCGGGTCGGCTTCCTCCCGGCCAAGCACTGAGCGGGGAGCCGTCGAGCACGCCGGGGGCCCGGTGGCAAGAGTCCCTGGGCCCCGGGACGGAGGACCGAGGACGCTCGCGGCGCCCCGGCCGAACCGCCACACTGGCCTGAGCGCCACGGCGGCGGACCGGCCGGGGCAGCACAGGCGGCAGTGGCACGACAGCGGTAGCACCAGCACACGACAGCGGCAGCATCAGCACTGGTCAGCAGCGGCGGAAGCAGAGGAGAACGACGTGGGGACCGTTACGCTCGGCGTTTCGATCGCGGTCCCGGAGCCCTATGGCAGCCTGCTCCAGGAGCGGCGCGCGGGCTTCGGCGACCCCGCCGCCCACGGCATCCCCACGCACGTCACCCTCCTCCCGCCCACCGAGGTCGACCCCGCCGACCTCCCGGCCTTCCGCCGGCACCTGGCCGAGGTCGCCGCCGCCGGGCGCACCTTCCCGATGCGGCTGAACGGCACCGGCACCTTCCGCCCGCTCTCCCCGGTCGTCTACGTCAAGCTGGCCGAGGGCATCCCCGAGTGCAGCGATCTCCAGGAGAAGATCCGCTCCGGTCCGGTCCGCCGCGAGCTGCAGTTCCCGTACCACCCGCATGTCACGGTCGCCCACGGCATCGAGGAGGAGGCGATGGACCGGGCGTACGAGGAGCTCGCGGACTACGTCGCCGCCTGGACGGTGTCCGGCTTCGCGCTCTACGAGCAGGGCGAGGACGGCCACTGGCGCATGATGCACGAGTACCTGTTCGGGGCCGGTCCGGGCGTGCCAGCGCAGACCTCACCGGCCGAGGCCTCGGCCACCCACTCGCTGCGACCCTGACCCCTCAGCGCGCCACCCCTCCGCACGCCACCCCGCCGCAAGCCGCGGGACAGCGCGACCGAGCCTGCCCGCTCCGGCTGTCCGCCGCCTCACCTGCCCGGAGAGTCCGGCGCACATGGTTCAGACGGCTCAGAGCCCCAGCCGCCGCGCGAGGTCCGAGGTGAACACCCCGTCCGGGTCCAGCCGTGCGCGGGCCGCGCGGAACGCGTCGAGCGCCGGGTACATCGCGGCCAGCAGCTCCGGCCGCAGCCGGGAGTCCGCCGCGAGCCGGACCCGGCCCCCGGCGTCCGCCACCTCCTCGTCGAGCGTGCCGAGCAGCTGGTCCAGGCCCGGCAGATCGGCCGGGAACTCCAGGGCCATGGCCCATCCCTCCGCCGGGAAGGACAGCAGCCCCGCCCCTCCCGGCCCCAGGCGCTGGAGCACCCCCACTGCTGAGGAACAGCCGCGCCGCGAGATCCGCCGGACGATCCGGCGCAGCGCGTCGTCCCGGTCGTGGCCCACCACGAATCCGTACCGCACCGTGGCGCCGCGCCGCGGGAGCCGGTACCAGGGCGGGGCGCCGTACAGCGGGTGGAAGAAGCCCGGGATCCTCCGGAGGTCGCCGGTCCGGTCGCGCGGCACCACCCGGCACCACAGCTCGTTGCTCAGGCCGGTCACCGTCCGCCCGAGCCGTCCGTCGAGCCAGGAGCGGGGGAGCGCCGGGGGCGACCACCGGAACCGGCCCGGCCGGAGGGCGAGCGGTGCCCGGAGGGCGCGCCGGGGGAGCGCGTCCAGCGGTGCGTGGGCGCCGCACGTCACCACCCCGCGCCCCGTCGCCGCGCCGCGCGCCAGCAGATCGATCCAGGCGGCGGAGTAGCGGTGGCGCGGGTCCGCTTCCGTCAGCCGGGCCAGCAGGTCGTCGAGGTCCTTCGCCCGCTCCCCGGCCACCGAGATCAGCGAGGTCTCGACGGGAAGCAGCCGGATGGTCGCCGAGAGCACGGCGCCGGTGAGGCCCAGGCCGCCCGCCGTGGCCCGGAACTCCTCCGGGGTGTCCCGCGGGGTGAGGATCCGGATCGAGCCGTCGGCCGTCAGCAGCTCCAGGGACCGTACGTGACGGGTGAAGCTGCCGTCCGCGTACTGGTTGCGGCCGTGGACGTCCGCGCCGACCGCGCCGCCGACCGTCCCGCCCCGCCCCGCCGGAACCACCGGTACGAACCAGCCCAGCGGCAGCACCACCGCCATCAGCCGGTGCAGACTCACCCCCGCGTCGCAGACGGCCTCGCCCCGTTCGGTGTTGATGGAGTGAATCCGGTCGAGACCGGTCATGTCGAGGACGACCCCGCCCGCACGCTGCGGGGGAGCGGAGCGGCCTCCGTCGGCGTGCGAGGCGGTGACGGCGGACATGCCGGTGACCGTAGCGCCCGTTCTGGACAAAATGTCAATACATGTCACACTACTCACCGAAAAGGGTGATCAGGGATGTGTCAGACGGGCAGTGCGGTGCCCCGGCCCCGCAGGACGCCGCACGGGAACACCGGCCCGCACGGCGCCGACGGCCCACACGGCACCGAAGATGCAGGCCACACGAGGAACGCGCGGGCCGAATGAGGAACGCCCGGGCCGAGGGAGGGTAGACGCCCACCATGGAGTGGTTGACCCGGCTGCCCGTGATCGGGCCCGCGATGGAACGGCTGATGCGTACTCACGCGTGGCGGGCGTACGAGCGGTTGGACGCCGTGCACTGGACGAGGCTGGCCGCCGCCATCACGTTCACCAGTTTCGTCGCGCTCTTTCCGCTGATCACCGTCGGTGCCGCCATCGGCGCCGCGCTGCTCACCGACCACCAGCTCCAGGAGCTCAAGGACAAGGCCGCCGACCAGGTCCCCGGCATCTCCGACCAGCTCGATCTCGACGGGCTGGTCGCCAACGCCGGAACCATCGGGGTCATCGCCGGCGCGCTGCTGCTCGTCACCGGTGTGAGCTGGGTCGGCTCGATGCGCGAGTGCCTGCGCGCCGTGTGGGAGAAGGAGGAGGACCCCGGCAATCCGATCCTGCTCAAGCTCAAGGACGGCGCGGTCCTGGTCGGCCTCGGCGGGGTCGGGCTGGTCGCCATGGGCGGCTCGGCCTTCGCCAGCAGCGCCGTGGGCTGGCTCGCCGACCGGATCGGGATCCCCGAGGGCGGCGCCGGACGCGTCCTGCTCTTCCTCGCCGGCGTGGCGATCTCGATCCTGGCCGACTTCCTGCTGCTCGCCTATCTGCTGACCCGGCTGCCGCAGGTGAGCCCGGGACGGCGGGCGGTCGTCGTCGCGGGGCTGATCGGAGCGATCGGGTTCGAACTGCTCAAGCTGCTGCTGAGCGGCTATCTGCAGGGCGTCGCCGCGAAGAGCATGTACGGCGCGTTCGGCGTCCCGATCGCCCTGATGCTGTGGATCAACTTCATGGCCAAACTGCTGCTGTACTGCGCCGCCTGGACGGCGACGCAGCGCGGCAACATGGAGATCGCGGAGCCGGAACCGGAGCCCGGCCCCGCGGACGCTCCCGGCGTCAGCCCCGGGACCGGCGGCGCACCAGATCCGGCAGCGGCCACCGGCGGTGCACCAGCAGCGCGCCCCCGGCCAGAGCCACCAGCACCCCACCCGTGATCCCCGCGACGGTCCACACGCCCTTGTGGGACGGGCCCGCGACCGAGGCGTTCGTCCGCTCCCGGCGGTCCTCGCCGTGCCCGGCCGCGGGCTGCTCGTCCTCCGCGCTCTTCGGCGGGACGAGCGTGCCGACCGGCCGGACCTTCCCGGCCGCCTCGAAGCCCCAGTCGAAGAGCCGCGCGGTCTCCTTGTAGACCTCGTCGTGCTCCTGGGCGGCGGGGTTCATGACGGTCACCAGCAGCACCCGGTCTCCGCGCTGCGCCACGCCGGTGAAGGTCGACCCCGCGTTCGAGGTGTAGCCGTTCTTGACCCCCGCGATGCCCTTGTACGGGTCGAGGCCGAAGTCGCCGGTGAGCAGCCGGTTGGTGTTCTGGATCGCGAAGCTCTCGCGCTTCTTCTTCTTGCCCTTCTTGGTCTTCTTCTCCTCGCCGGGGAACTGCGCGGTGGCCGTCGAGCAGTACTCGCGGAAGTCCGCCTTCTGCAGCCCGGAGCGGGCGAAGAGCGTCAGGTCGTACGCGCTGCTGACCTGGCCCTTCTCGTCGTAGCCGTCCGGGGTCACCACCTGGGTGTCCCGGGCGTTCAGCTCGGCCGCGTGCCGCTGCATGTCGCGGACGGTCTTCTCCTTGCCGCCGTTCATCGCGGAGAGCACGTGGACCGCGTCGTTGCCGGAGCGCAGGAAGACGCCGAGCCACAGGTCGTGCACGGTGTACGTCTGGTGCTCCTTGACCCCGACCAGGCTGCTGCCCTCGCCCATGCCGGCCAGGTCGGACGGCTGGACCGTGTGCTTCCGGTCCTTGGGCAGGCCCGGCAGCACCGTGTCGGCGAAGAGCATCTTCAGGGTGCTGGCGGGCGGCAGCCGCCAGTGCGCGTTGTGCGCGGCCAGCACGTCGCCGGACTCCGCGTCGGCCACCAGCCAGGAGCGGCCCGACAGCTTCTTCTCCGGCAGCTTCGGGGCGCCGGCCTTCAGCCGTACCTGGGTGTCCGGCCGGCCCAGCAGCTCGCCGCCGACCGTCGACATGTTCGCCGGCGGCCGGGCCTTCTCCTTCCGGCTGTCGTCCGCCGGGGCCGCGGACGCGGGAGAGGCGGAGAGGGCGGGCAGCAGGGCGGCCACCGCGAGGGTCAACGCGGCGCCGCGGCACGGCAGTCGGGACGGGAGGCCGGATGCGGCAGTACGGAAAGCAGGCACGATGGTGAACATATATGGCGATCGTGTCCATCGAGACACCGCGGTGCGTGACCCGCGCTCCAAGACACCCCACCGGCCCCCGCTCCGGCCGCCCGGTGATACTGGAACGCATGAAGCTGAGCCGCCCCGTGTCCTGGTTCCTGCTCGCCTTCGGGGTGTGGAGCTGGTTCATCTGGATCACATTCGTCAAGAATCTCTGGAAGGACGGCAGTGGCCTCGCGTTCGACGACGCGGGTGAGCCGACCGCGTACTTCTGGGTGCACCTGCTGCTCGCGGTGACGTCGTTCCTGCTGGGGACGGCGATCGGCGTGATCGGGCTGCGCGGGGTCCGGGCCCTGCGCCGGGAGGCCGGTTCGGCCGCGGCCGCTACTGCTTCCGCTTCCGGTTCTGTTTCCGGGGCGGCCTCTTCCGGGGCGGCCTCGGGCGACACCGCGGGGGCTACGGATTCCGCATCCGGGTCCGTGACGTCCTCCGGATCGGCCGGGTAGGGCCACCGGATGATCCTGGTCGTCGTCCTCGTCGCCGCGGTCGTGCTCGGACTGCTGGGCGGCGTGCACTGGTATCTGTGGCGCCGCCTCGTGAAGGACACGACCGTCCCCGGCGGCCGGGGACGGCGGGCCGGGACGGTCGCGGCGGTGCTGCTGCCGCTGACCACGGTCGGCGCGCTCGTCAGCGGGCGGGCCGGGGCCCCCTTCGTGGTGGAGCAGGCGCTCGCCTGGCCCGGCTATCTGTGGCTCGCGCTGGTGCTCTATCTCACACTGGCCCTTCTGGTGGGGGAGGCGGTGCGGCCGCTGCTGCGCCGGGGGTTCGCCGCCCGCGCGACCGCCGCGGGGGCTCCGCGGGACCGGGGCGCGGCCGGACCGGTCGCCGCCCCAGAGGCCCCGGGCCGGCCGGGACCGGCTGCCGATGCCCCGGTCGATGCCCCCGCGGATGCCCCGGCCGCTGCCGGGACAGCGGGCGGAGCCGTATCCGAAGCGGCGGGCGGGGCCGGAGCCGTGGCCGCCGGGACGTCGGCTTCGACCGGGACACGGGCTTCCACGGGGACCGCCGCTTCCACCGGGACCGCCGCTTCCACCGGGACACCCGCTTCCACCGGGACACCCGCTTCCACCGGGCTCACCTCTGACGCCTCCGTGCCCGCCTCTGACGTCTCCGTGCCCGCCTCCGATTCGGCGTCCGTCTCCGCGCCCGCCTCTGACCCGGCGTCCGTCTCCGACACCGGCCCCGATTCCGACTCCGCCTCCGACTCGGCGTCCGCTTCCGGTTCCGTTTCCGATGAGCCGTCCACCGGTGCCGGTCCGTCCGGGGCGCCGCTCAGCCGGAGGCTGTTCGTGGCGCGGACCGTCGCCGCCGCGGCCTCCGCTGCGGCCGTGGGCACCGTCGGGTACGGGCTCCACGACGTCCTGGACGGACCGGCGCTCAAGCGGGTCACCGTCCCCCTCGCCAAGCTGCCCCGCGCCGCCCACGGCTACCGCATCGCCGTGGTCAGCGACATCCACCTCGGTCCGATCCTGGGGAAGGCGCACACCCGGCGGATCGTGGACGCGATCAACCGCACCCAGCCCGATCTGGTCGCGATCGTCGGTGACCTGGTCGACGGTAGCGTCGCGGACCTCGGGCCCGCCGCCGAGCCGCTCGCCGGCCTCCGCTCCCGGCACGGCTCCTACTTCGTCACCGGCAACCACGAGTACTTCTCCGGCGCGGCCGCCTGGGTCGACCACGTCCGCGAGCTCGGGGTGCACCCCCTGGAGAACGCCCGGGTGGAGCTGCCCGGGTTCGATCTCGCCGGGGTCAACGACATCTCGGCCGAGAACCAGGACCCCGCACAGGAGGGCCCGGACTACGAGAAGGCCCTCGGCGACCGGGACACCGCGCGCGCCTCCGTGCTCCTCGCGCACCAGCCGGTGGTGATCCACGACGCCGTGCGGCACGGTGTCGACCTCCAGCTGTCCGGCCACACCCACGGCGGCCAGCTCTGGCCCGGCAATTACCTCGCAGCCCTCGCCAACCCCACCGTCGCGGGGCTGGAACGGTACGGCGACACCCAGCTCTACGTCACCCGCGGCGCGGGCGCGTGGGGCCCGCCGGTCCGGGTCGGGGCCGAGTCCGACATCACCGTCGTCACCCTGGCCTCCCGGCAGGCCTGACGCCTGCGCGGTCGGCCGGCCGGCCGACCGAGGGGCGCCGCGTTCGCCCCTCAGCCCTCTTCGTCCAGCAGGGACGGATTGATCCGGCGCACCACGGTCTCCAGCAGCCGCCGGTCGACCGCGGGCCACAGCACCTCCCGCGCCTCCCGGTACTTGGCCGTGAGCCGGGCGCGGTCCACCGGAGGCAGTGCCGACTGCCGGTCCGCCCGGGAGTTGTGGGCGTTGTCGGCGATCTTGAGAAGGGCGGCGTCCGGATCGGCGGCGAGCGCGCGCACCATGGCGGGGTACGGCACGCCCGGCCGCTTGGTCACCGCGTCGACCAGCGACACCACGTCGGCGGCCACGCCTGCGGCCAGCAGACCCTCGGTCGTCCACGCGGTGTCCTCGACGACGTCGTGCAGCAGCCCGGCCTGGGCGAGCCGCTCACCGACCGGGGTGAGGCCGTGTGCGACGGCGCGTACGTGCTCGATGTAGGGCACGCCGATCCGGTCCGTCTGCCCCGCGTGCGCCTGCGCGGCGAGCGCGTCGACCTCGGCGAACGTCAGCGCGCGGCCCGCTCCGGCGCCGCCCGGCTCTCCCGCTCCGGCGCCGCCCGGCTCTCCCGCCCCGGTGCCCTCCGGCGCTGCCGGCGCGGCTCCCTCCGGGGCTCCTGCTCCGGGCGCGGGAGGACTGCCGTCCCTCTGATCCCTCATCAGCGTCGCACCCCCTGATCCTCCGTCCACAGCGCTGTCCTCGACTCCGTCCACGGCGTCGTCCTCGACGCTCCGCCCACGGCGTCGTCCCTCACCTTCCGTCCACGGCGCCGTTCCGATCCTCGTCCGTGGCGCCGCCCCTTCCCGCACCAGGCGGTCGACGGCTTGACCTCAACCATTGTTGAGGCCGGAGGCTTCCGGTGACGGGCCGCACGGTGCGGTCCGCCGATCCAGGGAGAACATCATGCCCGAGACCCCGTTGCAGCTCGCCGTGATCATCGGGAGCGTGCGTGAGGGCCGCTTCGGACCGACCGTCGCCCACTGGTTCGCCCGCCGGGCCGAGCCGCGCAACGACATGACGGTGGACGTCATCGACCTGGCGGAGAGCCCGCACGCGGAAGGTTCCCAGGCGGCTGCCACGACCGACCGCCGCCGCACCGCCGAAGACCGGCGCACCGATGAAGACCCGCGCACCACCGAAGACCGCCGCCCCGCCGAAGACCCGCGCACCACGGAAGCCCCCGAGGAGACGGCCGTCACCCCCGTCGAGCTTTCCTCTCGGCTGGCCGCCGCCGATGCCTTCGTCGTCGTCACCCCCGAGTACAACCACAGCTTTCCCGCCGCGCTGAAGCACGCCCTCGACGGGCACGGCACGGAGTGGCGGGCCAAACCGGTCGGCTTCGTCTCGTACGGCGGCATCTCCGGTGGCCTGCGCGCCGTCGAGCAGCTGCGCCAGGTCTTCGCCGAGCTGCACGCCACCACCGTCCGGGAGACGGTGAGCTTCCACAACGTGTGGGACCGGTTCGGCGCGGACGGTCTGCCGCTGGACGAGGCGGGGCCCGACGGCGCCGCCACGGCGATGCTCGATCAACTCGCCTGGTGGGCCCATGCCTTGCGGGACGCCCGCACGGCGCGCCCGTACGGGTCCTGACGCGGCGCGGCACCGGGCAGCCGGCCGGCCCGGGCACGGAACGAACCCGCAGGTCACCGAGCCCGCCGGCGCCACGGAACCCGCGGCCCCGAACCC
>NZ_JBYITE010000082.1:0-18935 GCF_057709105.1 Streptomyces sp. bgisy100
TGGTGGTGGGTGACGGGAAAGGTCGGGGGTGCCTTCCGTTGAGGGTGGTGGTGGGTGACGGGAGGGCTAGAGTGAGCAGCGCATTCAGGGCGACCGAGGGAGACAGCCAGCCGTGATCACCGCGATCGTGCTCATCAAGACCAGCGTGGACCGGATCCCCGAGATCGCCGAGTCCATCGCCGCTCTGGAGGGGGTCAGCGAGGTCTATTCGGTCACCGGTACCTACGACCTGGTGGCCATGGTCCGGGTGGCGCGCCACGACGATCTGGCGGATGTGATCCCGGGCCGGATCAGCAAGATCCCCGGGGTGGCCGGGACCGACACCCACGTCGCCTTCCGCACGTACTCCCAGCACGACCTTGAGGCCGCCTTCGCCATCGGGCTCGACGCGTAGTTCCACCCGCGCACCCCCCCTGTCCCGGCATACGCGGCCCGGCATACGCGGCCCGGGCCCGCCGCTCCGGTGAGCGACGGGCCCGGCCGCGGTCCGGTACAGGTGCCCCGGTGCGGTCCGGCAGGGCACTCCGGTGTCAGGCCGTCCCCGCGTCGGCGTCAGGCCGCCCCGGCGTTCCGGTCCGGGACGCAGCGGCCGTCCTCGGTGCGGTAGCTCCACCGCGCACCGTCGTGGACCAGCTCCTTCACCGCGCCGACGAAGCGGTCGATGTGCTCGTCGGGAGTGCCGGCGCCGAAGCTGACGCGGATGGCGTTGAGGGACCGTTCCCCCGGTGCCGCGTCCGGCGCCCCGCACTCGCCCGGCTCGTCGGCCGCGCCGCCGAGCAGGGTCCGGACCAGGGGGTGGGCGCAGAAGAGGCCGTCGCGCACCCCGATGCCGTATTCGGCGGAGAGGGCGGCCGCGAAGTGCGAGCTGTTCCAGCCCTCCACCACGAAGGAGAGCACGCCGACCCGGGGGGCGTCGTCGCCGAACAGCGACAGCACCTTCACCTGGGGCACCTCCGCCAGCCCCGCGCGGAGGCGGGCGACGAGCCGCTGCTCCCGCTCGACGAGGCTGTCGAAGCCCGCCTCGGACAGCGCCTTGCAGGCGGAGGCGATGGCGTGGACACCGATGACGTTCGGCGAACCGGCCTCGTGCCGGGCCGCGGTGGTGTGCCACTCCACGTCCACGCCGCCGTCGGCGCGCCGGGAGACCGTACGGCTCGCGCCGCCGCCGGCGAGGTAGGGCTCGGCGGAGCGCAGCCAGTCCGCACGGCCGGCGAGCACGCCGGAGCCGAACGGCGCGTAGAGCTTGTGCCCGGAGAACGCGACCCAGTCGACGTCCAGCGCGTTGATGTCCACGGGGTGGTGCGGGGCGAGCTGCGCGGCGTCCAGGACGATCCGCGCGCCGTGCGCATGGGCCGCCGCCGCCAGTTCGCGGACCGGCCAGAGCTCACCGGTGACGTTGGACGCACCGGTCACGCAGACCAGCGCCGGGCCGTACGGCTCCCGGTCGGCGAGCGCCCGCTCCAGGGTCTCGACGGCCTGGGCCGGGGTGCGGGGCGCGTCGAGGCAGGTGACGGTGATGCCCTCGCGCTGCTGCCAGGGCAGCAGCGAGGCGTGGTGCTCGGTCTCGAACACGAACACCCGGGTGTTCCGCGGCAGGGCGGCGGCGAGCAGGTTGAGCGAGTCGGTGGTGGACCGGGTGAAGACGACCTGGTCGTCCTCGCGGCAGCCGAGGAAGCCGGCGACCGTGGCGCGGCTGTTCTCGAAGAGGTCGGTGGACAGCTGCGAGAGGTAGCCGGCGCCGCGGTGCACGCTGCCGTAGTAGGGCGCGTAGGCGGCGACGTCGTCCCAGACCCGCTGGAGGGCGGGGGCGCTGGCCCCGTAGTCGAGCGCCGCGTACTCGACCTCTCCCCCGGTGACCAGCGGTACGAGGACGTCCCGGCCGAGGACGGGCAGCGGGCCGGTGGCACAGGCGGGCTCGGGCGAGGCCACGCCGTCGGCCGAACTCGCCCCGGCGCACCCGGAGTCGGCGCGGAGGCCGGCGGCGGTCGTGGCAGTGGCGGTCGCGGCGGTGGAGGTCGCGGCGGCGGCGGTCGTGGCGGCGGCAGGGCGCACGGACATGGCGGAGTCTCCCGGTGGGACGGCGGAATGGCTGCGTCGACGCACCCGGCCCGGACAGGGAACGGGGTGCGGAAAGGCCTCGACATGCGGACGGCACCGCACGGAGGGTGTGGGGAACGGGGCCTTCGGCCCTAGCGCATTCGCTTGCTCACGCGGGATCTCCCTCGACAACCAGGACCCCTGGATCGCGAGGGGTCCGCGCTTGCCGCAGACCTTGCTGACTGCGGCCTGGTCATCACCCGGGGCACCCCGCCACGGACGGAGGGTTGCCGGACAGCGGGCCGGGGCCTGTGTCGCTGTCACTCGTGACCTGGAGCGAGTATGGCAGGTGATCACCCGCGGGCACCACCGTGTCCGCATGGCGGGACGGGATCCCTGTCCGGTGGACGGCGCCCCGCCCCTAAGCCTGCGCCCGCCCACCGACAGCGGAGCCCCGCGAGCAGCGGCACCCGGCAACGGCACTCCCCACCCAGCGCCGCCCGGACAGCGGCACTCCGCACAGCGGCGCCCTCCCACAGCGGCCCCCGGCCGCGCGCCCCACCGCCCCCGAGAACCCCGCAGGGGGCCCGGGAACGAGCCCGGACCCCCTGCGTCACCACCGGCGAACCGGCGGCGGACGGCTACCCGTTGCTGGCGCCCACCCAGCGCTCCAGCGTGCGCCGCGCCGCACCCGTGTCGACCGACTCCGCGGCCTTCTCGATGCCCGCCGCGATCTGCTCGGCCAGCGGGGCGTCGGTGGGCCGCAGGGCGACCAGGGCCGCGGCGGAGTTGAGCAGCACCGCGTCCCGTACCGGGCCCTCCTCGCCGGCCAGCAGACGGCGGGCCACATCGGCGTTGTACGAGGCGTCGGCGCCGCGCAGGGCGTCCACCGGGACGATCGGGATGCCCACCTCCCGCGGGTCGAAGGCCTCCTCCCGCACCGAGCCGTCGCGGACCACCCAGACCCGGGAGGTGGCGGTGGTGGTGAGCTCGTCCAGCCCGTCGTCACCGCGGAACACCAGGGCGGAGGTGCCGCGTTCGGCCAGCACCCCGGCCACGATCGGCGCCATCCGGGCGTCGGCCACGCCGGTGGCCTGGGCCCGCACCCGGGCGGGGTTGGTCAGCGGCCCGAGGATGTTGAACGTGGTGGGGATGCCCAGTTCGCGCCGGGCCGGTGCGACATGGCGCAGCGCGGGGTGGAACTTGACGGCGAAACAGAAGGTGATGCCCGCCTCTTCGGCGACCTCGACGACCCGCTGCGGCGAGAGGTCCAGGTTGACGCCGAGCTTCTCCAGGACGTCGGAGGCGCCGCTCGCCGAGGAGGAGGCGCGGTTGCCGTGCTTGACGACCTTGGCGCCCGTGCCGGCGACGACGACGGCCGACATGGTGGAGATGTTCACCGTCTTGGAACGGTCGCCGCCGGTGCCCACGATGTCGACGCTGGGCCCCGGCACCTCGATGAGGTTGGCGTGCTCGTACATGGTCCGCACCAGGCCGGAGACCTCGGCGACGGTCTCCCCCTTGGCCCGCAGGGCGACCACGAAACCCGCGATCTGGGCGTCCGTCGCCTCGCCCCGCATGATGCGGTCCATGGCCCAGGCGGTGTCGTCGGCGTCCAGGTCCCGGCCGGCCAGCAGTGAGCTCAGGACGTCCGGCCAGGTACGGGCCGCCGCGCCACTGTCGCTTCCGACTGAGGTCACGATGTCCATGGTCCGCTCCTGGATCCGTGGTGAACAGGGGTTTGCCGGCCCCGGGGGCCTGGCGCAAGCCTATCCGCGCGGCGTAGGGCAGTGGCCCGGCGCCCGTACTGCGGACAGCCACAAGGGCCCCGCTCCGACCCGGGCGGGTCGGTGCGGGGCCCTCGTGTGTGACGACGGACGGCCGGGGATCAGTGGTGGCCGTGACCGCTGGTGATCTCCTGGTACTCCTCGACGGTGGGCTTGGAGATCTGGTTCTCCTCGCCGTAGAAGCCCTTGGAGAGCTTCGCCCGCCACTTATCGGAGCGCTTGATCTTGCGCCGCACGCCGTTCTCGTCGACCTCGGGGCCGACCTCGAGCGGCTGGTGCTGCTCGTGCTGGGTGAGCGAGTGCAGCTGCTCCTGCGAGAGAGGCTCGTGCACCTCGATGAACTCACCGTGCGGCAGGCGCTTGATGATGCCGGTCTCGCGACCGTGCAGCACCTTCTCCTTGTCGCGCCGCTGCAGACCCAGGCAGATCCGCTTGGTCACGAGGAACGTCAGCACCGGCAGCACGAAGAAGCCGATCCGGCCGAACCAGGTGATCGCGTTGATCGACAGGTGGAAGTGGGTGGCCCAGATGTCGTTTCCACCGCCGACGAGCAGGATGAAGTAGACACTCAGCCAGGCCGCGCCGAAGGCGGTACGGGTCGGGGCGTTGCGCGGGCGGTCCAGGATGTGGTGCTCGCGCTTGTCGCCGGTGACCCAGGACTCCAGGAACGGCCACACCGCGATGGCGACCAGGAACAGCGGGAAGAGCATCAGCGGGATGAACACACCCAGGGCGAGGGTGTGGCCCGCGAAGTTGATCTCCCAGCCCGGCATCAGACGGATCAGACCCTCGGCGAAGCCCATGTACCAGTCGGGCTGGGCACCGGTGGACACCTGGTCCGCGCGGTAGGGGCCGATGGTCCAGATCGGGTTGATGCTCGCGATACCGGCGATCGCCGCGATGAGACCGAAGACCAGGAAGAAGAAGCCTCCCGCCTTGGCCGCGTAGACCGGCATGAGCGGCATGCCCACGACGTTCTTCTCGGTCTTGCCGGCGCCCGGGTACTGCGTGTGCTTGTGGTAGACGACCAGGATCAGGTGCGCCACCAGCAGGCCGAGCATGATGCCCGGCAGCAGCAGGACGTGGATGGAGAAGAACCGCGGCACGAAGTCCATGCCGGGGAACTCGCCACCGAAGAGGAAGAACGAGATGTAGGTGCCGACGATCGGCATCGACAGGATCGCGCCCTCCATGAACCGGACACCGGTACCGGAGAGCAGGTCGTCCGGCAGGGAGTAGCCGGTGAAGCCGGTGAACATGCCGAGCACCAGCAGCAGGAAGCCGAAGAGCCAGTTGACCTCGCGCGGCTTGCGGAACGCACCGGTGAAGAACACGCGCATCATGTGCACGGTCATCGCCGCGATGAAGATCAGGGCGCCCCAGTGGTGGATCTGCCGGATGAGCAGACCGCCGCGCACGTCGAAGCTGATGTCCAGCGCGGAGGCGTAGGCCTCGGACATCCGCACACCCTGCAGCGGAACGTAGCTGCCGTGGTACACGACCTCGTTCATCGCGGGGTGGAAGAACAGCGTCAGATACACACCCGTGAGGATGATGATGATGAAGCTGTAGAGCGCGACCTCACCCAGCATGAAGGACCAGTGGTCCGGGAAGATCTTGCGCATGTTGGCCTTGGCCAGGCTGTAGATGCCCAGCCGGCCGTCCGCCCAGTCGGCGAGCCGCTCACCGCGCGGCGCCTGGCGCTTGTCGTTACTCATCCGCGCTCCCAGAAGCTCGGGCCGACCGGCTCCGCGAAGTCGCCGAGGGCCTCGAGGTAACCGTCCTTGTTCACACCGATCCGCAGCTGCGGGAGGGCGTGACCTGCCGGGCCGAAGATCACTCGGCCACCGTCGGAGAGGTCGAACGTCGACTGGTGGCACGGGCAGAGCACGTGGTGCGTCTGCTGCTCGTACAGGCTGATCGGGCAACCGACGTGGGTGCAGATCTTCGAGTACGCGACGATGCCCTCGTGGGACCAGTCCAGCTCACGCTTGTCCTTGATGTTCTCCGGCTGGAGCCGGACGATCATCAGGGCGGCCTTGGCGATCTGGTCCTGGAAGTCGTGGTCCTCCTCCTCCAGCCCCTCGGGCTGGGCGAAGGTGAGCGAACCGACGACCACGTCCTCCGGGCGGAGCGGCTCGTTGGTGTTGACGTTCACCAGGAGCTTGCCCTTGGCCCACAGGGTGTGCCGGAGCTTGGTCTCGGGCAGCGGGCCCAGGTCGCGGAGCAGCACCACACCGGAGAGCGGCACCATGGCGAGCGCGCCGAACATGGTGTTGCGGATGAGCTTGCGGCGGCCGAAGCCGGACTCGTCGGCGCTCGTCTGCCAGTCGGCCATGACCTTGGCCTTGACCTCGGGCTCGGCCGCGATCGGGTGCCGCTCCTGGATGCTCTCCACATCCGACATCAGGGTGCGGGCCCAGTGGACCGCGCCCGCGCCGATGCAGAAGAGCGCCACACCGAGGGTGAGCCCCAGGGAGAAGTTCAGGGCGCTCATGTTCCCGATCGGGAAGATGTAGACGATCTTCTCGATCGGGACGGCCACGTAGGCGGCGATGAAGCCGATGGTGGCCAGCATGGAGAGCATGAAGAGGAGGGCGACGGTGCGCTCGGAGCGCTTGGCGGCCCGCTCGTCGATGTCCTGGATGCGGTGCTGGTGAGGCGGGAGGCCCGGGTCGGCGAACGGGTTGTCCGCGACGGCTACCGCACCGGATTCGGCCGTTGCCTGCTCACTCGGCAGGTGTTCTTCGGACACGTCTTTGTTGGATCCACTCTGACTCATGACTTCTTGGCCTTTGCGGTGCGCGCGGCGACCCAGATGGCGGCGACGATCATCACGCCCATGCCGAAGATCCAGCCGAAGAGGCCCTCACTGACCGGGCCGAGTCCACCCAGCTCGAAGCCGCCGGGGGAGGCGGAGTCCTTGCTGTTGACCGTGTGCAGGTAGGCGATGACGTCCTTCTTCTCCTTCTCACCGAGAACGGTGTCCGGGAAGGACGGCATCTGCTGCGGGCCGGTCAGCATGGCCTCGTAGATGTGCTTCGGCTGGACGTCGTCCAGCTCGGGCGCGTACTTGCCACCGGTGAGGGCGCCGCCCTTGCCGGCGAAGTTGTGACACTGGGCGCAGTTGGTGCGGAAGAGTTCTCCGCCCTCCGCGATGTCCGCGCCCTGCGGGTCGTACTGCTCCTTGGTCGGCGTGACCGGGCCGGCGCCGAGCGAGGAGACGTACGCGGAGAGCTGGTCGATCTCGGCCTGCGTGTAGACCTCGGGCTTCTTCGGCACCTGGGCGCCGGGCTGCTGGGCCGGCATACGGCCGGTGCCGACCTGGAAGTCGACGGCGGCGGAACCGACGCCGACGAGGCTCGGGCCGTCCGGGGTTCCCTGACCGCCGGTGCCGTGGCAGCTGGCGCAGCCGACGGAATAGAGCTTCTTGCCCTCCTCGATGGCGAGGGACTGCGCGGTGTCATCGGCCTGTGCCT
Source organism: Streptomyces sp. bgisy100 (assembly GCF_057709105.1). NCBI lineage: Bacteria > Bacillati > Actinomycetota > Actinomycetes > Kitasatosporales > Streptomycetaceae > Streptomyces > Streptomyces sp. bgisy100. Next base: position 7,304 of record NZ_JBYITE010000082.1, read on the forward strand.
TGTCCGCGGGCGCGAACGCGGCGTACAGCCCCCCGGTGACCGCCAGCGCGAAGAGTAGGACGACGAGCGCCGCCAGCGGATGGCGCCGTCGTGCGGAGAGCTTTTTCACGGATTACCCCGGTGTCAGGATCTTCTGCGTCGATGCTTATGGCTGTGTGGAGCGCGGGTCCGGTACGGGCCCCCGTTACTTGATCATGTAGATCGTGGCGAAGAGGCCGATCCAGACGACATCGACGAAGTGCCAGTAGTAGGACACGACGATGGCTGCCGTGGCCTGTTCGTGGGTGAACCTCTTGGCGGCGTACGTCCTGCCCAGGACCAGGAGGAAGGCGATCAGACCACCCGTCACGTGCAGGCCGTGGAAGCCGGTGGTGAGATAGAACGCCGAACCGTAGGGGTCGGAGCTGAGCGAGAGGCCCTCCTCCTTGACCAGGTCGGTGTACTCGAAGACCTGGCCGCCGATGAAGATCGCGCCCATCACGAACGTGACCACGAACCAGGCCCGCAGCTTCTTCACGTCGCCGCGCTCGGCGGCGAAGACGCCGAGCTGGCAGGTGAGAGAGGAGAGCACCAGGATCGTGGTGTTCGTCGCCGAGAACGGGAAGTTCAGCGCGGACGCCATTTCCTTCCAGTGCTCGGCCCCGGTCACCGATCGCAGGGTGAAGTACATCGCGAAGAGGGCCGCGAAGAACATCAGCTCGGAACTCAACCAGATGATGGTTCCGACGCTGGTGAGGTTCGGCCGATTGACCGACGGGTGCGCGTGCCCGGTTTCTACTGTCGTTGCTGTCGCCACGACCGACATTATGTCGGTCGCTTATCCCGCCCTCACCCCCGGGGGTGCCGTTCGGTGTGTCCGGCACGTGTGCCCTGCTCGTACGGCCCATGGGGGTGGTAGCTCGAAGGTGGGAAGCGCTGGTTCCGCGCACCGCGCCCGGGGCCGCCCGGACCAGTCCTGATGGGCCGTTCACCCGCTCCCGGATGCGTACGAACCCTCCTCCGGCGGGCCGGTCGCGGAGTAGCATCCGCGACAGTCGCCCGACCGGGGACTGCGCTGACGACAAGCATGGAGGAACGATGCAGCCGACCGCCACGGTGCTGGTCTACAGCGACAACGCCGACACGCGTCTTCAGGTCCGGATGGCGACCGGCAAACGCCCCGCCGCCGGGCTGCCGCCGGTGGAGTTCGTGGAGTGCGCGACCTTCCCCGCCGTCCTCAGCGCCCTGGAGGAGGGCGGGATCGACGTCTGTGTGCTCGACGGCGAGTCGGCGCCGGCCGGCGGCATGGGCGTCTGCCGGCAGATCAAGGACGAGATCTTCCGGTGCCCGCCGGTGCTGCTGCTCATCGGCCGCCCGCAGGACGCCTGGCTGGCCACCTGGAGCCGGGCGGAGGCCGCGGTGACCCACCCGATCGACCCGGTGGAGTTCGCAGAGGCACTGGCCGGGCTGCTGCGCACCCGGCTGGCCGTCGAGGCCTGACGCGTCCCTCCGGGCCCGTGAGGGCCCTCGGGGCCTTGAAGAGCCCGATCCGCACGAAGCGCCCGGAGCCCCCGTGGAGTCTCACTCCCCGGGGGCTCCGGGCCGAAGCAGGTGGACAGGACGGCCCGCACCGGCCCGCACCGGTCGGTGCGGGCCGTCCTGTCCGGTTCGGCGGCCGTTCTCCGGGGCCGGGACGGAGGCCCGGAAGAACGGTTCGGGGTGATCATCGGAGGACCGGAACGGTGCCGGTGGCGCCGTCGGCGAGGCACCGGCCCGTGCGGTCCGCCGGGCTCCCGGCGCCCGCGGCCTCTCAGACCTGGGGCCGGAGGCGGGCCGCGTCGGCGGGCGTGCTCCCGACGTGGCTCCCGGCCGGGACGATCGCGCTGGCCTTGCGCCACTTGGCCCAGTCGACGTTCCAGTCGCCGAAGCCGTTGTCGAAGGCCGTCATCATCGCGCCGCCGCTGTTGACGACCTCGACGATGTCACCGAGCTTCACGGTGTCGAAGAACCACTTGGCGTTCTCGGTGCTCATGCCGGTGCATCCGTGGCTGACGTTGGCCGCGCCCTGGGAGCCCACCGACCAGGGGGCCGCGTGCACGTACTCGCCGCTCCAGGTGACCCGGGTGGCCCAGTACACACCGAGGTCGTAGAAGTCCGACGACCCGATGCTGGCGCTGGTCATGCGTACGAAGGATTCCTTGGCGAGGATGACCTTGACCCCGTTGCGGGTGTCGTAGCCGGGCTTGCCGGTGGTGACCGGGATGGTGCGGATGACCTCGCCGTTGCGCTTCACGGTCATCTGGTGGGAGCCGGCGTCGGTGACGGCCTCGATGCGGTCGCCGATCGTCAGCTTCAGGGGGGCCGAGGAGCCGCCGTGCAGCTTGTCCCCCACCCTGATGCCGGCCAGTGCGCTGCGCACCTGGACCTTCGTGTGCGCGGGCCAGTACTCGCGCGGGCGGTAGTGCAGAGTCTTGTCGTTCACCCAGTGCCAGCCGCCGTCCACCCGGGGCTGGGAGTCGACCTTCAGGGCCCGCTCGACGGTCTCGCGGGCCGCGCGGTCCTTGACCGGGGCGCTGAGCTCGGCGGTGACCGGCTGGCCCACGCCGTACGTTCCGCTGTCGGGGCCGAACCGGACCCGGAGGAGCTTGTCGGCGGGCTTGGTCTCGAAGGCGACCGTGCGGCGGCCGGGGGCGCCGTCCTCGTCCTCGGTACTCACCCGGACGGTGTAGTGGGCGCCTGCCGCCAGGGGGGTCGTGCTGCGCCAGCGGGTGCCGTCGGCGGAGAGTTCGCCGCGCACGTAGCGCCCTGCGGCATCGGTGGCGGTCACGTCGGTTATTCGGCCGTCGTCGTCCTTGGTGGATATCTCCAGCGGCTTGTCGGGGTCTATTCGCCCGCCCTCCACCGCGTTCAGGGTGACCTGGCCGGATGCGTCGTACGGCGTCGCGGACAGTGGGTGCCCGTCGCCGTCACAGGCGGTGGAGAACACCGCCAGGGGGGCTATCAGCAGAGCGCAGCTCGCTGCCGTCCGGAATCGCGTAGTGTGACTCATGGTCACAAACTAGAAAAAACGGGACGGGTCGGCGCGTCGAGCGCGGGCAAACGGGTGAGGCCCGGCAACCTGGAAGGTTGCCGGGCCTCACGCCGTGCCGCTCCGCGGGGAGCCGCGGGTGCTACTGGTTGGCGTTCTCGCCGCGGTAGTACTCGAAGACCCAGCCGAACAGGCCCACGAGAATGACCGGCAGCGAGAAGTAGAGCAGCCACCAGCCGAAGACGACGCCCATGAAGGCCAGGGCGCCACCGATGGCCAGGGACAGCGGCTGCCAGCTGTGCGGGCTGAAGAAGCCCAGCTCACCGGCGTCGTCGGCGATCTCCGCGTCCTTGCGGTCCTGCGCCCCGGTGTCCACCCGGCGGGCGGTGAAGGCGAGGTAGAAGCCGATCATGATGCTCAGGCCGAAGGCGAGGAACAGCGCCGTCGTACCGACCGGCTCCTTCGACCACACGCCGTAGACGATGGCCATGGCCAGAATGAAGACGGCCAGCCAGATGAACATGCGCCCTTGGGTCTTCACTTCCCGGCCTCCTTGCCACCGGCCAGCGCCGTGTCACCCGCGGCGACGTGCTCGAGCTGGTCGAGCGCGGCGATGTCGGGGTGGTGCAGATCGAAAGCCGGGGATTCGGAACGGATCCGCGGCAGGGTGAGGAAGTTGTGCCGCGGCGGCGGGCAGGACGTCGCCCACTCCAGCGAGCGGCCGTAGCCCCACGGGTCGTCCACCTCGATCTTCTCGCCGTACTTGGCGGTCTTCCAGACGTTGTAGAGGAACGGCAGGATCGACAGACCGAGCAGGAACGACGCGATGGTCGAGATGGTGTTCAGCGTGGTGAAGCCGTCGGCCGCGAGGTAGTCCGCGTAACGCCGCGGCATGCCCTCGGCGCCCAGCCAGTGCTGGACGAGGAAGGTGCCGTGGAAGCCGATGAACAGCGTCCAGAAGGTGATCTTGCCGAGCCGCTCGTCCAGCATCTTGCCGGTGAACTTCGGCCACCAGAAGTGGAAGCCGGCGAACATCGCGAACACCACGGTGCCGAACACCACGTAGTGGAAGTGCGCCACCACGAAGTACGAGTCCGAGACGTGGAAGTCCATCGGCGGCGAGGCCAGGATCACCCCGGTCAGACCACCGAAGAGGAAGGTCACCAGGAAGCCGACCGTCCACAGCATCGGCGTCTCGAAACTCAGCGAGCCCTTCCACATGGTGCCGATCCAGTTGAAGAACTTCACACCGGTCGGGACCGCGATCAGGAAGGTCATGAAGGAGAAGAACGGCAACAGCACTCCGCCGGTGACGTACATGTGGTGCGCCCACACCGTCACCGAGAGACCGGCGATGGAAATCGTCGCGGCGATGAGGCTGATGTAACCGAACATCGGCTTACGGCTGAAGACCGGCACGATCTCCGAAATGATGCCGAAGAACGGCAGCGCGATGATGTACACCTCGGGATGGCCGAAGAACCAGAAGAGGTGCTGCCATAGCAGCGCTCCACCGTTGGCCGCGTCGAAGATGTGCGCCCCGAACTTCCGGTCCACCTCCAGGGCGAACAGCGCCGCCGCCAGGACCGGGAAGGCCATCAGCACGAGGATGCCGGTGAGCAGCACGTTCCAGGTGAAGATCGGCATCCGGAACATCGTCATGCCCGGAGCGCGCATGCAGATGATCGTGGTGATGAAGTTGACCGAGCCGAGGATGGTGCCGAAGCCGGAGAAGGCCAGACCCATGATCCACATGTCGGCGCCGATGCCCGGCGAGCGGACGGCGTCCGACAGCGGGGAGTAGGCGAACCAGCCGAAGTCGGCCGCACCCTGCGGGGTGAGGAAGCCGCCGACCGCGATCAGCGAGCCGAAGAGGTACAGCCAGTAGGCGAACATGTTCAGCCGCGGGAACGCCACGTCGGGCGCGCCGATCTGCAGCGGCATGATCCAGTTCGCGAATCCGGCGAACAGCGGCGTCGCGAACATCAGCAGCATGATCGTGCCGTGCATCGTGAACGCCTGGTTGAACTGCTCGTTCGACATGATCTGCGTGCCGGGACGGGCGAGTTCGGCGCGCATGAGCAGCGCCATCAGTCCGCCGATGCAGAAGAACGCGAACGACGTGACGAGGTAGAGCGTGCCGATCGTCTTGTGGTCGGTGGTCGTGAGCCACTTCACCACTACGTTGCCGGGCTGCCGGCGGCGAACCGGCAGCTCGTCCTCGTACGAGGCGGGAGTGTCGGCACCCTGGGGATCGTTGAGGATGCTCATTCGGTGTTCGTCTCCGCATTCTTCTCGGCTGCCGTCTGCGGAATGCCGGACGGGATGTAGCCGGTCTGGCCCTGCTTCGCCAGGTCCTTGAGATGGGCCCGGTAGCGCTCCGGAGAGACGACCTTGACGTTGAAGAGCATTCGCGCGTGGTCGACGCCGCAGAGCTCGGCGCACTTGCCGCGGAAGGTGCCCTCCTTGTTCGGCGTCACCTCGAAGACGTTGGTGTGGCCGGGGATGACGTCCTGCTTGAAGAGGAACGGCACGACCCAGAACGAGTGGATGACATCCCGGGAGGTCAGGATGAACTGGACCTTCTCGCCCTTCGGCAGCCACAGCGTGGGACCGGGGTCACCGGTCTGCGGGTTCCGCTCGCCCGGGGTGCCCGTCTCGTAGACGCCCTCGGCGCCGTTCGGGGCGGCCTCGAGCTCCCGGTCGGGAATGGACTGCAGATTCGCCGGGACCTTCGCGGGAGTGCGCGGGTTCCCGTCGACGTTCTCCACGTAGTTGAAGCCCCAGCTCCACTGGTAGCCCACCACGTTGACGAGGTGGGCCGGCTTCTTGGAGGTCTTCAGCAGCGCGCTCTCATCGCGGGCCGTGAAGTAGAAGAGCACCGCCACGATGATGATCGGGACCACTGTGTAGAGGGCCTCGATCGGCATGTTGTAGCGGGTCTGCGGAGGGATCTCCACCTTGGTCCTGCTGCGCCGGTGGAACATGACCGACCACAGAATCAAGCCCCACACCAGCACGCCAGTGGCGAGTGCTGCCGCCCAGGAGCCCTGCCACAGGGAAAGGATCCGCGGCGCCTCCTCCGTGACGGGGGTGGGCATTCCGAGGCGGGGGAAGTCCTTGTATGTGCAACCGGTGGCGGTCGCAAGGACCAGGCCCGCGGCCAGCGCCTGCGGCAGCTTCCGCCGCATCGGGCGCCGCGACGAGCGGTCGGAGCCGTTGGGACTCACGTAGCGCCTTCCCGAGAGTCTCGCCCGCGCGGCCGGTTGCGGCCGTCCTGGTCGGTCGCCGGCCCTGGCGCGGGCAGGGGTTTGGATGTTTATGCGGACCAAACCCTACTGGACGCTATTTGGGGTCGCGCGGGGAGGGTGCCCAACGCGGCGCGCCGCACCCCGAAGGGGTGGAACAGAGGACTCCGCGAGTCTTCTGACACGCCCTCGCCTCCCCTCCCACCTGCGGTGCACCGCCTCCCGCGGGCCGGTGTGCGGAGCGCCGCGCCCACCGGCCGGGCCCACCGTACAGCGGGGCCGCCCGGACCGGCCGGGCGTCCCCGGGCCCGGCCCCGCTCCCCCGGACGAAGGATGCGGGGCGCCCCGGCGCGTTAGCGTTTTCCCGTGGCCTATTTCGATTCGGCATCGTCCGCTCCGCTGCACCCCGTCGCCCGGCAGGCGCTGCTCGCCTCCCTCGACGAGGGGTGGGCCGACCCGGCCCGGCTGTACCGGGAGGGGCGGCGGGCCCGGATGCTGCTGGACGCGGCCCGGGAGGCCGCCGCCGAGGCCGTGGGCTGCCGGGCGGATGAGATCTCCTTCACGCCGTCCGGCACCCGGGCCGTGCACAGCGGGATCGCCGGGGCGCTGGCCGGCCGCCGGCGCACCGGGAACCACCTGGTCGTCTCCGCGGTCGAGCACTCCTCCGTGCTGCACGCCGCCGCGGCCCACGAGGCGGGGGGCGGGGTGCTCACCGAGGTGGAGGTGGACCGCGCGGGCCGGGTGGACCCCGACGCCTACGCACGGGCCCTGCGGCCGGACACCGCGCTGGCCTGTCTGCAGTCGGCCAATCACGAGGTGGGCACCGAGCAGCCGGTCGCGGAGGTCGCACAGGCGTGCCAGGGGGCAGCCGTGCCGCTCCTGGTGGACGCGGCGCAGTCGCTGGGGTGGGGGCCGGTCGCGGGCGACTGGTCACTGCTCACCGCAAGTGCCCACAAATGGGGCGGACCTGCCGGTGTCGGGCTGCTGGTGGTGCGGAAGGGTGTCCGGTTCGCGCCGCAAGGCCCGGCGGACGAGCGGGAGTCGGGCCGCTCCCCGGGCTTCGAGAACATCCCGGCCGTGGTCGCGGCCGCGGCGTCGCTGCGCGCCGTGCAGCAGGAGGCCGCCGCGGAGGCGGCCCGGCTGCGGTCCCTGGTCGACCGGATCCGGGCGCGGGTGCCCCAGCTGGTGCCGGACACCGAGGTGGTCGGCGATCCGCTGCGCCGGCTGCCGCACCTGGTCACCTTCTCGTGTCTCTATGTCGACGGGGAGGTGCTGCTGCACGAGCTGGACCGGGCGGGCTTCTCGGTGTCGTCCGGCTCCTCCTGCACCTCGAGCACGCTCACCCCGAGCCATGTGCTGCGGGCGATGGGGGTGCTCTCGGAGGGCAATGTCCGGGTGTCGCTGCCCGCCGGGACCCCGGAGGAGGAGGTGGAGCGCTTCCTCTCCGTCCTGCCGGAGACCGTGGGGGCGGTGCGGGAGCGGCTGGGCGCGCCGCGGGGGCAGGGCGCGGGTGCGCCGACGGCCACCGCATCGGCTGCCGGCGCATCGACTGCCACCGCACCGGCCGACGGCACACCGGCCACCGCGGCACCGGCCGACGGCACACCGGCCACCGCAGCACCGGACGGCACCGCGTCGGCCGCGGACGCGGGCTCGGCCGCGGACGCGGACGCCCCGGCGGAATCACGGGCCGAGGAAGCGGAGGAGGAGCCCGCCCTGACCGTCGACTCGCTCGGGAAGCGCTGCCCCATCCCGGTGATCGAACTGGCGAAGGTGATCGACGACGTGCCGGTGGGCTCGGTCCTGGCGGTGCTCTCGGACGACGAGGCGGCGCGGCTGGACATCCCGGCGTGGTGCGCGATGCGGGAGCAGGAGTACGTGGGGGAACGGGCGGCGGAGCACGGCACCGCCTATCTGGTCCGCCGCCGCGGCTGACCATCCGGTCCGCCGCGGCCGAGCCGTACGGGGTCCGGCAACCGAACCCGCACCGGCGGAGCCGTCCGCCATGCCGCCGGGGCCGTACACAGCGCGACGGCCGGCCCCCGGTGTGTTCGGGGACCGGCCGTCGGTGCCGGTTCGGCTCAGGTGCGCCTGGACCTCGGCCGTCGGCTCAGCTGCGCCGGGGCGTCGGCCGTCAGCTCAGGTGGGCCTGGACCTCGGCTGCCGCGTCCTGGCCGTAGGCCTTGGTGAACCGGTCCATGAAGTGGCCGCGCCGCAGCTCGTACTCCTGGGTGCCGAGCGTCTCGATGACCAGGGTCGCCAGCATGCAGCCGAGCTGGGCGGACCGCTCCAGGGAGAGGTCCCAGGACAGGCCCGCCAGGAAGCCGGCCCGGAAGGCGTCACCGACACCGGTCGGGTCGACCTTGGCGTCCTCCTCGGGGCAGCCGACCTCGATGGGCTCCTCGCCCTGCCGCTCGATCCGGACGCCCTGCGCGCCGAGGGTCGTCACCCGGGTGCCGACCTTCGCCAGGATCTCGTCCCCGGTCCAGCCGGTCTTGGACTCGATCAGGGCCTTCTCGTACTGGTTGGTGAAGAGGTAGTCCGCACCCTCGACGAGCACCCGGATGTCGTCGCCGGACATGCGGGCCAGCTGCTGGGACGGGTCCGCGGCGAACGGGATGCCGCGCGAGCGGCACTCCTCGGTGTGCCGGATCATCGCCTCGGGGTCGTCGGCTCCGACGAGCACCAGGTCCAGCCCGCCGACCCGGTCGGCGACCGGCTGCAGTTCGATGCTGCGGGCCTCGCTCATCGCACCGGTGTAGAAGGACGCGATCTGGTTGTGGTCGGTGTCGGTGGTGCACACGAAGCGCGCGGTGTGCAGCACCTCGGAGATCCGGACGGCGCTGGTGTCCACGCCGTGGCGGTCGAGCCAGGCGCGGTACTCGGCGAAGTCGTTGCCCGCGGCGCCGACCAGTATCGGGCGGAGGCCGAGCAGCCCCATGCCGAAGCAGATGTTGGGGGCGACGCCGCCGCGGCGTACGTCGAGGGTGTCGACCAGGAAGGAGAGCGAGACCGTGTGCAGCTGGTCCGCGACCAGTTGCTCCGAGAAACGGCCCGGGAAGGTCATCAGGTGGTCGGTGGCGATGGAACCGGTGACAGCGATTCGCACAGCGGATCTGCTCCCGTGACGGTAAGAAGATGAGGGGACAGTCAACGCTACCCGTTGCGGCCCGCCTCTCCGACCTGGCAAATCTACCCGATAGTAGGTCTTTCTCCACCGCATTGCGGACGCATACGGTTTCGGATGTACGGGGTCCGCGACGAGGCGGCCCCCTCGGACCGGGAGTACACATGCCGAAGCAGCACGTAGAGACCGCTCCCCTGCCCCTCACCGCCGAGCCCGAGTCGCTCGCCGAGCTGCGCGGTGACTGCGCCCGGATGGCCCCGCACTGGATGGCCCACCCGCACGCCTCGTCCGAGCCCGTCCCGCCGTCCCGGATCCACGGCATCTCCGTACCGCCCGCGTACGCCCGGCTGCTGGACGGAATGTCCGAGTACGGGGACTGACGCATCCCCGGTGCCGCGGGGCCTCCCCAGCCCTTCCCGCGGCACCGGGGAACCGGATGCCCCACTGCTCCGTCCAACCCGCGTCCCTCGGATGAGGGACTCGACATTCAACTGTCGAGCGGAGTCGAAGGAGCAAAAACGGTGAGCACCGAGAACACTCCCCCCGCGTCCGGCGACGAGCCCGTCACCGAGGGCGCCAAGGGGAGCTCCCCCACCGAGGGCACACCGGAGAACCGTGCTTCCGACAACCCGCGGCAGCGGCGTTCCACGCTGGTGGCCGTATCGGTCGCGGCAGCAGTGCTGCTGGCCGGCGGCGGCGGCGCGTACTGGGCCTCGACCGCCGGTGACGGCGGCGGGGGCCAGGGCACTCCGGCCGCCGGCCAGGGCGACCCGCCCCCGCTGAAGCTGGACGGGTACGGGCAGAGCGCGAAGCACGAGGGCCCGGCGGGCATCGCACCGGGCGAGCCGGACCCGTCCGGGAACGAGTACCGCGCCGAGGGCCGGCTGCCCGAGGCGCCCGGCTCGGCCCATGTGTACCGGGCGCAGGGCGAGGTGACGCGGGAGCAGGCCGAGAAGCTGGCCAAGGCGCTCGATGTGCCGGGCGCGCCGCGGCTCGACGCGGGCACCTGGAAGTTCGGCACCCCGGACACCGCGGGCCCGACGCTGGACATCAACTCCAAGGCGCCCGGCACCTGGACGTACGTGCGCTACGGAACCACGACCGACTGCGCGGAGCCCGGCCCGAAGGACGGCCCCGACGGCAAGAAGGGCGCCTCGCCCCGGTGTGCGGCGCCCGGTGAGGCCCCGGCCCCGAAGGACGACAAGGACAAGGGGTCCGGTCCGGTCTCCGAGGAGAAGGCGAAGAAGGCCGTCGGCCCGGCGCTGAAGGGCATCGGGCTGAGTGACGCCAAGCTGGACGCGGGCCAGACGGTCGGCGCGCTGCGGATGGTGAACGCCGAGCCGAAGTACGACGGTCTGCCGACGTACGGCTGGCAGACCGGCCTCCAGGTCGGCGCCGACGGTCAAGTGGTGGGCGGCAGCGGTCATCTGACGCGGATGACGAAGGGCGCCGACTACCCGGTGCTCAGCGCCCAGGAGGCGCTGAAGCGGCTGAACGCGATGGGCGGCGGCGGCAAGGTCGGCATCGCCGGCTGCGCGTCGGCCGTTCCGCACGACGGCTCGATGGGCATCGAGGGCGGCGAGAAGCCCGGCGAGGAGAACTGCCCGCCGGCCGGTGGCAAGCGCCCGACGGACCGGGGTCCGCTGACGGTGCGCGACGCGACCTTCGGCCTGGCGATCCACTACGTGGACGGCAAGCAGGCGCTGGTGCCGTCCTGGATGTTCGAGGTGGAGCAGCCGGGCACGAAGACCCCGGACGACAGCTACACCGTGACCCACCCGGCGGTGCAGCCGAAGTACCTCGCCGGTTCCTCGTCCGACGACGGGCCGACGGCGAAGCCGGAGAAGCCCGGGAAGCCGGGCAAGGCCGGGAGCGGGACGCAGGCCGACATCGAGTCCTACAGCGCCGACGGCCGGACGCTGACCCTGAAGTTCTGGGGCGGGGTGTGCCACACCTACACGGCGTCGGTGAACACCTCGGACGGGTCGGTGCAGGCCGAGATCCGGGGCGAGGAGAAGAACCCCGGCGAGAAGTGCATCAAGATCGCGAAGCAGTACGAGAAGAAGGTGCAGCTCGACAAGCCGCTGGGTGAGCGGAAGGTCGTGGACGCCTCGGACGGCAAGACCGTGGCGAAGAAGTAGCGGCCGGGCCGCGGGGTCCGGGCGGCCGTTCCGGCCGTCGGTTCCGGCCCCGCGGACGGCACACAGACGCCGAGGGCGGGGGAACCGGTGGTCCGCCGCCCTCGGAGTC
>NZ_JBYITE010000083.1:0-18440 GCF_057709105.1 Streptomyces sp. bgisy100
AGAGGGCCCCCCCTGGGGCGGCCCCGCGATGCTCAGTTGCCCGCGATCCTCAGTTGAAGGAGTCGCCGCAGGCGCAGGAGCCCGTGGCGTTCGGGTTGTCGATCGTGAAGCCCTGCTTCTCGATGGTGTCGACGAAGTCGATGGAGGCGCCGCCCAGGTACGGGGCGCTCATCCGGTCGGTGACGACCTTGACGCCGCCGAAGTCCTTCACGACATCGCCGTCGAGCGAGCGCTCGTCGAAGAAGAGCTGGTAGCGCAGGCCGGAGCAGCCACCGGGCTGGACGGCCACGCGCAGCGCGAGGTCGTCGCGGCCTTCCTGCTCCAGCAGGGCCTTGACCTTGGCCGCGGCGGCGTCGGACAGGAGGATGCCGTCACTCGCGGTGGTCTTCTCGTCCTGAACGGACATCTGCTTCTCTCCCGGGTTCGTACGGACTGCTTGCCGTCGGCTGCAACCGACGGGGCCGCGGATTCATTCCGGGCCTGGCACGTTCTCTTCGTCTTCATGCTCGCACACAGCGGCGGCTCTGGGCACGGGCTGCCCGGCGGGGCTTCGCCCAAGGGGGCGGGCCGCGAGGGAGGACCGTGGAGCGGTGCGCGGCGGCGGCCGGATCCGGCGGGGGCGCAGGAAGGCCGTTCCGGACGGGCGGGCCGACGCCGGGGCCCCTTCCACCGGGGCTTTCCTCACAGTGATCCGGGGCCGAGGGCTGGGGCCACCCGGGAATGCGTCACATCGACGCGATGACCATCGTCAAACTGACACGAAGCAGTTATGATAGATAACGTCAATCAGACGAAAAGGCTTGTCTGCGGAACACAGAAAGGGTGCGTGCAGTGACCACGGCCCAAACGCTCGACGTCCAGCCGACGCCGCTTGCCCTCCTCCTGCTCGGCCGGGAGGCCGACCCGAAGAGCGAGCGCGGCGTGGAGTGCCCCGGCGACCTGCCCTCCCCGTCCGACCCGGACCTGGTGGAGCGGGCCCGTGCGGCCAAGGCGAAGCTCGGGGAGAAGGTCTTCGTGCTGGGCCACCACTACCAGCGCGACGAAGTGATCCAGTTCGCCGATGTCACCGGTGACTCCTTCAAGCTCGCGCGGGAGGCCGCCGCCCGGCCGCAGGCCGAGTACATCGTCTTCTGCGGCGTCCACTTCATGGCCGAGTCCGCGGACATCCTCACCACGGACGCCCAGCAGGTCGTCCTGCCCGACCTGGCCGCGGGCTGCTCGATGGCCGACATGGCCACGGCCGAGCAGGTCGCCGAGTGCTGGGACGTGCTGGCCGAGGCGGGTGTGGCCGAGGTGACGGTGCCCGTCTCGTACATGAACTCCTCCGCCGACATCAAGGCCTTCACCGGCAAGCACGGCGGCACGATCTGTACCTCCTCGAACGCCAAGCGGGCGCTGGACTGGGCCTTCGAGCAGGGCGAGAAGGTCCTTTTCCTGCCCGACCAGCACCTGGGCCGCAACACCGCCGTCCGCGACATGGGCATGTCGCTGGAGGACTGCGTCGTCTACAACCCGCACAAGCCGGGCGGCGGCGTGAGCCCCGAGGAGCTGCGCGCGGCGAAGATGATCCTGTGGCGCGGGCACTGCTCGGTGCACGGCCGCTTCTCGCTGGAGTCGGTACGCGACGTCCGTGAGCGCATACCGGGCGTGAACGTACTGGTGCACCCCGAGTGCAAGAACGAGGTCGTCGCGGCGGCCGACTACGTCGGCTCCACGGAGTACATCATCAAGGCCCTGGAGGCCGCCCCGGCGGGCTCCAAGTGGGCGATCGGCACCGAGCTGAACCTGGTGCGCCGGCTGGCCAACCGGTTCGCGGACGAGGACAAGGAGATCGTCTTCCTCGACAAGACGGTCTGCTTCTGCTCGACGATGAACCGGATCGACCTGCCGCACCTGGTGTGGGCGCTGGAGTCGCTGGCCGAGGGCAATGTCGTGAACCGCATCCAGGTGGACCCGGAGACGGAGAAGTTCGCCAAGCTGGCGCTGGAGCGGATGCTGGCGCTGCCGTAGCGGTCCGCACCGCCGCCCGCCGTGGCGGCAGGAACGGGTCCCCGCCGCCGCGCGCGGGACCGTTCCCTGCGCGCGAGCGGGACCGTTCCTGGGCGCAAACAGGACCGTTCCCGGGCGCGACGGCGGAGGCGGGACGATGGATACGTGGAGAGGGGCGTCCCGGTGCCGGGGCGCCCCTCTCGTGGGTCACCCGGCGGTTTCCGCGGGACACCGGCCGCCCCGGCGCTTTCCGTGGGGCACCGGCCGCCCTTCGTGATCGACGGCGGAACCGGAGCGGAGGGCCCGCAGCGGTCAGCGGTGGCCGAGGACGTTGACCACGCGGCCGTTCGGGTCGCGGACGAAGAACCGGCGCACGCCCCACTCCTCGTCCCGCAGCTCCCGGACGATCTCCGCTCCGCTGCCGGCCACGGCCGCGTACACCGCGTCCACGTCGTCCACCTCCACGCTCATGTCGGGCGTCACGGGGGCGGTCCGGTCCTCGCTCATGAAGGTGACCTGCGCGGTGGGGTTGGCAGGAGAGGCGAGGGTCATGACCCAGCCGAGGTTCATGACCTCCTCGAGGCCCAGCAGGCCGTAGAAGTCCCGGCTCTCGTCCATGGCCTCGGACCGGATGTCGGGCACGACTCGGCGAACGGACATGGGCGTCTCCTACGGCGTGAGGGCCCCGGCGTGAGGGCGGCGTCGGCCCGATCCTGCCACCGGGGACTGACAGCGGCGGGGAGCGCGGACAGGTGCCGCGGCCCATGCCGTAGGTCCGCGTCAGCAGCGCTACGAAAGGTCCCCGTCAGCGGCGCTACGAGGCGAGGACCGTCTCGGCGAGCCAGGCGAGGCCGCCCACGACCGCCCCGTAGACGGGAACGGCGATGAGGGGCCACGGCACGGGCCGGGGGACGAGCACCTTGGCGTGGAAGGCCAGATCGCGGTACTCGGCCATGCCCTCGGTGCCGGGCAGGACCATGAACCTCGGGCGCACGGTGCAGAAGAGCAGCCAGTCGATGACCAGCAGGTCGAACAGGATGAGCGCGAGGAAGCCGGTGACCCCCAGGACGAACGGCGGCCAGAAGCCGAGCGTGCCGTCCGTGCGGGCATGGAGGTCGAGCACACCGGCCACCGGAACACCGACGAAGACCAGGAGATTCAGCACCCCGGCCACCGCCGCGGTTCGTTTGCCGCGGGCGCTCTGCTCGCCGTACCGCTCCTGGATCGCGGGCGGATAGTCGGAGAGCAACGCGTCCCGGGCCACCAGCAGGGAGCCGAGGATCACCACGGTGGCCAGTCCTGTCAGGAGGGCTGCATAACTCAGGCTGACACGCGCCATTTCCGACCATTCCATGATCACTGAACCTACTCGGCGCCGACGAAGCGTGCGCAAGTAGCTTTTCGGCACGGTTGATCAGGTGAGTGCTGACCTTCCTGCGGCACACCGCTCGGCTGCGGCACCCGACCCGAGTCACTTCCCGACCCGGGGTCGACCGATCGCACGCTCCCGGCTCAGGCGGACGACGAGGGCTGCTGGGTGCCGGGCGCGGGCGCCACAGCCTCTACGGGGTCTACGGGGCGCAGGACGCACTCGGCCCAGACCGTCTTGCCGATCCCGGGGGAACGGTCATGGCTGCCCCAGGCGGTGGCGAGGGCGTCGATGAGGAACAGACCGCGGCCCGACTCCTCGTCCTCGGACGCCTTGTGGAGGATGGGGTGTTCGGTGGCGGCGTCGGAGACCTCGATCCGCAGCATTGCCGGTTCTCGGGCGCAGAGACCTTCGGGGCGCCGGTCGGTGGAGTCCGCGCGGTTCCGGTGGGCCGGCTGCGCATGGGCGAGCGCGCCGCGCCCCTCATCAGTGACGAGCACCGCGATCCGGACCCGGAACTCCCGCCCCGGGACGTGCCCGTGGGCGACCGCGTTGGCGGTGAGCTCGCCGACGAGCAGCGCGGCCGTATCAGCCGCGTAACCCCAGCCCTCCAGGCGGCCCACGACCAGTCGGCGGGCAAGTCTGGCGCCCCTGGGGGACGAGGTGAAGGACATCTTGAACGTCTGTGCACAGGCGCCAGGTTCAGGCGAAACGATGGACGAGGACATGGCAAACCAATCGCTGAGTGAGCATAGGGCAACACTGCGTGACACATGCAGAGTGCCGGAGCCATGCGCAGAACAGCAATCGAACAATGCAGATCTGCACGACAGGGGGAAGGAGCAGGGGCCTTCGCAGCCGTCGGACAACTGCTGCTTCGGCAGAGAACGCTCAACGGCGCGAGCAACGGGCCGCCACAAGGGCAGACTTGGGACCGAACAAAGGAGGCGCCACAATGAGCGGACCAACGGTGCGACGCCGACGGTTGGGGGCGGAACTTCGTGGCCTGCGGGAGGGCATGAAGCTCACCACAGAACAGGTGGCCAAGCAGTTCGGCTGGCACAACGCCAAGGTTTCGAGGATCGAGACAGGTCGAACAGCAGCTCGGCCCGCAGATGTGGACTCATTGCTCGACTTCTACAACGTCGGCGACCCGCTCAAGCGCCGGGCGTTGACAGCTTTGGCCCGGGAGGGCAACAGGCGGGGCTGGTGGCAGACCTACACCGACGTACTGACACCCGCCTATGCGGATTTCATCAGTCTTGAGGCAGACGCACAGTCCATGCAGACCTATGAGTCCGGCCTCATTCCAGGGCTGTTTCAGACTGCCGCTTATGCACGGGAGACCATCTCTGCGATCAACATGACAGACCCGGCCGAGGAAGTGCACCGGTTGGTCGAGGTCCGCAGGGCGCGCCAAGCCGTGTTGACTCGTACGAACCCGTTGGAGGTATGGGCAGTCGTCGATGAGTCCGCCTTGCGTACCCGGATGGGCGGCAGTCCGGAGACAATGAGCGATCAACTTCAACGGCTGCTCGATGTATCCGCCCTTCCCAATGTCACCATCCAGGTCATGCCACTGGATGCCGGTCCCCATCCAGGGCGGAGCGGCGCCTTCACAGTGTTGAGCTTTCCCGAACGCCAGGACTTGGACGTCGTGCTCCTCGAAAACCTGACGAACGCCTTGTACATAGAGGAGCAACCGGAGGTGGATCGGTACACAGCCGCATTCCGTCGGCTCGTCGCCGACGCTTTGCCTCGTGACGCCTCCCTCCAGCTGATCCACGACCTGAAGGACACTGTCCAGTGAGTACCTACATTCCGGATGCCTCGACGCTGACCATCAGTTGGTCCAAGTCGAGTTACAGCGGTGGCAACAACAACTGCATCGAGTGGGCTCGTGCTGCCGTGGGAGGCTGCTACGTCCGCGACTCCAAGAACCCGGCGGGCCCTGCCCTGCTGGTGACGGCCGAGGCGTGGTCAACGTTCGTCACTGCGGTGAGCGCCGGTGAGTTCGCCGGACCGGGTGCGGATGACATGGCTGCTCTGCCTGCCGCCTGAGCAGAGAACGCCGATGGCGCCCGCCCCCGGAATGGGGACGGGCGCCATCGGTTTTGTGAACCGTGCGGCAGAGGTGGTTACACCCCGGCCGGTTCCGCCTCGCGCTCGGGCGTGGGCTCGTCGGCCTTGTCCGGCCCCGTGCCCCGCTTCGCCGCCTTCTTCTTGGCGCGGCGCTCCTTGCGCAGCTCGACCATCGCGTACAGCGTCGGCACGAGCAGCAGGGTGAGCAGCGTGGAGGTGACCAGGCCGCCGATGACCACCACGGCCAGCGGCTGCGATATGAAGCCGCCGTCACCGGTGATCGACAGCGCCATCGGCAGCAGCGCGCAGATGGTCGCCAGGGCGGTCATGAGGATCGGCCGCAGCCGGTGCCGGCCGCCCTCGACCACGGCTTCGACGATGCCGTAGCCCTGCGCCCGGTACTGGTTGATGAGGTCGATCAGCACGATCGCGTTGGTCACCACGATGCCGATCAGCATCAGCATGCCGATCAGTGCGGGAACGCCCATCGGGGTGCCCGTGGCGATCAGCAGGCCGATCGCGCCGGTCGCCGCGAACGGGATGGAGACCAGCAGGATCATCGGCTGCACAATCGAACGGAACGTGGCGACGAGGAGCATGAAGACGATCGCGATCGCCGCCAGCATCGCCAGGCCCAGGGAGCCGAAGGCCTCCTTCTGGTCCTCCGAGACACCGCTGATCTCCGCCGTGGCGCCCTCCGGAAGGTCGAGCGCGTCGATCTTCTTCTGGAGCTCCTGGCTGATGGCACCGGTGTTGTCGCCGGTCGGCTTGGCGGTGACGTTCGCCGCCCGCGCGCCGTCGATGCGGGTCATCTGCACCGGGCCGGGGACGGTCCGGACGTCGGCGATCTCGCCGAGCTTGACCGCGCCGGCCGGAGTGGCCAGCGACACCTTCTTGAGCTCGGCCTCGGTGCGGGCGGGCTTCTCCGCCTTCACCACGACGTCCCGCTCGGTGTCGTCCAGGATCGCCTTGCCGGAGGTCGTGCCGCGCACCGCCTGGGCGACGGCCTGGCCGAGGGTGGCCTCGGTGAAGCCGTACCGGGCGGCCTTGTCGTTGCCCTTGACCGAGATCCGCGGGACGCTCTGCGCCAGGTCGCTCTGGATGTCGGTGACGTCCTTGATCTCGTCGACCTCGCCGCGGACCTGCTCGGACGCCTTCTTCAGCGCGTCGGCGTCCGGGGCCTTGACCACGACGCTCAGGTCCTGGCTGCCGAAGCCGTCGCCGGCGTTGACGGTGGTGTCGCCGATGCCCTTGCCGAGCCCGTCGAGACCGTCACGGATCTTGTCGATCGTCGCCTCGGAGTCCTCCGAGTTCTTCAGCTTGAGCTGGTACGACGCCTGGTTGGCGCCGGTGCCGCCGCCGAAGGCCGCCATGATGCCGGAGGAGCCGACGGTGACCTGGTAGTCCTTCACCTCGTCGATGCCGTCGAGCATCTTCTCGATCTTCTTCGAGGAGGCGTCCGCGGCGTCCAGGCTGGTGCCCGGCTTCAGCTCCTGCTTGATCGAGAGGGTGTCCTGCTCGCCCTGGTCGAAGAAGTTGGTCTTGAGCAGCGGCGCCATGCCGAAGGTGCCGACGAGGACCACCACGGCGATCACCAGGCTGGTGAAGCGGCGACGGGTCGCGAACCGCAGGACCGGGACGTACATCCGCTGGAGCGGGCTGCGCGCCTCCTTCTCCTCGGTGGCGCGGCGCTGCTCCTCCGGGTCGCTGACGTCGGTGCCCTTGGGGGCGCGCAGGAACCAGTACGAGAGCACCGGCACCACGGTCAGGGACACGATGAGCGAGGCCAGCAGGGCGACCGTGACGGTCAGCGAGAACGGTCCGAACAGCGCGCCGACCATGCCGCCGACGACACCGATGGGCAGGAAGACGGCGACCGTGGTGAGGGTCGAGGAGGTGATCGCTCCGGAGACCTCCTTCACCGCGGTGAGGATGGCGTGCTGCCGCTCCTCGCCGTAGGACAGGTGCCGCTTGATGTTCTCCAGCACCACGATCGAGTCGTCGACGACCCGGCCGATGGCGATGGTCAGGGCGCCCAGCGTGAGCATGTTGAGCGACAGGTCGCGGGACCAGAGCACGATCAGCGTGATCACGACGGACAGCGGGATGGACACCGCGGTCACCAGCGTGGAGCGCAGCGACACCAGGAAGACCAGGATCACCACGACGGCCATGACCAGGCCGAGGAGGCCCTCGGTGGTGAGGCTGTCGATGGACTTGGAGACGGCCGGGCCCTGGTCGCTGACGACGGTCAGCTTCGCGTCCGAGCCGAGGCTCTCGCGGAGCTCGGGCAGCTTGTCCTGGACCGCGTCGGATATCGCGACGGCGCTGCCGTCCTGGCCCATCGTCATGACGACGCCGAGGCTCGGGCGGCCGTTCGTCCGGGTGATGGAGACCGGGGTGTCGGCCTCCTCCTTGACGGTGGCGATGTCGCCGAGGCGCACCGGCTTCGCCGCGCCGGCCTGGCCGCCGGACGGCGCCGGGGCACCGGCACCGGCGTCCTGGCCGCCACCCTGACCACCGCCGCCACCGGCACCGGCGCCGGCCGCGGGCGAGATCTTCAGGTCCTTGATCTGGTCGAGCGAGGTGAAGCCGCCGCCGACCTGGACGGTCTTGCTCTTGCCGTCCTCACTGAAGGAACCGGCGGGCAGGGACGCGCCATTCGCCTCCAGCACCTGGCCGAGCGCGGCGGCGCTGAGACCCGCGCGCGCCAGCTTCGCGTCGTCCGGGGTGACCGACACGATGCGGTCCTGGACGCCGTCCACGGTGACCTGGCCGACGCCCTCGATGTCCTTGAGAACGGGGACGACGGACCGGTCGAGCTGGTCGGCCAGCGCCTTCTGGTCCTTGTCCGAGGTGGCGGCGAGGACGACGGTCGGCATGTCGTCGGTGGAACCGGCGATGACCTGCGGGTCGATGGTGTCCGGCAGCTCGGGACGGGCCCGGTTCACGGCCTGCTGGACGTCGGCCACGATCTGGTCGGTGTTGTTGCCGTAGTCGAACTTGGCCATGAGGACGGCCGAGCCCTCACTCGCCGTCGAGGTGACGCCGGTGATGCCGTCGACCGTCTCGATGGTGTCCTCGAGCGGCTTGACGACCTGCTTCTCGACCACATCGGGGGACGCCCCCTGATACGGGGCCAGCACCGACACCATGGGCAGTTCGATGGGAGGCAGCAGCTGCTGCTTGAGCTGGGGAATGGCGACGGCACCGAAGGCGACCGCGACGATCGCCATGAGGGCGATCAAACCCCGCTGTACGAGGCTGATTCTGGACAGCCAGGACATGGGTGGAGAACTCTCTTCTGTTTGCTGATCGGCAGGACGGCTCGGCGACCGGGCAGTCTCTCTGGCCGGCGGGGCCATTGACGACCCGCTTATACGATCAGCCATCGGCGAGGGTGTTTTCCTCGCTCGCAGGTCGGTTCTCGTTCCGGGCGAGTACCGCAGGCGCAGTACGGTCCTCTCCCCCGTCACTCCACCCTTGGGCGTACCAGCCCTGATTCGTAGGCGATGACGACCAGCTGGGCCCGGTCGCGGGCCCGGAGTTTGGCCATCGCCCGGTTCACATGGGTCTTCACCGTGAGGGGGCTGACGACGAGCCGTTCGGCGATCTCGTCGTTGGACAGCCCGCCCGCGACGAGGACGAGCACTTCCCGCTCCCGGCCGGTCAGCGCCGCCAGCCGCTCCGCGTCGGCGGCGCGCCGGCCGGTGCCGCCCGGGCCGTCGCCCGCGGGCCCCTGGGCGAGGAAGGTCGCGATCAGCCCCTTGGTCGCGGCGGGCGAGAGCAGCGCCTCACCGGCGTCGGCGACCCGGATCGCGGAGAGCAGTTCCCCGGGTTCGGCGCCCTTGCCGAGGAAGCCGGAGGCACCGGCGCGCAGCGACTCCACCACGTACTCGTCGACCTCGAAGGTCGTCAGCATGACCACCCGGACGCCGTCCAGGGCCGGGTCGGCGCTGATCTCCCGGGTGGCGGTGAGGCCGTCGGTGCCGGGCATCCGGATGTCCATGAGGACGACGTCGGGGGTGAGTTCGCGGACGAGGCGCACCGCCTCCGCGCCGTCGGACGCCTCGCCGACCACCTGCATGTCGTCCTCGGAGTCGACGAGCACCCGGAAGGCGCTCCTCAGCAGCGTCTGGTCGTCGACGAGCAGCACCCGGATCGTCACGTCGCCCCCTCCCTGGTCGTGAGCGGCAAGCGTACGTGGACCCGGAACCCCCCTCCGTACCGAGGACCCGCCTCGCAGCTGCCGCCGAGCGCGGCGGCCCGCTCGCGCATGCCGATCAGGCCGTGCCCGCCGCCCTCGTCGTCGGCTCCGTCGTACCCGCCGTCGGACCGCTGCTGGCCGTCGCCGCGGGCGCCCCGGCTCCGGGCGGCTTCGCCCTTCTCGCCCCGGCCGTCCCGGGGGGCCGGGGTCCGGGCGGCGTCGGCCTTGCCTCCGGTGGTCTTCGTGCTCGTGCCCTTGCCGCCGGTGGCCTTCCCGCCAGTGCCCTTGCCGCCGGCGGTTCTGCCGCTGTCACTCTTGCCGCCGGCGGTTCTGACGCTGTCGCCGCGAGGGATGTCGCTCCGGGCGCCGTCCCGGCCGGTCAGCCGTGCGGCCCTCTCAGGGGCCACGGCCGTGCCGTCGTCCAGGACCGTGATCTCCAGCGCCTCCCAGGCCCGGGCGATCCGGACCGTGGCGGACGCCTGGTCGCCCGCGTGCTTGTGGATGTTGGTCAGCGCCTCCTGGACCACCCGGTAGGCGGTGAGGTCGACGGCCGCGGGGAGGTCGCCGATGACCGCGACCGCCCGGTCCGCGCTGCGGCTGTGCCAGGGGCCCTCCGGGGCGGTCGAGGACACCTCGACGTCGACGGGCAGCCCGGCGCGGGCGAACCCGTCGACGAGCTGGTCGAGCACCCCGAGGCCGGGCGCCGGTTCGGTGGGGGCCTCGGGGTCCCCGGACTGGCGGAGCAGGCCGACGGTGGCGCGCAGCTCGTGCAGCGCCGAGCGGCTGGCCTCCCGGACGTGGGCGAGGGCCTCCTTGGCCTGGTCGGGCCGGCTGTCCATGACATGGGCGGCGACCCCGGCCTGCACGTTGACCAGCGCGATGTGGTGCGCGACGACGTCGTGCAGCTCCCGGGCGATCCGCATGCGCTCCTCGGCGACCCGGCGCCGCGCCTCCTCTTCGCGGGTCCGCTCGGCCCGCTCGGCGCGCTCCCGGATGGCGTCGACGACGGCCCGGCGGCTGCGCACGGCGTCCCCGATGGCGGCGGCCAGGCCGGTCCAGGCGAGGATCCCGATGTTCTGCTGGTCGTACCAGGGCCCGGGACCGCTGTACATCGCGGCGGCGGTGAGGGCCACCACCGTGAGCGCGCCGGCCCGCCAGGTGGTGGACCGGTCGGTGCGGGAGGCGATGGTGTAGAGCGCGACGGCCGCGGACAGGGCGACCGGCGCTCCCCGCTCGTCGGGCTCGGTGAACAGCTCGACGAGGGTCAGCGCCCCGGTGACGCCGAGCACCTGCCGCGGCATCCGGCGCCGGAACACCAGGGCCGAGCAGGCGAGGAGCGCGAGGCCGACGCTCCACGGGGTGGGCGTGCGCGCGCCGATCCGCGGCCCGCTGGGGCTGTGGTCGGTCACCAGGGTGAGGAGGATGAGCGCGAGCACGACCGCCGCGAGCGCCGCGTCGAGCGCGAGCGGGTGGTCACGCAGCCAGCGCTGGGGACGGGCGAGGCCCGGTCCGACGGCGAGGGAGGTCACGAGAAGCAACGGTAAGTGCTCGCGCGGGGGTGCAGACACCATCCGGTCCGCTCCCGGGGTCCGGCCCGCGGCTCAGAGCGGCGCGCGCCGCCCTGCACGCCGGTCCGTGCATCAAGGCGCTCCCGGGGGCCGAGGGGGTGGAGGTTCCGGGGGCGGGGGGGGCCGAGATTCAGAGGGCGGGGGCGGAGATCCCGGCTCCGGGCTCCACAGCAGGCCAGGGTCCGGTCTCCACGGAAGGCCGGGGTCCGGTCTCCGAGGCTCCAGGATCGTGGGCTGCCGGGCCTGCGTTCCCAGCCGGCTGCCGGGCTTCCGGTTCCGGGCTGCTGTCGCCGGGCGCCCGGCCTCGGACTCCCCGGTCCGGGCTCCTGGTCCCGGGCTCCCCGATCCCCGGCTCCCCGGTCCCGGGCTCCTGGCGCGCCGGGCTCGGCGGGCGTCCGGCCGTCCGGGAGCTCCTACCCCGGGATGAGGCCGTCGTCCCGGAGCATGTCCCGCACCTCTTCGAGCGTCGCGTCCGGGGAGGGCAGGATCAGCTCGGACGGCTCCAGGGAGTCGTCCGGCAGCGGCTCGCCCAGCCGTCGCACCTCGTCGAGCAGGGCGCCGAGGGTGCGGCGGAAGCCGTCCTCGTCGCCGCTCTCCATCTCGGTGAGCAGTTCGTCGTCGAGTTTGTTGAGCTCGGCGAAGTGGCTGTCCGCCAGCTCCACCTGCCCTTCGCCCATGATCCGTACGATCACGACGGCCTCCCGGTACGCCTTGCCCGGCGGGGATCTACTGCTTGTCGAACCTGTGGCCCTGGGCCTGCTGCTCGTTCTGGTTCGGTGCGCCCTGGTTCTGCGCGCCGCCCTCGATGGCCTGCTGCCCGCCGCTGCCGCCCGCGAGCTCGGCCTTCATCCGCTGGAGCTCCAGCTCGACGTCCGAACCGCCGGAGAGCCGGTCCAGCTCCGCCGTGAGGTCGTCCTTGGCCGTGCCGGTGGGGTCGTCGAGCGCGCCCGAGGCCAGCAGCTCGTCGATCGCGCCGGCGCGCGCCTGGAGCTGGGCCGTCTTGTCCTCGGCCCGCTGGACGGCCATGCCGACGTCGCCCATCTCCTCGGAGATGCCGGTGAAGGCCTCGCCGATCCGGGTCTGGGCCTGGGCGGCGGTGTAGGTGGCCTTGATGGTCTCCTTCTTGGTGCGGAAGGCGTCCACCTTCGCCTGCAGCCGCTGGGCCGCGAGCGTCAGCTTCTCCTCCTCGCCCTGCAGCGTCCGGTGCTGCGTCTCCAGATCGGTGACCTGCTGCTGGAGCGCGGCGCGGCGGGACAGCGCCTCCCGGGCCAGGTCCTCGCGGCCCAGCGCGAGCGCCTTGCGGCCCTGCTCCTCCAGCTTGGTCGACTGTCCCTGGAGCTGGCCGAGCTGCAGCTCCAGCCGCTTGCGGGAGGTGGCCACGTCGGCGACGCCGCGGCGCACCTTCTGCAGCAGCTCGATCTGCTTCTGGTACGAGTAGTCGAGGGTCTCGCGCGGGTCCTCGGCCCGGTCCAGGGCCTTGTTGGCCTTCGCGCGGAAAAGCATCCCCATCCGCTTCATGACACCGCTCATGGGCCTCGCGCGCCCCCTTCGGGCTCGGACTCAGCACTCTGTTCTACAGACCCAACAGTACGGGCCCTGGTTCCATTACCGCACTGTTCGGGCGCCGATGCGCTCCTCCTCCAGGACGATCACACGAGCGTCGTGTCCGGCCCAAGGAGTAGGTGACGGGCCCCGGGCGGAGGCGACCGCGCCGACCGACGTACGGGCCACAGCCCGTGGAGGCGGGTGCCGGTGCCGCGGGTGCCGGTGCCGCGGCACCGGTGCCGTCGCCGTTCGGGCCCGGTACCCCGGTGCCGTCACCGTTGGAGCCCGGCGCCGGTACCGGTGCCGTTGCCGGATCGTGGCCGTGCGGGCTGGGGGTCCGCGGCCGGACCCCGTACCCTTGGGCTTTGTGTTCCGAAGCCGTTCCAACGACGAGCAGGCCGCCGTCACCAAGATGACCGCGGACCCGCAGCAGCCCCGTGACCCGCAGGCGCCCAAGGGCCGCCCCACTCCGAAGCGCAGCGTCGCCCAGTCGCAGCGCCGGAGCACGGCGTCCACGCCGACCAACCGCAAGGACGCCGCCAAGCGGCAGCGCGAAGCGCGCCGCGCGGACCTGGCCAAGCAGCGCGAGGCGCTGGCCAGCGGCGACGAGCGGTACCTCCCCGCCCGGGACAAGGGGCCGATCCGCCGGTTCGCCCGTGACTTCGTCGACTCCCGGTTCTGCGTCGCCGAGTTCTTCCTGCCGCTCGCGGTGCTCATCCTGGTGCTGAGCATGCTGCCGTCGCCGCAGGTCAAGAACTTCTCGCTGCTGCTGTGGCTGGTCGTCATCGTGCTGATCGTGCTCGACTCGGTCGGTGTCGCGATCCGGATGAAGAAGCAGCTCCGCACCCGCTTCCCGGGCGAGAACCTCCGCGGCGCCGTGCCGTACGCGCTGATGCGCAGCCTGCAGATGCGCCGGCTGCGGCTGCCCAAGCCGAAGGTCAAGCGGGGAGAACGGCCCTGAACGCAGCGACCGCCCAGGGAGCCGGGGATCTTCCCTCGGTGGAGTGGAACTCCGGCGGGGCGAGCGGCTGGCTCGGCGGGCTCGGGGGTCTGCGGAACACCGTCCGTCAGGAGCTGGTCGCCCGCCAGGTCGAGGAGCAGATAGCGGCGCGGTTCCCGGTGGGGCAGCGGCTGCGGGTGCTCGACGTGGGCCTCGGCCAGGGCACGCAGGCGCTCCGGCTGGCCCGGGCGGGGCACAAGATCACCGGGCTGGAGTCCGACCCGCGGATGCTGTCGACCGTCCGTACCGCGCTCGCCGCCGAGCCCGAGGGCATCCGGGAGCGGGTGCGGCTCATCGAGGGCGACGGCCGCGAGACCGGGGTGCACTTCCTGCCGGGCAGCTTCGACGTGGTGCTCTGCCACGGGGTGCTGATGTACCTGCCGGAGCCGGACCCGTTCCTGGCGGGCCTCGCCCGGGTGCTGGCACCGGGCGGGCTGCTGTCGCTGCTGGTCCGGAACGCCGACGCGCTGGCGATGCGGCCCGGGCTCGCCCGCGACTGGGAGGGCGCCCTGGCGTCCTTCGACTCCCCCGCGTACACCAACCGCATCGGCCTCCCGGTCCGGGCCGACCGGCTGGACGCGCTCACCGGCACCCTCGCCGGGATCGGCGCGCCGCTGGACACCTGGTACGGGGTGCGGGTCTTCACGGACCAGGCCGCGGAGGACGAGGAGCCGCCGACGGGCCAGGAGCTGGCCCAGCTGCTCGCCGCCGAGGACCGGGCCGGGCGCACCGACCCGTATCGCGCGGTGGCGGCGCTGCTGCACCTCTGCGGCGTACGGGGCTGACGTGCCTCGCGGTGTGCGGGGCCGACCCGCCTCGCGGTGTGCGGGGCCGACCCGCCTCGCGGTGTGCGGGGCCGACCCGCCTCGCGGTGTGCGGGGCTGAGCGGGCGCCGGGCGGCGCCGGAACGTTGCCTGCGGTCGTGCCGAGGGATCGCGCCCGGCGCGGTTCAGGTGATCAGCGTTTCGTTGCGTCCTGAGGGGTGACAGCGACCAACCCCCGGCCCAGGAGTGACCATGTCCGCAGCCGAGACCCCCTCGGCGTTATCCCCGTCCGCTTCCCCGGCTGAACGGCCGTCCGCCCGGGACACCTGGCGTGAGCTGTACGGGCGCATACGTCCGCACCGTGCCGCGGTGGCCGTCGGTGCCTTGTTGTCGCTGGTCGGCGCGGCGACCGCACTCGGCCAGCCGCTCGCCGCCAAGGCGCTGGTCGACCGGCTCGCCGCCGACGGGCCCCTCGTCGGCGTGCTCCTGCTGCTCACCGGGCTGGTACTGGCGGGCACGGTGGCCGAGGCGGCCGGTGCGTACGTGCTGGAGCGGACCGCCGAGTCGGTGGTGCTCGCGGCCCGGCGGCGGCTGATGGAACGGCTGATACGGCTGCGGATCCCGGAGATGGAGCGGACCCAGCCGGGCGACCTGATGTCCCGGGTCACCTCCGACACCACCCTGTTGCACCAGGTCACCACGCAGTCGGTGGTCTCCGCGGTCACCGGCACCCTGAGCCTGGCCGCCACCCTGGTGATGATGGCGCTGATGGACGCCGTCCTGCTCGGCGTCACCCTCGGAGTGATCGGGCTGATCGGCAGCTCGATGGGCTTTCTGCTGCCGCGGATCTCCCGGGCGGCCGAGCGGACCCAGGAGGCGGTGGGGGCGATCTCCACCGTGCTGGAGCGGGCGTTCGGCGCCTTCCGCACGATCAAGGCCTCCGGGGCGGAGGTCCGGGAGACGGCGCGGCTGGAGGAGGCGGCGCGGGACGCCTGGCGGCACGGGGTGCGGTCGGCGAAATGGCAGGCGATCGCCTCGTCGGCCGTCGGGTTCTCGGTGCAGGCGTCCTTCCTCGCGGTGCTCGGTGTGGGCGGCGCCCGGGTGGCGTCCGGCGCGATCGAGATCTCCACGCTGATCGCGTTCCTGCTGTTCCTGGTCCATCTGGCGGACCCGGTGTCCCGGCTGGTCGAGGCAGCGGAGCAGTACCAGATGGGCTCCGCGGCCATCGCGCGGATCTCCGCGGCGGAACGGCTCGGCGTCGAGCAGCTCGGTGAGGAGCGGCTCGGTGAGAAGCGGCTCGACGTAGGGCCGGAGACGGGTGGGGCGGGGCAGGTCGAGGACGGATGGGAGCGGGGCGGGGGCGTGACGCGTCAGGGCGGGCCGGTGCGGCCGGGGCGCGGCCCGGCGAGCGTGCGGTTCCAGGACGTCGGCTTCCGCTACCGCGACGAGCTGCCCCTCGTCCACGACGGCGTCTCCTTCGTCGTGCCCGGCGGCGGCCTGACGGCGTTCGTCGGCCCGTCCGGCGCGGGGAAGTCCACGGTCTTCGCCCTGATCGAGCGGTTCCACGAGGTGACGGGCGGCCGGGTGCTCGTGGACGGCGAGGACGTCCGCGACTGGCCGCTGGCCCGGCTGCGCGCGGCGATCGGCTACGTCGAGCAGGACGCCCCCGTGCTGGCCGGAACGCTGCGGGAGAACCTGGTGTTCGCCGCCCCGGACGCCACCGACGAGGAGATCCGGGACGTCCTGGTGCGCACCCGGCTGACCGGCCTCGTCGAACGGCTGCCGGACGGTCTGGAGGCCCTTGTCGGCCACCGCGGCAGTCAGCTCTCCGGCGGAGAGCGCCAGCGGGTGGCGGTCGCCCGCGCGTTGCTGCGCCGGCCCCGGCTGCTGCTGCTCGACGAGGCGACCTCGCAGCTCGACGCGGCCAATGAGCTGGCCCTGCGCGAGGTCGTCGCCGAGGCCGCCCGGCACACGACGGTGCTGGTGGTGGCGCACCGGCTGTCGACGGTGACGGCGGCCGACCGCATCGTGGTGATGGAGGCGGGGACGGTACGGGCGGTGGGGACGCATGCGGAACTGGTCGCGTCCGACGCCCTCTACGGCGAGCTGGCGGCCACGCAGTTCCTGGTGGCGGCGGGCTGAGGGGGCGGTTGAAGGGGCCTGCCCCGGGCCCCCGGCACTCCGGAACCCGGGCTCCCCGGGCCGTTCCCTGCGGACCGGCCCGGGGGTGCTCCGAACGGAACGGCTCAGGCGTCCTCGGCCTGCAGGCTCATCGGTCCGTAGATCTCGGTGCCGTCCTCGAACAGCGTCACCTGTTCGGTGCCGCCCTCCTGGAGGTCACGCCAGACCTCGCCGATCCAGGACTCCGCGTCGCCCTGCGTGCTGAACTCCTCCGGCTCGACCGCCGGCACGGTCTCCGTCCCGTCGGACTTCTCGAACCGCCACGTCCACGCCATGTCCGCCTCCTCAAGTCCCGCCGAGTAGCTGCTCCCCCGCAGCCTAATGGGCCTGCCGCGGCCACCGCTCGGAGGTCGCGGGGGTGCCCCCGCGCGCCCGGGACGCGGCGACGCGAGACGATCGGGGCGTGGAACTCACTTTCCTCGGCACCGGAGCCCCCGGCGGGCTGCCCCGCCCCGACTGCCCATGCGCCGCGTGCGCGACCGCCGTCGGCGGCGACGCGCGCGCCGCGACCTCACTGCTGGTGGACGGGGCGCTGCTGCTCGACCTGACACCGGGCGCCGCGCTGGCCGCCGCCCGTGCGGGGCAGTCGCTCGTCGGGGTGCGGCAGGTCCTGCTGTCCCATCCGCAGAACGGGCCCGCCGTCGAGGTGCCGGCCGGGCTGCCCGCGCCGGGCCGGGTGCCGGACGGGCGGGAACTCGCGCTGATCAGCGGTCACCGGGTGCGGGCCGTCGCGGTGGACGTGCCCGGCACCGGCTACGTGGTCACCGGCGCGGACGGCGAACGGCTGCTGTATCTGCCGCCGGGCGCCGCCCCGGCGGGCCTCCCGGAAGGGCTCGCCCCGTACGACACGGCCGTGCTCGACGTCGTCGGACGGCCCGACGCGCTCGCCCGGCTGCGGGCCGCGGGCACGGTCACGGAGGCGACCGAGGTGGTCGCCGCGCACCTCGACCACGATGTGCCACCGGGCGCCGAACTGCGCCGCCGGCTGGCCGCGGCGGGGGCCCGCGCGGTGGCGGACGGGGAGACGATGCGGGTGGGCGACCACCCCACGGTGCCCGCGCCGCCGCGCCGCACGCTGGTCCTCGGCGGGGCGCGGTCGGGGAAGTCGGTGGAGGCGGAACGGCGCCTGGAGTCCTTCGCGGAGGTGGTGTACGTCGCGACGAGCGGCACCCGTGAGGGGGACGAGGACTGGGCGGCCCGGGTCTCCCTCCACCGGGAGCGCCGGCCCGGCTCCTGGCGCACCGTCGAGACCTGCGATCTGGTGCCGCTGCTCGCCGAGGAGGGGCCGCCGCTGCTCATCGACTGCCTCGCGCTGTGGCTGACGGACGCCATGGACGCGGTCGGGGCCTGGGACGACGACCGCTGGGCGGCGGGGGGTCGGCGGGAACTCCGGGAGCGGACGGACGCGCTGGTGGCGGCGGTACGGGGGACCCGGCGCCGGGTGGTCGCCGTGTCGAACGAGGTGGGGTCGGGGGTGGTGCCGGCGACGGCTTCCGGGCGGCGCTTCCGGGATGAACTCGGGCGGCTCAATGCGGGGTTCGCGGCGGAGTGCGAGCAGGTGTTGCTGGTGGTGGCGGGGCAGGCGGTGCCGCTTCGCTGACGCTTGGTCGTGGGGGGGGCGGGAGCGTGGTTCGGGGGCGGGCTTGGCGCGGGAGCGTTGCCCGGCGCGGGAGCGTTGGTGCGTGCCGGGGGAGGGGGGGGGGGGGGGGGGGGGGGGGGGGGGGGGGGGGGGGGG
>NZ_JBYITE010000084.1:0-17728 GCF_057709105.1 Streptomyces sp. bgisy100
AAGGACTATACGGACCGCGCCGGTGCGCGTCAACCTGCCTCGTCGAGGTCGGCCAGGCGGCCGTCGGCGTCGGGCTGGGCGTCCTCCACGCGCCGCAGGAGGCGGGTCAGCACATCCCCCAACTGCGCCCGTTCCTCCGGTGAGAGGTCCTGGAGCAGGTCCTCCTCGAAGACCGACGCCAGCCGCATCGCCTCGAGCCACTTCTCCCGGCCCTCGTCGGTGAGCTCCACGATCACCCGGACGCGGTTGTTCTCGTCGCGTTCGCGGGTGACGAGACCTTCGCTCGCCATCCGGTCGACCCGGTGGGTCATCGCGGCGGGGGTCAGCCCCAGCCGTTTGGCCAGGTCCCCCGGTCCCAGGCGGTACGGAACGCCGGCCAGGACGAGGGCCTTGAGGACCTCCCACTCGGCGTTGCTGATCCCGAGCGTGGCGGTCTGGCGTCCGTACGCGACGTTCATACGCCGGTTGAGCCGCTGGAGCGCCGAGACGACCTGCTCGACCTGGGGGTCGAGGTCGCGGAATTCGCGCTGGTAGGCCGCGATCTGCTCATCGAGGCTCGGCTCCCGGTGTGACGCGGGCGGGGCGGGGGTGTCAGCCATGCCCGGGAGTATGGCATGCAACTCATTGGACTTGAAGTCCTTCACTATGTACTCTTTAGCTTCGAACTTTACAGTTGAAGTCTTCAGGCTTCGACTGTCCACCCCTCTCTCGACCTAGGTAGGTGAGTGTGACCACCGCGATGGGCGCAGCTCTGCGCCGGATCCAGCTGGGCAACGCGCTGAGCGCGTTCGGCAACGGCTTCACCGTTCCGTTCCTCTTCGTCTATGTGGCGCAGGTCCGGAATCTCGGCGCGAGCACTGCTGGTGTGGTGCTCGCGGCCTTCGCCGTCGCCGCGCTTGTCGTGCTGCCGTTCACCGGTCGGGTCATCGACCGGCGGGGTCCGTTGCCGGTTGCCATCGCGGGGTCGGTCGCCGCGGCCGTCGGGTCCCTGGCGCTCGGGCTGGCCGAGCGCGAGCCGCTCGTCATCGGTGCGGCGGGGCTGCTGGGCGCCGGTATCGCCGTGATCCAGCCGGCGCTGGCCACCATGATCGTTTGGTGCTCCACGCCGGTCACCCGGTCCCGCGCGTTCGCGGGGCAGTTCTTCCTCAGCAACCTGGGGCTCGGCGTCGGCGGACTGCTGGGCGGGCTCATCGTCGACACCTCACGGCCGTCGAGCTTCGTGACGCTGTTCTCGATCGAGGCCGCGATGTTCCTGGTCCTGGCGGTGACGGCGGCGACCGTACGGCTGCCGGAGGTGCCCCGGGTCGACGACGCGGTGCCGACGGACGACCGGGCGAACGGCGGCTGGCGGGCCCTGCTCGGCGACCGGGCCATGGTCCAGCTGTGTGTGCTGGGCTTCGTGATGTTCTTCGCCTGCTACGGACAGTTCGAGTCGGGGCTCGCGGCCTTCGCCGTGGAGGCCGCCCGGATCTCGCCCTCGACACTGGGGATCGCGCTGGCCGCCAACACCGCCGTCATCGTGCTGGCCCAGTTCGGTGTGCTGAAGCTGGTGGAGCGGCACCGGCGGAGCCGGGTCGTCGCG
Source organism: Streptomyces sp. bgisy100 (assembly GCF_057709105.1). Taxonomy (NCBI): domain Bacteria; kingdom Bacillati; phylum Actinomycetota; class Actinomycetes; order Kitasatosporales; family Streptomycetaceae; genus Streptomyces; species Streptomyces sp. bgisy100. Next base: position 1,583 of record NZ_JBYITE010000084.1, read on the forward strand.
CTGGTCGGACTCATCTGGACGCTGGCGTGGGTGGCGGCCGGGGTGTCCGGTCTGGTGCACGACAGTCAGGTGATCGCGACCGCCGCGCTGATCTCCACCTACGCGCTCTTCGGGCTGGGCGAGTCGATGCTCTCCCCGACGGTGGCGCCGCTGGTGGCCGACCTCGCGCCGGGCCCGCTGGTGGGGCAGTACAACTCGGCGTTCGCCCTGGTGAAGCAGCTGGCCCTGGCGGTCGGCCCCGCGGTGGGCGGGCTCATCGCCGGTGCGGGCATGTACACCGAGTACATCGTGCTGCTGCTGGGGTGCTCGCTGGGCATCACGGTGCTCGCCCTGCGGCTCGGGCAGCGGCTGACCTCGGCTCAGGACCGTCCGCACCGCACCGCGGCACCGGCCGAGGCCGCCGGCCCGGTGGTGATACCGGCGCAACGGGCCGAGTCCGTAGCCGCTGAGCCGGTGGCCGCCCAGATGACGGCAGGGGTCTGACGTCAGGGGTGTGACGGCAACGGTCTGACGTCAGGGGCCCGGGCGGTCGGCTGCGGGGGGTCCCTTCCCGCAGGGCCGCGCCTGGTCCGCGTGCCTCGACCGCCCCCGGTGGGAGCAGCGATGTGCTGCCCGCCGGGGGCGGTTCCGTTGTTCCATGGCGTGGAGGCAAGGGCCGTTCGATGGGGCCGTGTTCTCCGAGTAGAGCCGTGTTCTCCGAGGAAAGGAGCCACGGCCGGGGAGTGGCTCCCGGACGGATTCCGGTTCGCGGGCTCCGTTCCCGTTCCGTCCGGGAGGCGGCGGTCCGTCAGGGGTGCGTGACGGATCGGTCCGGAGAGACGGCTGAGCAGCCGGGCCGGGGCACGGTCCGTTCCCCGCGGGGGTTCCAGTGGCGGGGTCCGGGTGTCATGCGGCGGGGAGGGCGAATTCGCACCAGACCGACTTGCCGCCGTCCGGAGTCCGGCGGCAGCCCCAGGAGGAGGCGATCGTCGCGATGATCGAGATGCCGCGGCCGGCTTCGTCCACCGGTTCCGCGGTGCGGCGCCGCGGCAGATGGTCGTCGCCGTCGGTGACCTCGATGATCAGGCGCCGGTCGGTGCGCCGCAGGCGCAGCCGCATGGGCGGAATCCCGTGCTGGAGGGAGTTGGCGACCAGCTCGCTGGCGGCCAGTACGCCCAGGTCCCGCAGCTCCACCGGGAAGCGCCAGCTCGCCAGGACCCCGGATGCGAAGGCGCGGGCGCGCGGCGCGGCCTCGACTCCGCCGAGGAGTTCGAGCGCGGCGTTGTGGAAGAGCTCCGCGTCGTGACCGCTGCGTGTCGGGTGCTGGAGGACGAGTACGGCGACGTCGTCGTCATGGTCCGCGGTGACGCCCAGGGCCCGGATGAGGCGGTCGCAGACGACCTGGGGTGAACCGGTGGCGCCGGCGAGCGCCTGCTCGAGGGCGTCGACGCCCTCGTCGATGTCCTTGTCCCGGCGCTCCACCAGGCCGTCGGTGTAGAGGACGGCGGTGGCGCCCGGCCCCAGGGTCATGGTTCCGGAGGTGTGCAGGTAGCCGCCGGTGCCCAGGGGCGGTCCAGTCGGTTCGGCGGCGCGGCGGACCGTGCCGTCCGCGTCGCGGACGATGATCGGCAGGTGTCCCGCGGAGGCGTGCACGAGCCGGCCCTCGTTGGGGTCGTGGACGGCGTAGACGCAGGTGGCGATCTGGTGGGGGTCGATTTCGGAGGCCAGGCCGTCGAGGAGCTGGAGCACCTCGTGCGGGGGGAGGTCCAGCCGGGCGTAGGCGCGCACCGCCGTGCGGAGCTGCCCCATGACGGCGGCGGCGCGTACGCCCCGGCCCATCACGTCCCCGATGACCAGGGCGGTGCGGCCGCCGCCGAGGGTGATGACGTCGTACCAGTCGCCGCCGACCGCGGCATCCGTGCCGCCGGGCTGATAGGTGACGGCGACCCGCAGGTCGTCGGGCTGCTCCAGTTCCTGCGGGAGAAGGCTGCGCTGGAGGGTGACGGCGGCTTCGCGCTGCCGCCGTTCGCTGGCGCGCAGCCGCTCGGCCGCCTCCACCTGGTCGGTGACGTCGGCGGCGAAGACCAGGACGCCGCGGTGGGGCTCCGGGACGGCGGCGGGGTCGAGGGCGGTTGCGTCGGTGGGCCCGGCTGCTTCGTCGGCGGGGGCCTGGGGGGACGCCGTCTCCGCGGGCTCGGTGGTGGCGGACGCGCCGGCCGCGGGTGCGGTTGAGACGGGTCCGGTCGAGACGGGTCCGGTCGAGACGGGTCCGGTCGAGACGGGTCGGGTCGGCGCGGGTCCGGTCGGCGCGGGTGCGGATGGCGTGGCTGCGTGGTGCGGCGCTGCGGGATCAGCTGCGGGATCAGGGGTCGCGCCGTCCGGAGAGCCGGTGGCCGCCCCGCCCGGAACCGCCGGGGCCGGCTCGTCGGCGAGGGGCGCCGCAGGGAGGTCGATGGGGCTGCAGGTGAAGGTGAAGTAGCCGTCCCGGGCGGCGCCGCCGTCGGGAGCCACCCGGGCGCCCGGAACGCGGCGGGACTTGACGGTGCGGGGCTTGCCGCTGCGCAGCACCTGGTCCATCAGCGCGAGCAGGCCGAGTTCGGCGAGCTCGGGCAGTTCCGTCCGGGCGGGCTCGCCGGGCGCGCGCGGGCCGAAGACCGCGGCGTAGGCGTCGTTGACGTACGCGATGCGGTGGTCGGGCCCGTACACCACGGCGACCATGCCGGGGACCTGCCCGAGGACCTCGCGCACGGACAGCCCGTCCACCGTCGGACGTTCCGCCCCGGGCGCGGGGGCGGCCGGAAGGGGGCGCGCCGGGTCCGACGCGAGCCCCTGATGCTCACCGCGCGCCGCGGGAACGGCGCCGCCGGTGCCCACGGCCGTCGACGGCTGCGCGGGGCGCGCGCCGCGGTCGGTCCGCGAGGCGGCGCGTCGCTGTGTTCCGGGGAGCCGGGCGCTCCAGCGCGTGAAGTTCACTGAGTTTTGCCTCGTGATGTCGCTTCGGGTCAGCCGGGCCGGCCGGACGTACCACTGCACTCTTTGTAGATGTGAGCCCACCCATGGTCACACGTCCAGTGTGGCCGAGGGCACTGACATACCTCAGACGCGGCCCGCTCCCGAGGAGTTCCGTTCCGGGCTCAGCCGGTCATGTCGTCTCGTTGTGACGGCCGGTACCGGCAGCGAGTTCGAATTCTCCCCGGGGGTTCTCCAGCGAGCCCAGGGAAACGATTTCCCTCTTGAACAGCCCGGAGAGGGTCCATTCGGCGAGCACCCGGGCCTTGCGGTTGAACGTCGGGATGCGGCTGAGGTGATACACGCGGTGCATGAACCAGGCCGGGTAGCCCTTCAGCTTCCGGCCGTACACATGGGCGACGCCCTTGTGGAGGCCGAGGGAGGCCACGGACCCGACGTACTTGTGCTCGTACTCCCTGACGGGCTCGCCGCGCAGGGACGCAAGGAGGTTCTCGGCCAGAACCTTCGCCTGGCGGAGGGCGTGCTGGGCGTTGGGCGCACACAGCGCGTCGGGCTCGTCGGACGTGACGTCCGGGACCGCGGCGGCGTCCCCCGCCGCCCAGACGTGCTCGACCCCGTCGACCCGCAGCGCGGCGGTGCACTTGAGGCGGCCGCGGCCGTTCAGCGGGAGGCCGGTGGTGGCGAGGACGGGGTGCGGTTTGACGCCGGCGGTCCAGACGAGGGTGCGGGTCGGGAAGCGGGAGCCGTCGCTCAGCACGGCCACCCGGTCCTCGCAGCTCTCGAGGCGGGTCTCCATCCGGACGTCGATGCCCCGGCGGCGCAGCTCCCGGACGGCGTACCGGCCCATCTCCGCGCCGACTTCGGGAAGGATCCGGTCGGTCGCCTCGACGAGGATCCACTTCATGTCCTCGGGGGAGACGTTGTGGTAGTAACGCGCGGCGTAGCGGGCCATGTCCTCCAGCTCCGCCAGCGCCTCCACACCGGCGTAGCCACCGCCGACGCAGACGAAGGTGAGCGCCGCGTCGCGCACTTCGGGGTCGCGGGTGGAGGAGGCGATGTCGAGCTGTTCGAGGACGTGATTGCGCAGGCCGATGGCCTCTTCGACGGTTTTGAAGCCGATCCCGTACTCGGCGAGGCCGGGGATCGGGAGGGTCCGGGAGACCGACCCGGGCGCGAGGACGAGCTCGTCGTACTCGAGCTCCACGGCGCCGGTGCCCTCCTCGTCGGTGGCGAGGGTGGTGATGGTCGCGGTGCGCTTGGCGTGGTCGATGGACCGTGCCTCGCCGATCACGACCTGGCAGTCGCCGAGGACCCGGCGGAGGGGGACGACCACATGGCGGGGGGAGATGGAACCGGCCGCGGCTTCCGGGAGGAAGGGCTGGTAGGTCATATACGGCTCGGGGTCGAGGACGACGATCCGGGCCTCGTCGCGTTTGAGCTTCCGCTGGAGGTGCAGCGCGGTGTACATCCCGACGTAGCCACCGCCGACAACGAGAATGCGCGCCGGTTCCTTCACAGAGGGTCTCCTCGCGACGTTGCTCAAGCCCCTGGTGTTGCGCTGGGGCGCGGGGCCCCGCGGAGCGCTGACCCCTGCCGTGTACCCCGTGCAGACACAGCACTCTCCCATGAGGCACCTCCGGCCGGTCTTTGTCCACAGGCCCGTCGAAATGTGTGACCGGAGGGAGCGGTGGGAGCGGAGCGGGAGATTCCGGCCGTGGCGGACCAGCGATGCAGGTCAGGTGGGGTGCGAGGGGTGGCACAGGCGTGGCGAATCAGGACGGATCGGGCCCGTGGGCCGAACGGGGGGAGAGCTGCCCGGAACTGCCCTCTTCATTCTTGACCTGGGCTCAACTATGTTCGTACTTCGTCGGGGTGCCAGACCGCCCCCGGCAGTCAGGGCGGGGAGTCTCCGGGGGGAGACATCATTACCGGGGGAACGGTTATGCACATTCAGGGCACTACTCATTGGCCGGCCGCTGTCACTTCCGACGGCGGAGGACCTACGGCCACGACGGATGCCACCACCGCCACGGGCAGCGGCCCGGGCGCACGTTCCGCGCCACTGCGCGTGGACGCACAGCGCAATCTGGAGCACGTCCTGCGCGCCGCCCGCGAGGTCTTCGGCGAGCTGGGCTACGGGGCTCCGATGGAAGACGTGGCGCGCCGTGCACGCGTCGGCGTGGGGACCGTGTACCGGCGGTTCCCGAGCAAGGACGTGCTGGTCCGGCGAATAGCCGAAGAGGAGACGGCCAGGCTGACCGAGCAGGCGCGGACCGCTCTGGGGCAGGAGGACGAGCCGTGGTCGGCCCTCTCCCGGTTCCTGCGGACCTCGGTGGCATCGGGCGCCGGCAGGCTGCTGCCGCCGCAGGTGCTGCGGGTGCAGACGGACGAGGCGGAGCCGGCCGACGCCAAGAGCACAGAGGTGCGGGCTGCCGAGGCGGCCGGAGCGCGCGTTCCGCAGCAGCGTCAGGCGGAGCAGGGGCTGCGTCTGGTGGAGCAGCCCGCCAGGGCGGCGGCCGGTGAGCCGGACAAGGACGCCGGGGCCACGGCACTGCTCGAGGTCGTGGGGCGGCTCGTGGAGCGGGCCCGCGCGGCGGGTGAGCTGCGCACGGACGTGACGGTCGCCGACGTACTGCTGGTGATCGCCACCGCGGCCCCGTCCCTGCCGGACGCGGCCCAGCAGCAGGCGGCTTCGGCCCGGCTGCTGGACATTCTGCTGGAGGGCCTGCGGTCCCGCCCGACGGTGTGAGACGAGCGGACGACGGCGTCAGGGGTCGGCCGGGCCGGCCCGCCGGCCCCTGACAGCCACCGACTCGGAGATGGCCCGGGTCGGTGAGGCTCCGGGCTGCCGCTCCATGACGCCTTGGTGCGCCTCAACAGAGGAGTCTGCGAAGGGCCCGACCGACAGGGCCCGACCGACACCACCCGAAGGGGTGACTGCCGCGTCATGCGCGTGCAGGCACCCCGGATGGGTGGTTGAGGGCGCAAGCCCGGTGCAGCGGGGCTCGGTTGTGGGACGCTGACGCGGAATGTTGGGGCATGTCGGCGTGTACAGGGGCTTCCGGGATGGGTGCTGACGGTCGGGACGAAACGCACGGTCACGGCGAGCCGGACACCGGACAGACCGCGCGGCAGCCGGAGTTGTTGCGGCCCCCGCAGGTTCCGGAGCAGAGCAATTGCCCGGACGCGCCCTCCACCGACGTCCCGAGCTCCGGCACGCAACCGCATCCGAGCGTCCCGCAGCAGCGCAGCGGCTTCTCCGACACGGACTCCGCCACCCCTGTTGGGAGAGCGGACGAAGGTGCGGTCGCCCGGACCATCGGGCCGGGGGACAACGGGCCTGCGGCGCGGGTGCGGGGAGTCGGTGCGGGGCCGCAGGGTGCTCGGGGTGACGGGGGCGGCGCCGGCGGCGCCGGCAGCCCAGTTGGCGCCGGCGGCCCTGTTGGTTCTGATGACGCTGAAAGCACTGGTGGGGCTGAAGGCGCTGGTGGGGCTCGTGGTCCGGCGGGCTCCGGTGACGGTGCTCCGGCTCCGGCTCCGGCTCCGGCTCCGGCTCCGGTGAACGGCATGCCCGCCGAGGGATCACGGAGCGGCGGCCGGGCCGGGAGTGGCACAAGCGTCGGCGGCGAAAACAAGCCAATTCGCAGCGCCGGCGACAGCACTCCGAATCTACGCGAAGCGGGCGTCGGGGAAGGTACTGGGACAGGGCCCCGCACGGGCGCGGGCGCGGCCACCGGCACGGGCAGAGCAAGCGGTAGGCGCCCCAGGCCGAGCCGGAGCACCACGGTCGGCACGGGGCTCGGCGCGGGGGCAGGGGCGGGACCGGGGTCGACGTCCGCGTCGGGACCGGGGCCGACGTCGGGATCGGGAGCGAGGTCGGCGTCCGTGTCAGGGTCGGCCTCGGCGTCGGGGTCGGGATCGACGCCGAGGTCCGGATCGACGTCGGGACCTGCTGTCGGCGCAGCGGGAGGGCCGGGGCCTGACCGGGGCGAGAGAGAACCTGCGGCGGTCGGAGGCGCGGAGAGAGAACCTGCGGCTGTCGGGGGCACGGCGGGAGGGGCCAGGCCCTCCTGGGTCGCTGAGGGAGCCGGATGCGGCGGGGGCGCGGGGGCCGACAGCGTCGCTGAGGCCGACGGAGTCGCGAAGACCGTCGAGGCCGGGGGTGGCGATGGCGGCACAGAACCCGGCGGCAGCGCGGGGACCGGTAGCAAGACCGGGCTCGGTCGGGAAGCGAGGACCGGCGTCACTGCGGACGGGCGTGGCGGGAGCCCTGCCGGTCCGGGTGAATCGGTCGCTTCCGACGCCGAGTTGATCACCCGCGTACGAGGTGGGGACACCGGCGCGTACGAAGAGCTGTACCGCCGGCATGCGGGAGCAGTGCGGCGCTACGCCGCGCACTGCTGCCGTGATCTGCACACGGCGGAGGATCTGACCGGCGAGGTGTTCACCCGCACCTTGCAGGCGGTGCGTCGCGGGTCGGGCCCGGACGCCGCAGTGCGTGCCTACCTGCTGACCACGGTCCGTCGGGTGGCCGCGACATGGACGCGCACGGCGAAGCGGGAGCAACTCGTCGAGGACTTCGCGGTGTTCGCGGCGTCGGCGACACGTTCCCCGGCGTCCGAGGAGACCGCGCCCTACGGAGCAGGGCCGTTCTGGGCCGCGTCGTCCGGTACCGAGAACCCGGGCGCGGATGTGCAGGCCATGCATCAGGCCGAGCGTTCGCTCGCCGTTCAGGCGTTCCGCAGCCTGCCGGAGCGCTGGCAGACCGTGCTGTGGCACACGGCCGTCGAGGACGAGTCCCCGAGGGACGTGGCACCGCTGCTGGGACTGACCGCGAACGCCACCGCGGTGCTGGCGCACCGCGCTCGCGAAGGACTCAAGCAGGCCTATCTGCAAGCCCATGTGAACACGTCGCTGACCTCGGGCGGCAGTTGTTCCCGGTATGCCGACCAGCTGGGTGCGTACGTCCGCGGGAGTCTGCGCTCCCGGGCCGAGCGGGGGCTGCGGAAGCATCTGGACACCTGCGCGAACTGCCGTATGGCCGCGCTGGAGGTCAACGACGTCAATGAGCGGCTGCGGGCAGTCCTGCCCGTGGCGGTCATCGGCTGGTTCGCGGCCGGCTACGCGCTCAAGGCGGCGGGGCTCACGGCCGGGGCAGGCGCCGCGGCCGGGGCCGCAGCCGGGGCGGGCACCGCGGGGGCAGGTGCGGGCGCTGCGAGTGCGGGTGCGAGTACCGGATCCGGAGCAGGCACCGCAAGCGCAGGCGCAGGTACCGGATCCGGAGCGGCGTCGGCCGGGGCCGGAACGGCCGCCTCGGGCACGGCTGCCGGGACAACGGCCGGGACCGCCAGCGCCGTCGGAGCTGGAGGCGCGGTCGGCGCCGAGGGGACAGCCGGTGTTGGGACAGCGGGTTCCGGCGTCGGGAGTAGCACAGTCGGCGGTGGCGCAGTTGGCGGTGGCGCAGTTGGCGGTGGAACGGCCGCTTCGGGCAGCGCTGGTGGCGCAGCGAGCGGCGGAACAGGCGGTGGAACCGGCGCGGCTGGTGCCGGCTCCGCCGCGGGAGCCACGGGTTCGGGCGGCGGAGCGGGGAGCGCCGGCACGGGTTCCGCAGCGAGTACGGCCCCTGGCATCGGTGGCGGAGCCAGTTCGGCGAGTGCTGCCTCCAGCACGGGTGCGGCAAACGGAAGTGGCACGGCCGGAACGGGAGCCGCAGGTACCAGCGGTGGAACGGGTGCGGGTGGAGCCGGCGCCAGCGGTGGAGCCGGAGCAGACGGAGCCGGCGCGGGCGGCACGGGTGCGGGCGGCACGGGTGCGGGCAGTGTCGGCGCCGGCGGAACCGGGACAACAACCGGCACCGGGGCCAACGCCGCAGCCGGAGCTGGGGCTGAGGTCGGAGCCGGAGCCGGGGCCGGAGCGGGCACGGAGGCCGGAGCCGAGGCTGGGGTCGGGGCTGAGGCTGGGGCCGGAGCCGGCACTGGATCGGCGGGATCCGGTGGTGGTGCTTCCGTCTTCGGGGGGCTTTCCCTCCCGGTGAAGGTGGGCATCGCGGCGGGAGCGGTCATGACCGCCATGGCCACGGTGTACGTCCTGGCCGGCGGGCAGGACGGGCAGCGGAACGCATCGCCGCGGGTGATGCGGTCGGCCGGTCCCCAGGCTCCCGGCCGGCCGGGCGCCGACCCCAGTGGCCCGCCGGGGACGTTGCACAGCCCTGGTCCCACACCCGGATCCGCTCCCCCGACGGCGTCGTCCCCGGAAGCGCCGCCATCGCGAGGGGCACGTTCGGGAGCAGCAGCGTCATCGGATCAGTCGGGAACGGACCGGTCGGGGGCGTCGCCGTCGGAGGGCTCGTCCACCGGGGCCGCGCCGTCGGCGGCTCCCGGCGGGACGGGAGGGTCCGCCGATCCGGAGAGCCCGCCCCTGGCCTCCGGGACGGCCGGCGCTCCCGGATCTCAGCACGCGCCTCCCGGGCAGGGGGCCGCCGGCTCCCCGACCGGTTCGGCCGCCCCGCCCGGCCGCTCCTACCTCCTCGATCAACTGACCGTCGAGGTGCGCGGACGGGTGACGGCCCCCAGGGTGCGTCTCGGTGCGAGCAGTTGGCTGTGGCGGCGCAGAGGCGTGGCGATCGGCGGTACGCGCTACTCGCACGGCGCGACGGTCCAGGCGAAGTCGTCCGTGACCGTCGATCTTCAGCGGCGCTGCGTGGCCTTCGACGCGTTCGTCGGAGTGGACGACAGGGGGCTGGGGAACGGCACGGTGCGGTTCGCCGTCCGGGGTGACGGCGCGCTCCTGTGGCGGTCGGGTGTGCTGCGGAGCGGCGATGCGGCCGTCCCGGTGCACGTGAACCTCTCAGTAATGAGAACGGTCCACCTCGTCGTCGAACCGGCTTCACTGCTGGGTGCGCCCGCGCCCGCCGACTGGGCCCAGGCGCGCCTCACCTGCCGTTAGCGTCCCCGCAGGCGGGGGCAAGGCGAGGGCAGTGGCGAAGCCGCCTCGCTCCCTCACAGCGCCCGGCGCGGCACCACACCTCCCGCGACCGCCCGTTGCCGTGGTGCGTCCGCCCCCGTCCAGCAGGTGCCCCGTCGTTGCAGCAGCCGGCGGAGCCACAGCTCCGTCGAGACCAGCTCCGCCAGGCCGTCCAGCGGCAGCGGTTCGCCTCCGGCCGCGGCCCGCAACGCCCGGCGGACGACCCGGGCTTCGACCAGCCCGGCGTCCGCCAGCAGGGGAGCGTCGAAGAGGGCGAGGAGGTCGTTCATCGCGGTCCGCAGCCCCGTGCGGGCCGCCGCCGCGTGGGAGGCCTGGGAGGGTGCGCCCCAGCCGGCCGGGAGGTCGCGGATTCCGGCCCCCGCCAGTACCGCGCGCAACACCGAGGCACGCGCCCCCGGTTGCACGCGCAGCGCTTCGGGGAGCGCACGGCAGGCCCGTACGACCTGGTTGTCGAGAAAGGGCGTGTGCAGCCGCTGGCTGCGTACCTCCGCCGCCTGTTCGAAGACCCGGTGGTCCGTGGCGTACCGGGCGAGCGCCGCCCGGGCCCGTCGCTCACCGGGGCGTTCCAGGGGGCCCGGCCGGACGGCGGCCTCCTGGAGGCGTACCGACACCTCGGCGAGCGCCTCGCCGGTCAGCCAGCGCGCGGCCGGGCCCGGGCGGCACCAGGCCAGGGCCGCCACGGAGGCGTCGACCGCGCCGCCCGCGGCGAGGGGGCCGGGCGGTCCCACGGGCGCGACCGCGTCCGGGCCGTCCTCGAAGCGCCGGTGCAGCAGCCGCTCGGCGACCTCGCGCACGCCCTCCTGGTACGGCGTCCGGGCCAGTCTGCGCGCGGCCCGGTAGACGGTGAAGGGGACGAACAGCGAGTGCGCCGACGGTCCGTCGGCCTTGGCGAGCGCGGCCACCGGCTTCAGCAGCCGACGACGCTGCCGGTCCATGAGCAGGTCGGCCAGGCGGGCGGGGTGGGCGTCGAGGACCTGGCGTGCCCCGTGGCCGGTGAGATGGTCGGCGCTGCCGGCGAGCAGCCTCCGGCGGTGGCGTTCCGCGACGACCAGTGACGGGCCCGGCTCGTCGGTCAACGGCCCGCTGTCCAGCTCGGTGTACGGGAGGGCCTCCTCGCCCGCGGCGACGACGACGTGGTGCAGACGGGGGTTGGCGGCGATGCTGCGCGCCCGTTCGAGCTCGGCCTCGCGCGGCCGCGGCACGCCCGCGGCACCGCCGCCGCGCTCCGCGGTGAGGTCGTTGAAGGTGACGGCGAGGAGCCGTTCGCCCGCCTCGGTGCCGTGTCCCAGCGGGGTCCCGGGCACGCCCGGCAGGCCCGCGGCGAGCAGGGCGAGCGTCGCGGAGGCGCTGCCGCCGGACAGGTCGGCGCCGATGCCCGGTGCCGGGGCGCCGCGGGCCGCTCTCCGCTCGGCGGGGCCCATGCCGGGCACCGGCCCGGGATCCGGAGCAACGGTCTCCGGTGCGTGCCGGGGTGCGGCGAGCCGGGCACGGACGGCGTCCACCAGCGCGTCCCGTACGGCGTCCACGGCCTGCGCGGGTTCGAGGCGGGGCGCGGCGACGGCGAGGGAGGCGGCCGGCTCGTACCCGGCGATCTCCCGGGCCCCGTCGCGCAGGATCAGGGCGTGGCCGGGCGGCACCCGCCGCACCCCCGCGTAGGGCGTGCCGTCGCCGAGCGCCTCCGGGGCGTCGGGGCAGGCGAGCAGGGCGGCGAGGTGACCGATGTCGAGCTGGGCCTCGACCAGGTCGGCGAGGGGCAGCGCGGCGGTGGCGTACGCGGTGCCGTCGGCCCACGGCGTGTGGAAGACGGGCCGGGCTCCGGCCAGGTCGCCCGCGACGGTGATCCGGCGGCCGACCTGGGCGACGGCGGTGTAGCTGCCGGGCCAGGCGGTGAGATGACGGAGGGCACCGCCCCGGGCGGCGACCAGGCCCAGGCGCAGCTCCTCGTCGCTGGCGCCGCAGCAGCCCAGCACGGCGAGGCGGCTGACGGGGCCGTCCTTGCCGTAGGCGAGGGGCGGGGGGTCGGCGCGGACGATGCGCACCTCGTCGGGGCGCCAGTCACCGACCGCCCACAGCGGGTCGGGGTCCCCCCAGAGCAGTTGGGCGCCGACGGGCTGCAGCGTGCGCCGCTCCTCGGTGACCGGTACCGCGGCGGCACAGCTCCATCCCACCAACCAGCGCATCGCCGCCTCCACAGGCTGTGGACAACCAAGAAGTCGCAGTCATCATGCACAGTAAGCCGACGGTTCCGGCATCGAACACGACAACGCCCTGATCACGATGTGCGGCGCGGAAGGTGCCCAACAGGACTGCAAACGAGCGCGAATGAACGCCGACGGACCGTGCGGCGCGGTGCGATGCCCGCCCCGCCGGGACCATGCTGCCACGGTGAACGCCCCGGGGAGCGGCTCCGGAGCACGCGTCGACGGAGGATGTGCGCCCGCACCGGTACCGGTGCACGCCGGGGCAACACCCGGCCGCGAAGGCGCCATTCGGCCAAACTGACGGGGCACGCCCGTGCGAGGGGGCACCGGCGCGCGCAGCGGGGAATCGGCGCAGTCCGGGAGGCGGCGACCGCCCCCCGGACCGTTCCACCACCCGCGGGGAATGAGGTGGCGGTGTCCCCCAGCCCACTGGACCCAGCGCAGTGGGCCGACCCACGCCCTCATCGAAGCGCTGCGGCGCATACCGGGCCAGAGCGCACGGCCGGGCGCACGGCCACACATGCCGGGGGCACAACTTCCCCAGAGCGCACTCCTGTACGGACAACAATCTCGCCATCCGGAACGCCGCCCCTTAACGGTAGGGATGCGGCGAACTACGCTGGGTTTACGAATGCCCCGCGCTTATGCCGGGGCGGCCGTCGGGGTGTCGAGGGGTGGCGCATGTCCAGGGAGCAACGCGGGCCGAACGAGAAGCTCGGCACCGTTCTCGCCCTCGCCGGGATCAGCAACGCGGGGCTGGCGAGACGGGTCAACGATCTTGGCGCACAACGGGGGTTGACCCTGCGGTACGACAAGACATCGGTCGCCCGATGGGTGTCGAAGGGCATGGTGCCGCAGGGCGCCGCGCCCCATCTCATCGCCGCCGCCATCGGCAGCAAGCTCGGCCGGCCCGTGCCGCTGCACGAGATCGGGCTCGCGGACGCCGACCCGGCGCCGGAGGTCGGCCTGGCCTTCCCGCGCGATGTGGGCGCCGCCGTCCGGTCCGCGACGGAGCTCTACCGGCTCGACCTCGCCGGGCGTCGGACCGGGGGCGGCATCTGGCAGAGCCTGGCCGGGTCGTTCTCGGTGAGCGCCTACGCCACGCCGGCCTCCCGCTGGCTCATAACCCCGGCCGACAGCGCGGCGGCCCGCGACGCCAAGGAGGCCGAGGCGAGCGGCGCGGACGGAGCGGCCCTGCGGGTCGGCCACAGCGATGTGACGAAGCTGCGCGAGGCGGCCGAGGACGCCCGGCGCTGGGACTCCAAGTACGGCGGCGGGGACTGGCGTTCGTCGATGGTGCCCGAGTGCTTACGCGTCGACGCCGCGCCCCTGCTGCTCGGCTCCTACAGCGACGAGGTCGGCCGCTCGCTCTTCGGCGCGACCGCGGAACTCACCCGGCTCGCCGGGTGGATGGCCTTCGACACCGGGCAGCAGGAGGCCGCGCAGCGCTACTACATCCAGGCGTTGCGGCTCGCCCGGGCCGCCGCCGACGTGCCCCTCGGCGGCTATGTCCTCGCCTCGATGAGCCTGCAGGCCACGTACCGCGGCTTCGCCGACGAGGGCGTGGACCTCGCCCAGGCCGCCGTGGAACGCAACCGCGGGCTGGCGACCGCGCGCACCATGAGCTTCTTCCGGCTCGTGGAGGCCCGCGCCCACGCCAAGGCCGGGGACTCCGCGGCGGCGGGCGCGGCACTGCGGGCGGCCGAGGCCTGGCTGGAGCGGTCCCGGCAGGGCGACTGCGACCCGTCCTGGCTCGGGTTCTACTCGGAGGACCGGTTCGCCGCCGACGCCGCCGAGTGCTACCGCGATCTCAAGGCGCCGCGTCAGGTGCGGCGGTTCACGGAGCAGGCCCTGTCCCGGCCCACGGAGGAGTTCGTCCGCTCGCACGGGCTGCGGCTCGTCGTCTCCGCCGTGGCCGAACTGGAGTCCGGGAACCTCGACGCGGCCTGCGCCCAGGGCACCCGTGCGGTGGAGGTCGCGGGACGCATCTCGTCGGCCCGGACCACGGAGTACGTGCGGGATCTGCTGCACCGGCTGGAGCCGTACGGGGACGAGCCGCGCGTCGTGGAACTGCGGGAGCGGGCGAGGCCGCTGCTGCTGGCCCAGGCGTAGGGGGCGGGGCGTAGGGGCCCGGCGCCGGCGGCCCTGGCGGCGGCCGGGGCCGCCGCCTGGGTGGCGGAGCTGCGGCGCTTCGGGGCGGTGGGGCTTTGGGGCTCCGGGGCCGTGGTGCTCCGGGGCCGTGGTGTCACACGGGCGAGTCGCTCGTACCGGTGGTGGGTCCGGTGGCTCGCTTCTGTGGTTCCTGTCTGTTCTCCGGGCGGCCGTGCCCGGGTGGGCTTCCCCCGTTGTGTCGCAGGGCTCCGCTGGTGCCGGTGGGGGGTTTCGGGCCGTTGTCAGTGGGCCAAGGCATCATCGTGAGTGCGGCACCGTGAGATCGGGGTCGCTGTGAGTGCGGCTCGGTGTCGTGGAGGCGGCGTCGGCGCGGCCGTCGGGGGTCGCGCCGGGGCGGAGCGGGAGGTGGGGCGGTGGCGCAGGAGACCGATGTGCTGGTGATCGGTGCGGGGATCGTCGGTCTGTCCACCGCGTATGCGATCACGCGCGCCGCTCCCGGCACGCGGGTCACCGTCCTGGAGAAGGAGTCCGGCCCCTCCCGGCATCAGACCGGTCGCAACAGCGGTGTGATCCACAGCGGCATCTACTACCGCCCGGGCTCCCTCAAGGCACGGTTCGCGGCGGAGGGTGCCGCGGAGATGGTGAAGTTCTGCGCCGAGCACCGCATCCCGCACGAGGTGACGGGCAAGCTGATCGTCGCGACCGAGCGCTCCGAGCTGCCCCGGCTGCACGCACTGGTCCAGCGCGGCCGGGAGAACGGCATTCCGGTGCACGAGCTGGGCCCCTCGCAGATCGCCGAGTACGAGCCGCACGTCCGCGGTCTGGCCGCCATCCATGTGGGCACCACCGGCATCTGTGACTTCGGGGCGGTCTCGGAGCGGCTGGCCCTGCTCGCGCGGGACGCGGGTGCGCGGATCCGGTACGGCGCGGAGGTGCGGGTCATCGGCCGGCGGACCGGGGGGCGGGCGGAGCGGCGGGCTCCGGAGGTCGCGGTCCGCACCGCGGACGGCGAGGTCGTGCGGGCGCGGGCCCTGGTCAACTGTGCCGGGCTGCACTGCGACCGGGTGGCGCGGCTGGCGGGGGACGACCCGGGGATGCGGATCGTGCCGTTCCGTGGCGAGTACTACGAGCTGGTCCGGGACCGCCAGGACCTGGTGCGGGGCCTGGTCTACCCGGTCCCCGACCCGGCCTTCCCCTTCCTGGGCGTCCACCTGACCCGGGGCGTCGACGGGTCGGTCCACCTGGGGCCCAACGCGGTGCCCGCGCTCGCCCGTGAGGGCTACGACTGGCGGACCGTACGGCCCGCGGAGCTCGCCGGGACGCTGGCGTACCCCGGGTCGTGGCGGATCGCCCGGCGCCACTGGCGGTACGGCACGGGTGAGCTGCACCGTTCGCTGTCCAAGCGGGCGTTCACGGACGCGGTCCGGCGGCTGCTGCCCGAGGTGTCCGCGGAGGACCTGATACCGGCTCCGGCCGGGGTCCGGGCACAGGCGGTACTGCCGGACGGGACGCTGGTGGACGACTTCCTCTTCGCCGAGTCCCCCGGCATGGTGCATGTGCTGAACGCGCCCTCACCGGCGGCGACGGCGTCGTTGCCGATCGGGCGGGAGGTGGCGCGGCGGGCGGTGGCTGCGTTGGGGGCGGTGCGGGTTTAGGGGGTACGGGTTGGGGGTGCGCGCGGTCGGTCGGCCGCGGATCGGGCCGGGGTCGGCAGGGTTGTCCGGGCCGCGTGGGGGGCGGCGGTGTCGGCGGTGTCGGCGGGGCACGGGAGGCTGGTGCGGGGGCGGGTCGGCGTGGGTCGGTCCTGGGTGACGGGGCCACGGGGTGCGGGGGCCGGTGCGTCGTGGGTACGGGGCCGGGGGGGGGGGGGGGGGGGGGGGGGGGGGGGGGGGGGGGGGGG
>NZ_JBYITE010000085.1:0-14774 GCF_057709105.1 Streptomyces sp. bgisy100
CCGTCTCATCCTCCCGCCCGAGGACACGGGTGCCCGAATACTGGGATGCTGGTGCCTGCACAGCACACAGCGTTACGCCACACAGCGCGACTGCACACGGCAGTACGGCAGTACGGCAGTGATGCACACAAACACCCCGGGCCGACGGACCGACCGGCCCGGGCACCTGTGCGCAACAGGCGAACGGGCAACACCGTCACATGGGCACACAGGCACACGGGCGGACTTCAGAGGAATGTGCGAGCGGGGGACGAGGGGCGTGGAGGACAGGGTGCGGGTGGTCATCGCCGAGGATTCGGTGCTGCTCCGGGAGGGCCTGACCAGGCTGTTGACCGACCGGGGACACGACGTGGTCGCCGGAGTGGGGGACGCCGAGGGGCTGATCAAGGTCATCGGCGAGATGGCGGCGGACGGCGAGCTGCCGGACGTGGTGGTGGCCGACGTCCGGATGCCGCCGACCCACACCGACGAGGGCGTGCGGGCCGCGGTGCGGCTGCGCCGCGACCACCCCGATCTGGGGGTCCTGGTGCTCTCCCAGTACGTCGAGGAGCAGTACGCGACGGAGCTGCTCGCCGGGAGCAGCCGGGGCGTCGGCTATCTCCTCAAGGACCGGGTCGCCGAGGTCCGCGAGTTCGTGGACGCGGTGGTGCGGGTGGCCGGGGGCGGTACGGCGCTGGACCCGGAGGTCGTCGCCCAGCTCCTGGGCCGCAGCCGCAAGCAGGACGTGCTGGCCGGGCTCACCCCGCGGGAGCGGGAGGTGCTGGGGCTGATGGCCGAGGGCCGGACGAACTCGGCGATCGCCCGGCAGCTGGTGGTCAGCGACGGGGCGGTCGAGAAGCACGTCAGCAACATCTTCCTGAAGCTGGGGCTGTCGCCGAGTGACGGGGATCACCGCCGCGTCCTGGCCGTCCTGACCTATCTCGACTCGTGACCGGCCACTCCCGGTCGATGGCCGGCTCCTCCGGGCCCGGGGCGGCCGTGCCCCGGGCCGGGCGTGCCACCGGGCCGCGGGGCGCTCCGCGCGGGGCACCTCGCGACACCCGTCCCGCCCCATCCGGCGCCCCGACCAGCGGCGCCCGCCCGGAAGCCGCCGTCCCGGCCGTCCGGCCCCCGCCCCCGGCGCCGGGGTGATCGCCCCGGCGGCAGGGCGGGCCGAGGGCCCACCGCGGCGCCCTCGGTCTCCGGCCCTAGGCCCAAGGGATGAGCCGCGGGCCGGCTCGGGAGCCGGCCCGCACCTGCGGGTAAATCGGTACGAACCGGCGCAGGGCCACGTCTCAGCACTTCGTCCACTATGTGACACTTCCAGGGAAGGTGACCCTTACCGACGTAGAGTGGCCGACGGTTCAACCGGTCGGTAATGCGATGCGAGCCGCCGCCTCGAAGGAGGTCCAGTTCAGTGACCAGCCAGGTCGACACCCAGCCCGAGCAGGCAGCCGGGCGGGGCATGGGGGAACGCAGTTCCGGCAAGGAAGTCCGGCGTCTCGACCGGGTGATCATCCGCTTCGCGGGTGACTCGGGTGACGGTATGCAGCTGACGGGTGACCGTTTCACCTCGGACACGGCGTCGTTCGGGAACGACCTCTCCACGCTGCCCAACTTCCCCGCCGAGATCCGCGCCCCCGCCGGCACCCTGCCCGGGGTGTCCAGCTTCCAGCTGCACTTCGCGGACCACGACATCCTCACCCCGGGTGACGCGCCGAACGTCCTGGTCGCGATGAACCCGGCGGCGCTGAAGGCGAACCTGGCGGACGTGCCGCGCGGCGCGGAGATCATCGTCAACACCGACGAGTTCACCAAGCGCGCGATGGCCAAGGTCGGCTACCAGGCCAGCCCGCTGGAGGACGGCTCCCTCGACGCGTACCACGTCCACCCGGTGCCGCTGACCACGCTGACGGTCGAGGCGCTGAAGGACTTCGCGCTGTCCCGGAAGGAGGCGGAGCGCAGCAAGAACATGTTCGCGCTCGGCCTGCTGTCCTGGATGTACCACCGGCCGACCGAGGCCACCGAGTCGTTCCTGCGGACCAAGTTCGCGAAGAAGCCGCAGGTCGCGGAGGCCAATGTGGCCGCGTACCGGGCGGGCTGGAACTTCGGTGAGACCACCGAGGACTTCGCCGTCTCCTACGAGGTGCAGCCGGCGGCGTCGGCGTTCCCGCCGGGGACGTACCGCAACATCTCCGGGAACCTGGCGCTATCCTACGGCCTGGTCGCCGCCTCCCAGCAGTCCGACCTTCCGCTCTACCTCGGCTCGTACCCGATCACCCCGGCCTCGGACATCCTGCACGAGCTGTCCAAGCACAAGAACTTCGGTGTGCGGACCTTCCAGGCCGAGGACGAGATCGCCGGTATCGGCGCGGCGCTGGGCGCGGCGTTCGGCGGGGCGCTGGCGGTGACGACCACCTCCGGCCCCGGTGTGGCGCTGAAGTCCGAGACGATCGGACTGGCGGTGTCGCTGGAACTGCCGCTGCTGATCGTGGACATCCAGCGCGGCGGCCCGTCCACCGGGCTGCCGACCAAGACCGAGCAGGCCGACCTGCTCCAGGCGATGTACGGGCGCAACGGCGAGGCGCCGGTGCCGATCGTGGCCCCGTCCACCCCGGCGGACTGCTTCGACGCGGCGATGGAGGCGGCCCGGATCGCCCTCACCTACCGGACGCCCGTCTTCCTGCTCTCCGACGGCTACCTGGCCAACGGATCGGAGCCGTGGCGGGTCCCGGACCTGGTCGAACTCCCCGACCTGCGGGTGCCGTTCACCACCGAGCCGAACCACACCACCGAGGACGGCACCGACACCTTCTGGCCGTACAAGCGCGACCCGGAGACCCTCGCCCGCCCCTGGGCGGTCCCGGGCACGCCCGGCCTGGAGCACCGGATCGGCGGCATCGAGAAGCAGGACGGCACGGGCAACATCTCCTACGACCCGGCCAACCACGACTTCATGGTCCGCACCCGGCAGGCGAAGGTGGACGGCGTCGACGTCCCCGACGTGGAGGTGGACGACCCGTCCGGCGAGGCCGACGTCCTCGTCCTCGGCTGGGGCTCGACGTACGGGCCGATCACGGCCGCGGTGCGCCGCACCCGCGCCGCCGGCGGCCGGATCGCCCAGGCCCACCTGCGGCACCTCAACCCCTTCCCGCGGAATCTCGGGGAGGTGCTGGGGCGTTACCGCTCGGTGGTGGTCCCGGAGATGAACCTCGGCCAGCTCGCGACCCTGCTGCGGGCGAAATACCTGGTCGACGCCCGTTCCTTCACCCAGGTCAACGGGATGCCGTTCAAGGCCGAACAGCTCGCCGATGTGCTTAAGGAGGCCATCGATGACTGAGACGACGACGGAGGGCCTGTCCGCCTCCGACGCGCTCACCCTGGTACCCAAGGCCGCGGCCAGGCAGTCCATGAAGGACTTCAAGTCCGATCAGGAAGTGCGCTGGTGCCCCGGCTGCGGTGACTACGCCGTCCTCGCCGCCGTGCAGGGCTTCATGCCCGAGCTCGGTCTGGCGAAGGAGAACATCGTCTTCGTCTCCGGCATCGGCTGCTCCTCCCGCTTCCCGTACTACATGAACACCTACGGGATGCACTCCATCCACGGGCGCGCCCCGGCCATCGCCACCGGCCTGGCGTCCTCCCGCCGCGACCTGTCGGTCTGGGTCGTCACCGGCGACGGCGACGCGCTGTCCATCGGCGGCAACCACCTGATCCACGCGCTGCGCCGCAACGTCAACCTCAAGATCCTGCTGTTCAACAACCGGATCTACGGGCTGACCAAGGGCCAGTACAGCCCCACCTCCGAGGTCGGGAAGATCACCAAGTCGACGCCGATGGGCTCGCTGGACGCGCCCTTCAACCCGGTGTCGCTGGCGCTCGGCGCCGAGGCTTCGTTCGTCGCGCGGACCGTCGACTCCGACCGCAAGCACCTGACGGGCGTGCTGCGCGAGGCCGCCGCCCACCCGGGCACCGCGCTGGTGGAGATCTACCAGAACTGCAACATCTTCAACGACGGCGCCTTCGAGGTCCTCAAGGACAAGGAGCAGGCCCAGGAGGCCGTGATCCGGCTGGAGCACGGGCAGCCGATCCGCTTCGGCGCCCCGGCCGAGGACGGCCTCGGCACGAAGGGCGTCGTGCGGGACCCGGCGACCGGTGACCTGAAGATCGTGGACGTGACCGAGGAGGGCACCGCGGACGTCCTGGTCCACGACGCCCACGCCACCTCACCGACCACGGCCTTCGCCCTCTCCCGCCTGGCCGACGCCGACACCCTGCACCACACCCCGATCGGGGTGCTGCGCAGCGTGGAACGCCCGGTCTACGACACGCTCATGGCCGACCAGCTGGAATCCGCGGTCGAGCGCCACGGCAAGGGCGACCTGTCCGCGCTGCTGCACGGCAACGACACCTGGACGGTGGCGGGCTGAGCGACGGCACGACGCATCTCTCGCCTCTACGGCCCGGCCCCGGTTTGCGTACCGGGGCCGGGCCGTGGGGGTTGTGGAGGCGCCTGGCCGGACCCGGCCGCGTGTCTGGTTCTCAGACTCTCAGGGCTCTCAGGGCTCGAGCGTCATCCGGGCCTTCCGAGCACATGCGGGCCCCGGATCGCGGAGCGTCCCGGGCCGGGACACCCTTACGCCGAACCGAGGCTCCATCCCGAGCACTTGCGGCGGTCGACGTCGTTGGCCAGCAGGCAAACCTTGATCTTGACGGTGGCGTTCTCGCGAATGTTCATGGCTTGCGTGGTGCACTTACCCTTCTTGCTCGCTATGAGAGAGGCAGTGCCGCCCGGGTAGTCTCCGGACATCTCGGCCTTCATCCCGTCCGACTTGAGGTCGCAGACCTTGAAGACGTCCCCGTCGGGATCGAAGAACGCCTTCCCGCCCCAGTCCTTGCCGTCCGTCGTGTGAGCCATGGCGAACTGTCCGGCGAGCGCCGGTGAACTGCAGAACACCACGCTCGCAGCCGCAGCGACTCCGACCGCCAGGAACCTACGCACCATATTCGTCCTCTGTTTCATGTGTTCGCTTGATGGGCTGCGGGAGTACCGAAGGCGGACCTCCAGGACGGTGTTCCGTATGTCGGCCGCGGCGCACCACCGCCGACGCCGACGTTCCGGGCGCCCTCGGAACCGCGCTTCCTGCCGTCCGGGACCAGGAGTTGAGCCACCCGAAGTGCCGTCCAGATCCAGGAGCCGGGTGGCCGAAGCGCTGCCCCCAAAGCGCCGTCCGGGCTGCCGGATAGGCAAGCACCACCGTCAGCACAGGAAGGCCGCGAGTCCGTCCGGTTCGTTCTGAGACATGTCGTCCTTGTGGGATGCACACCCCATCCGCGCGCCTGGTCGTGGCGCAGTCGGCCCCCTCGCCGCCCCGTCCCACCTAACGCACCCGAAGGCGCATTAAGCGGACCTGGACCGTACCCCGCCGTGAACATGCGAAGCAACTCGGCCATCGGAGCAGCGAAGTTCGGCCACAGGAGCACCGGAGGCGGGTCAAGGAGAGCAGTTTCAGCAGCTCTACTCCTCCGGCCCTGGCGCGCCGGACGCTGCCGCACATGGGCGCCGCTGCACGCGCGCCGTCGTGCAGGGGACGGAGCCAGGCCCCCGACCTGACCGAACACCTGTCATGACCGTATGCCGGAACACACATGACAGCGCCGCCCCTCGGGCGCTACCGTCGGGTGGTCGTCATGCCGCGCCGGGGGAGGTCCGATGAAGCCGAGCACCATCGAATCCAGTGGAGGTTCGGATTCCGGTCCGTCGGTCCGGTCGGGCCTCGCGTACGGATTCGCCGCCTACGGCATGTGGGGGCTCTTCCCGCTCTACTGGCCGCTGCTGGAGCCGACCGGCGCCATCGAGATCCTGGCCCACCGCATGGTGTGGTCGCTGGCGGCCGTCGGCCTCATCCTGCTCGTGCTGCGCCGCTGGGCCTGGATCGGTCCGCTGCTGCGCCAGCCCAGGCGCCTCGGTCTGATCGCCGTCGCCGCGGTGTTCATCTCGACCAACTGGGGTGTCTACATCTGGGCCGCGAACTCCGGCCATGTCGTCGACGCCGCCCTCGGGTACTTCATCAACCCGCTGGTGAGCATCGCGTTCGGTGTCCTGCTGCTGCGGGAACGGCTGCGTCCGACGCAGTGGACCGCGGTCGGCATCGGCGTCGCCGCGGTGGTCTTCCTGTCCGTCGACTACGGCCAGGTCCCCTGGATCGCCCTGGTCCTCGCGTTCACGTTCGCGTCGTACGGCCTGGTCAAGAAGCGGGTGGGCCTGGACGGGCTGGAGTCCCTGGCGGCGGAGACGGCGGTGCAGTTCCTGCCCGCGCTCGCCTTCCTGCTCTTCCTCGGCTCCCAGGGCCGGAGCACCTTCGGCACGCACGACATCGGCCACTCCCTCCTGCTGGTGACTTGCGGCTTCGTCACCGCTGCGCCGCTGATCTGCTTCGGCGGGGCGGCTGTCCGGCTCCCGCTCTCCACCATCGGGCTGCTGCAGTACGTGACGCCGAGCATCCAGTTCGTCCTCGGGGTGGCGGTCCTGCACGAGGAGATGCCCGCCGGACGGTGGGCCGGCTTCGCGCTCGTCTGGCTGGCTCTCGCCCTGCTGACCTGGGACGCACTGCGCACCGCCCGGAAGGGCAGGGTGGCACTGCGCGAGGCGGAGGCCGCGGCTCAGGCCTCGGCCGCCCGCCCGGCCGAGCCGGGCGACGCGGCACCCGGAACGGAGTCCGTCGGCGCGGAAGCGGAAGCCGTGGCTTCCGCGGGCCCGCTCTCCCCGGGCACGGAAGCCGAAGCGGAGTGCAGCCGGCCCTGAGGGGCCGGGGCCGGCCGCACGCCCCCGGCCACCCGCGCGGCTACGAGTGGCCGCGGTGGCGGGGGCACCCGCACGGCGGGTACGCGTGGGACATCAGCGGCGGCAGCACCTCACCGGCCACGATGCGCACCGTGCCGCGCTCCTCGACCACCACGCCGTCCCGGGTCGCCCGGTAGACCCGGAGGGTCATGAACGACCGGCCGGGTTCCGGCTGCTGGACATCCGCCGCTTCCCTGCCGACCGGCGCATCAGCGTTCATCGCCGCTCCCCCGGAGCGACACCGTCGCGTCGAGGACAGCAAGCATGTCCGGGGCCCGCGGAACCTGCGGGGCACAGACCGGGCAGGCGTAACCGTTCCAGCCGGGACCGGTGCCGCCGTGCACCTCCTGCACCAGGACCGGAACGTCCGTGATCCGTTCGCAGCGGACACACATCCGGGCAGGCACCGGTGCACTGCCCACGCTCTGCGTCATGCCGCCCCGCCCGTACAGCCACCGGTCCAGTACGGTCCCGCGGCGGCCGCACCCGCAGGAGGCGACCACGCCCCGGCCCGCAACTGCCGCAGCTCCTCGGCGATGAGGTACGGACGCACCAGGGCCGTCGCCGCCCCGTCGATCAGCGCCCCGGACGCCACCGCCCGCCGCTCCCATGGCAGGTGGGGCGGATCCCAGACCGTCACCCGGATCCCCCGGGCAGCACCACCCGAACCGGAACCCGGAACGGAAGGGTGACGCCCGCCTGTCCGCAAGGCGAGAAAGGTCCTCACGCGAGCCAGGCAGCGCGCAATATGCTGCGTCATGTCAATGCTCCATCCTCAGCGTTGGCCACGCCCCGGGGCCGTTGCAGCGGCCGTCGGGGCATCTGCGTTCTTCCGACTCTCCCGGATGAACGCATCACTGTTCGTGACGCAATGATTGCGGGGCGGAGCTAGGTTCACCAGGGATTGATGTCCCCGGAGCCCTGTGGGGACAAGACCCATCGGGAGGGGCCCGACCAGGGCGAGAAAGGACGGAGCCATGGCGCCGAGGCCGAGGGAACTGACACCGGACCGGTCCGCACGGGATCTCTACGGGGCCGAGGTCCGCCGACTGCGTGTTGCGGCAGACATGTCCTTGGCCAGGCTTGCGGAAGTGCTGAAGTACAGCAAGAGCCATCTGGCACGCATCGAGACCGCCGACGCCATGCCCCCACCAGGGCTTTCGGAGACCCTGGACGCTGCGTTCGGAACGGACGGGCACCTGTTACGGCTGTACGGTCTGGCCCGGCGGGAGGCGCATCCGGACAAGTACCGACGGTACATGGACTGCGAATCGGGCGCCGACGTCATCGAGCACTGGGCGGGACACCTTGTCCCGGGCCTGCTGCAGACCGAGGAGTACGCCCGTGCCCTGCTGCGCGCCGGTGACCCCGCCGCGGAAGCGGGGCTGATCGAGGAACGAGTATCGGCTCGGCTGAGCCGCCAGGAGCGCCTCCGGGGCGACAACCCCCCGGACATGTGGGCCATCCTCGACGAGAGTGTGATCCGGCGCCTCATCGGCGGCCCGGACGTGACACTGGGGCAACTCAAAGCGCTGTCGCTCCTTATGGACACAGCCCACAGCAAGGTCCAGATCTTGCCCTACAGTCACGGCGCACACCGCCTGCTGGGCGGCTCCCTCACCCTTCTCACCCTCCGCGACACAACTGTGGTCGCTTACGAGGAAGGAATCGATGCCAGTCATCTCTACGAGGATTCGGCCTCGGTCCGAGAACGCCGACGCGCATACGATGCGCTGCGGGCATACGCCCTGTCGCCCAAGGAGTCGGCGGCGTTGATTTCCTCGGCCATGGAGGGCTGCACCTCATGCGAACCACTTTCGACCTGAGTCCCGGCTCGGCGAACTGGCGCAAGTCCAGCTACAGCAACACCCAGGGCGGCGAATGCGTCGAGGTCGCCGACCACATCCCCGGCGCCGTTCCCGTGCGCGACAGCAAGGACCCCCACGGCCCCGCGCTCTGCTTCACCCCCGAAGCCTGGACCGCCTTCATAACCGGCCTCAAAGCGGGGACGTTCGATTCGGGGACGCCTTCCTGACGGGCCCTCGCCCGTGAGAGCCGACGGACACGCCCCCGGAGCCGCCATCCCACCCGCCGGTCGGAGGCGGGCCGGCCGAGCCTCACCGCTGCCGCGCCGCCCCCCGGCTCCCTGCCCCGGGAGCACACCAACCCCGCCGTCCCGGCGGGGTTTCCTTTGCCGTGCAGGCACTCGGCCGTTACTGTGTGAGCGCACTTAATGCACTTGCCCGCGCATTAAGTGCGCCGACCGTCGGTTGGTCTGTGGGCCACAGGGGTGTCCGCAGCACAGCGACGGGGAACGTCACCCGCCCGCCGGAGGAATCTGCCGATCTCCGGGGATCCGGTCCGGCAGCGGCCCGAGGCCCGGCAGATCCCGGGCGGCCGCAGCCCCGCGAACCCCGCTCACCGCACCACGGCACGCGGGCTCGCGCACGGACGCCGGCGCCCGGATCAGCCCTCCGGCGGGTGGCAGTGCGGCGCCGGAAGGGCGCTCATGCCCCCTCCGCCGCGCACGCGCGGTCGACCGCCTGCTGGAGGACGTCGCAGGTGTGCTGCATCTCGTCCATCAGCCGGGTCGCCTCGACCATGAGGATCCCGAACGGGCGGGACGGATCGCCCAGCGGCAGGTCGCTGCCCTCCGCGTCCTCCACGAGCCGGGTGCGCCGCTCCTGCGCCTGGTCCGCGGCCTCGCACAGTTCCCGCGCCTGGTCGGTGAGCCGGTCCTCGTCGACGTGGCTGAACAGATCGAGGATGCGGGCCAGCGACTCCAGGAAGTCGCCGTAGTCACGCAGGAAGTCGCGGTGCGGGCCGCCGCTCTCCCCGTCGTGCCACTGGTCGAGACTGCGGGTCATCGACCCCATCTGGTACGAGACCCGCTCCAGGGCGTCGATGACGGCCTGATAGCCGGAGAACGAGGTGTGGTGCCAGTGCCGTTGCAGCAGCCGCCGGGGGTTGTAGTACGTGCTCTCCCGCGCCGTCCGCACCGCCGACTGCGCCTGCTCCACGATCGGGCCCAGATGGGCGGCCCGCTCCCGCCAGTGCCGGGTGCGCTCCCCGTCGAGCTCGTTCTCGCGCAGGGCGGGATGGATGTCGGAGACCAGGTCGCACAGCGAGTGCGCCAGGGCGTGGATGCCGCTCTCGGCGCTGCGGTACCGCATCGGCGGCAGGACCACCATGTTGACCACCACGCCCACCCCGCAGCCGATGAGGACGAGCAGGATGATCTGGCCGAGCTGGTTCCAGCGGTCGGCGTCGCTGCTCGCGGAGACATAGGTGGAGAAGGCGAAGAACGCCGCCGTCGCCACCTGGGAGCCCTGGGAGCCCAGCGGGCGCCAGCGGCCGATGGCGAGTGCGGCCAGTGCCACCAGGACGAACGTCACCAGCCCGGGGCCGGCCAGCAGCCCGAAGAGCCCCTGCAACGCGACGCCCACCGAGACCGCCCCGACGTACCGCAGCGCCTGGAGCAGCGACCGGTACACCGTGACCTGCATGATCAGCACGGCCGAGAACGGGGCGAACGCGGGCGACTGCGCCTGCATCACGTCGTAGGCGATCACCCAGGCCAGACAGGCCGCCAGAGTGGCCTTGCCGATCAGGGCGAGGGTGTGGCGTTCATGCCCCTCCGAACCCGCCGCGCGTCGCAGCCACTGCCGTATCCGGGCCGTCCGGCCCTGCCCGGCCACGTCCGTCCGCTGCCGCCCAGCGGTCGCCTCTGCCATGCGTCCTCCGTAGTGCCGTCGACTCGTCCGCGTACCCGCGTTGGCCGCCTCCATCTACGGGATGGGGGACATCACCCCAGGCAGGGGCCGTTCTTCGGGGACCGGCGGACGCCGTGCCACGGAGGGGGACCGGACGATGACCCGGTGTTCGGCACCCGATGGGTGCGGACCCGACAGGTACGGACCCGGCGGGTACGGACGCGGCGGGTCACCGGCCGTCGGCGGGAGGCTGCTGCCCGTCGGAGTGCCCGTCCGCACCGCCGTCCTTCCCGGACCGGCGGCGTTCCTGTTCGGCGGCCAGGGCCCGGTCGAGTTCCCGGCGGGCCCGGCGCTGGATGCCGTCGCTGTCGTGCAGCAGTTCGTCCCGTTCCTCGGGCGTGAGGCCGGTCGGCGGCGGGCCCTCGTAGGTGAGGCGGTCGTAGAGCCAGCGGCAGGCCGCGTCCTCGTCCGTGAACCGTTCGAGGACGCGCCGTTCCCCGCGTTCGTGAACGCCGACCAGCCAGGCGCTCTCCCCTGCCCGCAGGAAGTACGACTCCGTCGGGTGGCGGCCGCCGGGGCAGTCCGGGATCTCGTAGTGCGCGGCCGGGACCCCCGCCGCGCGGAGGGCCGCGCACAGCTGGAACCGGTCCATGGCGTCAGTCTCCCACCGGGAACGACGCCGGGCCCGCGCATGGCGGGCCCGGCGTGCTGTGTCGTACGGCGTATTTCAGGTGCGGTGGTTCAGGTGCGGTGGTTCAGGGTGCGGTGGTTCAGGTGCGGCTTTCAGGTGCGGCTGTTCACGGTGCGGCAGGTCAGTTGATCCGCGCCAGGGTGCCGTTGCGGACCAGCTCCCCCACGGTGTGGCCGGTGACCGTCGGGCAGAAGTTGCTCGACGTCACGTACTGGGTGCCGTTGCCGGGCTGCTCGAACGCCGGGGCGATCGGGCCCGCGCAGACCGTGAGATCCCTGGTCACCCGGTAGAGGTGGTAGTTGAAGGGGTAGCGCGGATCGGTCGTGTCCAGGCTGGACGGCGGGAGGGCGCGCTCCCCGTACCGGGTGCCCGCCGGGGAGAGGAACCGGCCGGCCTCGTTGCCGAAGCGGTCGACCTTCGTCCCCGCGTGGAGCACCAGCGGCGCCGCGATGGGGTTGCCCTCGGAGTCGAGCTGGAAGCCGTCCTCCGGCGGGTACTTCCAGTCGCCCTGACCGGAGTCCAGGGTCGGGTCCCACCACTTGTTCAGGAACTCGACCGGGGTGAGGTGTCCGAACCGCTGGTAGCCGCCCAGGATGTTGCCCAGGACTCCGCGGGTCGGCAGCCGGGTGGGGCCGAGCCGCCAGTCGCCGCAGAAGTACTGCGAACGGTCGGCATACGCGTAGGGCGGGGGCACCAGGCCGAGACAGATGGGGCGCATGTCCGGCCGGGTGGCGCCCGGCCGGCCGGGGCGGTCGGACTGGCCGGGCCGGACCGGAGCCGGCAGCGTGTGCGGCCGCTCACCCCGCTGGGGCTGCCGTGACTGCTGCGGCGCGCTCTGGTGGTGCGCTCCGGGGCGGTGCTGCTTTGAGCTCTGCCCGTGGCCCTGCTTCCGCTTCGGCTTCGGCTT
Source organism: Streptomyces sp. bgisy100 (assembly GCF_057709105.1). Classification (NCBI taxonomy): domain Bacteria; kingdom Bacillati; phylum Actinomycetota; class Actinomycetes; order Kitasatosporales; family Streptomycetaceae; genus Streptomyces; species Streptomyces sp. bgisy100. The sequence continues at coordinate 12,132 of NZ_JBYITE010000085.1, forward strand.
GGGCTTCGGGTTCGGCTTCCCGTGCTCCTCGGCTGCTTCCCCGGCCGGTGCTCCCGGCTGAGCCGCCGCGGCCATTCCGACGCTGCTGCCCGCCGTCGAGGGAGCGGCCGACGACACGGCCGAGCCCAGGAGCAGGGAGCCTGCCAGACCGGCCGCGGCCACCAGGCTCGCACCCCATCTGAACGATCTCACGGAACCTCCAGAAGACGTTGGTGCCCGGGGCACGCCTCGAATTCGGGCGTCGAGTCGATGAGAGCCGGGGACGGCCCTGCCCGTGGAGAGGTGACGGGAGGTCCGGCCCCGTGGAGAGTGACGCGTGCCGATGATCACTCAAGCTGAGGAATGTGCCGACGTCGCACCGGGACGCGGCCGTTGCACCCGGATGGCCGCGGGCTCCCACCGGGACGGACCACCGGCGCAGAACGCGGGAGGAACGGCGGGGTGAGCGGCCGGGTGAGCGGCCGGGTGAGCGGCGGGGAGGATGTCGCGGCAGGGAGGACAAGACGCCGAGAAGCCGGGAGGCAGGGGCCAAGGAGGCAGGGCAGGAAGCCTCAGCCAGGGGCGGGGCGGACACTGCAGAATCTCTCAGCCAGCGGCGGGGAGGACACCGCAGGACCCCTCAGCCAGGGGCCGACGAGCAGCCGTTCACCCACGGCTCACCGGCCCCGCCCCGGAACGCCCCGGGGCCACCGGCAGCCCCTCCGGCCTCGGCCGCACCGCGCCGGACCACAGGGGGACCACAGCGGGGACCACAGCGGCCGACCGTCGCGCGGCGCTCCGGACCGATATGCGGCAGGGCGTGTCCGAATTCCGCCCTTGACGCTTCGTCAGCCCCGCCTCAGCATCATGCTCGCGTCAAGGATTTGTGCTCGCTCCAGTGCCCTGTGGTCACCCAGCCGCAGGGCTTCCTGTTCGTTCCGTCCTCATCCCGTTCGGAATACGGAGCCCCCACCATGTCTGCACGCACTCCTGGTACCGACCGCAGCCCTGCCCGAAGATCCTGGATACGCCGGGCCGCCACCGTCACCGTGGCCGCCGGCGCCCTCGCCGGGCTCGTCGTCTCGGCCCCCGGCGCCGCCGGCGCGGCGCAGCCCGCCTCCGCCGCCCGGCCGTCCGCCCTCGCCCCGCCGGACATCCCGCTCGCCAACGTCAAAGCGCATCTGAGCCAGCTGCAGTCGATCGCCACCGCCAACGGCGGCAACCGCGCCCACGGCCGCGCCGGCTACAAGGCCTCGCTGGACTATGTGAAGGGGAAGCTGGACGCGGCCGGGTTCACCACCACCGTCCAGCAGTTCACCTCCGGCGGCTCGACCGGCTACAACCTGATAGCCGACTGGCCGGGCGGCGACCCCGACCAGGTGCTGTTCGCCGGCTCGCACCTCGACTCGGTCAGCTCGGGCCCCGGCATCAACGACAACGGCTCCGGGTCGGCCGCCGTCCTGGAGACCGCCCTCGCCGTCTCCCGCGCGAACCTCCAGCCGTCCAAGCACCTGCGGTTCGGGTGGTGGGGCGCGGAGGAGCTCGGCCTCGTCGGCTCGCGGTACTACGTCAACAACCTGCCGTCCGCCGAGCGCTCGAAGATCGCCGGGTATCTGAACTTCGACATGATCGGCTCACCGAACCCCGGGTACTTCGTCTACGACGACGACCCGACGATCGAGACCACGTTCAAGGACTACTTCGCGGGGCTCGGCGTGCCCACGGAGATCGAGACCGAGGGCGACGGACGCTCCGACCACGCCCCGTTCAAGAACGTCGGGGTGCCGGTGGGCGGCCTGTTCACGGGCGCCGACTACCGCAAGACGGCCGCCCAGGCCCAGAAGTGGGGCGGTACGTCCGGACAGGCGTTCGACCGCTGCTACCACTCCTCCTGCGACACCACCGCGAACATCAACGACACCGCGCTCGACCGCAACGCCGACGCCATCGCCCACGCGGTGTGGACGCTCGGCACCGGGACCACCCAGCCGGGGACGGTCTTCGAGAGCACCGCGGACGTGAGCATCCCGGACAACGGCGCGGCGGTGACGTCCGCGCTGGAGGTCACGGGCCGCACGGGCAACGCGCCGTCGGCCCTGAAGGTGGGGGTCGACATCAAGCACAGCTGGCGCGGTGACCTGGTCGTCGACCTGGTGGCACCGGACGGGACCGCGTACCGGCTGAAGAACTCCAGCGGTTCGGACTCGGCGGACAACGTCATCGCCACGTACACCGTCAACGCCTCGAGCGAGGCGGCGAACGGCACCTGGAAGCTCAAGGTCCAGGACATCGCGGCCCAGGACACCGGCTACATCGACAGCTGGAAGCTCACCTTCTGACGGGCGTTCGGTCCCGGTCGCGCGGGGCCGCGCCTCCGGGCACCGGTCACGCGGGCTCGGGGCACTGAAACCTGAGCCCGGAGCCCGGGGCCCTGAAACCGGAGCCCGGAGCCCTGGGCCAGGGGCCAGGGGCCAGGGGCCAGGGGCCAGGGGCCGGTGGAGCGTTCCGCCGGACCGAGCACGGCGGAAGACCAGGGCCCGGACGCCGACAGGCGTCCGGGCCCCGGGTGCCGTGGCGGCTCTTGCGGCCGCGGCGGCACCACCCGGGCGCGGAGGGGTACGGCCCGGGGTCTACGGATGACGCGGTGGGGGGGGGGGGGGGGGA
>NZ_JBYITE010000086.1:0-13558 GCF_057709105.1 Streptomyces sp. bgisy100
CGTTGTGGTGACCACGCCGTCCGGCACCGCGACGGTCCCCGGCGGCTACACCTACGTGTAACCGGCCGCCGCCACCGCGGGCCGGCCCGTCCCGGCCGGGGCGGCGCATCCGGATTCCGGGTGCGCCCTCCCCGGCCCCCGTGGCCGCGGCAGGACCGAGAGCCCCCATGGGTGAGGGACCGGACAGCAGCTGTCCGGTCCCTCACCCATGCACCGGATCGGTCCGGCCACCGCCCTGGCCGGCGACCGCCTCGCGTCGTCGCCCGTCCCGCGTGCCCGCCCGGGAGCGTCGGTCCCTGCGGGGCGCCGCTCGTCCGGCGCCGCGGTCAGCCCGAACGGGACTCGATGAGCCGGGCGAAACCGTCCAGGACACGAGCCAGCCCGAACGTGTACGCGTGCTCCGGGCTGGACGGGGCATGGTGGGCCTCGCCGGCCGCGGCCCCCACCCGCGTGGCGAGGGGGTAGCGGGACGGGTCGAAGACCTGGTCCAGCAACGGGGCGTTGGCGGCCCACCAGTCCGCGTCGGACAGGGCGGTGTCGCGGGCGACCGCCTGGGCGTCGATCGCGGCCCGGGCGGTGGACTGGACGAACGCGAGGAGATGCGCCAGCGAGGCGTCCATCTCGACGTCGTCCAGCCCGAGCCCCTCGAAGGCGCCCAGCTCGTGCTCGTACTTGTCCAGCGAACCGGGCCCCAGGGGCGGGCGGGTGACGTTCAGTGCCGCCACCCAGGGGTGCTGCCGGAAGAGGGCGCGGTTCGCCTCGGCGACCGCCTCCACCCGGGCGCGCCAGGGTGTCGTCGCCGTGTGCTCGGGGCGGGGCATCCGCTGGTGGACGGTGTCCAGCATGAGGTCGAGGAGTTCGGCCTTGCCCGGGACGTAGGTGTAGAGCGTCATCGGGGTGACGCCCAGCTCCTGGGCCAGGGCGCGCATGGTCACCGCGTCGATGCCCTCCCGGTCGGCGAGAGTGACCGCCGTGCCGACGACCGCGTCGACGGTGAGGCCCTGTTTCGGGCCGCGGGCCGCCCGGCCGTGCCCGGGCTTACGCCACAGCAGTTCCAGCGTGCGGGCCGGGTCGCCGGTCCCGCTCGGGTTCTTCGCCATGCGCCCATCCTCTCCTGTCCGGCCCGGGCTCCCGCACCGCGGGTGCCCCCGCCCCACGCTCCGGAGAAGCACCCGCCCCGCGCTCCGGAGGAGAAACTCCGCACACTCTGTATGCTGTATAGAGTACGTTGTATAGAGTTTCACTGGAACGGGCCCGGCCGACGCGGGACCGACGGCCGAACCCTCTTGCGGCAGGAGAATCCGTGCAGATCACCGCCACCTCCCTGGCTCTGACCGTTGACGACGTCCGTGCCTCCGCCACATTCCTGACGGAGCACTTCGGCTTCGCGGAGGCCATGTCCGCCGACGGCTTCGTCTCCCTGGGCCGTGCGGGAGCCCCGCATGTGATCTTTCTGCGGCGCGGGCTGGACGTGCTGCCCGAGGGATTCCGCGACCGGCACGCCACCGGCGTGATCCTGGCCTTCACCGTGGCCGACCTGGAGCGGGAGTACCGGCGGCTGCGGGACGCAGGCGTCGCCATCACCCTGCCGCTGCGCGAAGAGCCCTGGGGTGAGCGTCTCTTCCAGGTCACCGACCCGAACGGCGTGGTCGTCGAACTGCTCGACTGGAACGCCTCCGGTGACCGGTGAGCGCAGCTGGACAGGGCCGTCGGCCGAGCAGTGCCCGACCAGAGGAGAACCGGACATGACCACCCCGCCGCCCGGCGGTCCGCTCGTCCCCGCCGACAGCCACCACACGATCCAGGTCCGTGGAGCCCGGGAGAACAACCTGGCGGACATCTCGCTCGACCTGCCCAAGCGCCGGCTCACCGTCTTCACCGGTGTGTCCGGCTCCGGGAAGTCCTCGCTGGTCTTCGGCACCATCGCCGCGGAGTCCCAGCGCCTGATCAACGAGACGTACCCGGCCTTCGTCCAGTCCTTCATGCGGAGCCAGGCCCGTCCGGACGTCGACGGGCTGCACCACCTGAGCGCGGCCATCGTTGTCGACCAGGAGCGCATGGGGACCAATTCCCGGTCCACGGTGGGGACCGTCACCGATGCGTACACCATGCTGCGGATCGTCTTCAGCCGTCTGGGGGAGCCGCACATCGGCACCTCCACCGCCTTCAGCTTCAACAGCCCGGAAGGCATGTGCCCCCGCTGCGAAGGGCTCGGCCAGGCGTCGAGGATCGATGTCGATCAGCTGGTGGACCGGGACCTCTCCCTGAACGAAGGCGCGATCACCGTTCCCGGATTCGCGGTCGGCTCCTGGTACTGGCAGGTCATGGCCCGCTCCGGGCGCGTCGACGCCGGCCGGAAGCTGCGGGACTTCACGGCGCGGGAGTGGGAGGAGTTCCTGCACGGGGGCGCCACCAAGGTCGAGGTCGGCTCGAACACCCTCACCTACGAAGGGCTCGTCACCAAGATCCAGCGGATCCACCTGGCCAAGGACCGGGACGCCATGCAGCCCCACATCCGGGCCTTCGTGGACCGGGCCGTGGTCTTCAGCGACTGCCCGGACTGCGGCGGCACCCGTCTGAACCCGGCCGCACTGTCCTCCAGGATCAACGGCGTCACCATCGCCCAGTGCTCCGCGATGCAGATCAGCGACCTCGCCGCATTCCTCGCCGGGATCGGGGGCCACTCCGTGGGACCGCTGCTGTCCGGTCTGCGCCGGCTGCTGGAGTCACTCGTCGAGATCGGCCTCGGCTATCTGAGTCTGGACCGCACCTCGTCCTCACTCTCCGGCGGCGAGGCACAACGCGTGAAGACGGTGCGCCACCTCGGCTCCAGCCTGACCGATGTGACCTACGTCTTCGACGAACCCACCGTCGGGCTGCACCCGCACGACATCCAGCGCATGAACGACCTGCTCCTGCGGCTCCGGGACCAGGGCAACACGGTCCTCGTCGTCGAGCACAAGCCGGAGGTCATCGCCATCGCCGACCATGTGGTCGACCTGGGCCCCGGGGCGGGCAGCGACGGAGGACGCGTCTGCTACACGGGGGACGTGCCCGGACTGCGCGCCTCCGGGACCGTCACCGGACGGCACCTGGGGCACCGCGCGCGGCTGCGCGAGCGGCCCCGGGAACCGCGGGGCGGGCTGACCGTCAAGGGCGCGGACCTGCACAACCTCCGGGACGTCGAGGTGGAGGTGCCGCTCGGGGTCCTGACCGTGGTCACCGGCGTCGCCGGATCCGGGAAGAGCTCCCTCGTCCACGGCTACCTGGCGCAGCGGGACGGAGTGGCCGTGGCCGACCAGTCACCGATCCGCGGATCCCGGCGCTCCAACCCGGCCACCTACACGGGGCTGCTGAGCCCGATCCGCACGGCCTTCGCCCGGGCCAATGGCGTCAAGGCCGCGCTGTTCAGCGCGAATTCGGCAGGAGCCTGCCCGAACTGCGGCGGCATCGGGCTCGTGTACACCGACCTGGCCATGATGGCCGGAGTGGCCTCGGTGTGCGAGCAGTGCGACGGGCGGCGGTTCACGCCCGAGGTGCTGACCTACCGGCTGCACGGCAAGAACATCAGCGAGGTCCTGGACATGTCCGTCGCCGGGGCCCACGACTTCTTCCCCTCGGGACCGGCCCACGCCGTCCTCGGGAGGCTCATGGATGCCGGTCTCGGCTACCTGCGGCTCGGCCAGCCCCTCAACACCCTCTCCGGAGGCGAGCGGCAACGACTCAAACTCGCCGTTCACATGGCGGCGAAGTGCACGGTCCACATCCTGGACGAACCGACCACCGGCCTGCACCTGGCGGACGTCGACCAGCTCCTCGCCCTGCTCGACCGCCTGGTCGACGCCGGTAACTCGGTCGTCGTCATCGAGCACCACCAGGCCGTGATGGCCCACGCCGACTGGCTCATCGACCTGGGGCCGGGCGGCGGTCACGACGGCGGCCGTGTGGTCTTCACCGGGACCCCCGCCGACCTCGTCGCGCACGGGGACACCCTGACGGCACAGCACCTGCGGGCGTACGTCTCGGGGTGACCACGACAGCACGGTGACCAGCACGGCCCACGCCGGGGAGCGCCCCGGGGCGCGTGGGCCGTGCCCGGGTGCCTGCCTCCGCCGATCAGAGCGGCCCGGGGCCGGGCGGCAGCGGCAGGGCGCCGAGCACCTCGGTGGTGAACGCGTCGAGGGGGTAGAACAGTTCGATCGCCAGCTCCGAGAGCGTCACATCCGCCGGGGCGCCGAACGTGGCCATCGTGCTGAACAGCGACAGTTCACCGTGCGGCGTCCGCAGCCTCAGCGGCACCTGGATCGGGGCCGGGGCGGACGGGTCGGGGGTGGACGCGGACGGGTCCGGGGAGGAGTCCGGCTCCGGTCCGGGAGGTGCCGGATAGCGGGACACCTCCTCGTACAGCACGCGCAGGTCGCCGTCCCCGGTGGCGTCCACCTGCCGGCGCAGCCGCTCCAGGAAGAGGTCCCGCACCTCACCGAGGTTGACCACCCGAGCGGCCAGACCCTCCGGGTGCAGGGCGAGGCGGTACACATTCGGCCGGGGCTCCAGCAGATGGTGCGGTATGCCGTCCATGAGCAGGGGCATGGCCCGGTTGCCGGTCACCACGTTCCACCAGCGGTCGACCACCACCGCGGGGTACGGCTCATGGGCGGTCAGCATGGTGCCGAGCGCGGCACGCACCGACGCCATGGAACGGTCGTCGAGGCTGCTCTCCCGGTACGCGGGCGCGTAGTCGGCGGCGAGCAGCAGAGCGTTGCGCTCGCGCAGCGGCACCTCCAGCGCCGAGGCGAGACGGAGCAGCATCGTCCGGCTCGGGCGGGCCCGGCCCGTCTCCACACAGGACAGATGGCGCGCCGAGACGTCCGCCAGCAGGGAGAGGTCGAGCTGGCTGAGCCGTCGGCGCCGACGCCACTCGCGCAACAGGACGCCCAGCCGCGGGAGTTGATCCGCTTTCATGCCCGGAGCCTAACCGGGGCCGGATCGTCGCGGCCATGACCTCCGAGGTCATTGAGTCCGGCACCGTGCCGCTGCCACGGTTCTCCCAGGCCCGGCGAGACCGGCCGTCACCGACCCGGCGCGACCGGCCGTCCTTCGACAGAGGAGCCCCGTATGACGTCCCGCATGACCCTCCCGGCCACAACCGCCCGGCGCCCCGCGGCCGGTGGCGCGGCACCGGATCTGCTGCGCACCAGCCTGCGGTTCGACAGCTGGGGCACCGCCGCGTTCGGTGTCCTGCTGCTCGCGGGCAGCCCCTGGCTCGACGGACCGCTCGGTCTGCCCGCCTCCTGGTCCGTGCCCTTCGGTATCGCCATGCTGGGCGGGGCCGCCGCCCTCGCGCTCATCGCCGGGTATCCGCGGATCCCCGAACGGCTCTCCGCGACCGTCATCGTGGCCAATGCCCTGTCGTGTCCGCTGCTCCTGCTGCTGGCGTTCTCGGATCTCGTTCCGCTCACCGCCGCGGGCACCGTCTTTCTGGTGATCGGTGCGGTGGTCGTCGCGGTCTTCGCCGAGCTCGAGTTCGTCGGCCACCGCCGTGCGCGGGGCGACGGCCACCGCGCCCCGGCCTGACACCTTGCCGTGCGGCGGCGCCGCCCTTCCGGCGGTGCGAGAACAGTCCGCCGGGCGGGGGCCTCACCTCGGCCGGAGCCCCGCCCGCCGCCGTTCCAGGAAGTCGTGCTCCGCCGCGTTGCCCGTGCGGTCGATCGCCGCTCCGTGGGCGAACGGGGTCTCCGTGTCCCGGCCCGGGAGGACGTTGCTATTCAGGCTTTGTCGTCATGCGCCACAGGGGCGCCTCGTACTGCTCCGGGCGGCTGGTGATCAGCAGTCGGCGCAGGGGATCGCGCTGGGGGCCGGTGAGGTTCAGCACCTCGGTGAGGCGGCGGAACGTCGTGTGGGTGGCTCCCCGGCTGCAGGCGTCCGTCTCGAACCGGTCGAGCCGGGTCAGCACGGCCTCCTCATCGAGCTTCACGGCCGGCTGGTTCATCAGCCGTGCGGCCTTGTCGCGCTCGTAGTCGATCTCGGAGAAGCCGCAGATCTCGCGGCTGTACGCCTCGACCTCGTCCAGCGTGGCGGTCGTCATGATGGCGCGGGCCAAGGTGTTGCGGCTCAGCGCTTCGTCCAGGCCGACCTCGTGGACCCTGGGGCCCTCGTCGGTGAGAGGGACGGGGAGGCCGGCATCTCGTACCTCGCAGGTGCCCCGGACTCCTCGTGCCGTTGCGGCGAGCATCGCCGTCGCCTCGGAGGGGTGCCATTCCAGGACCGCGCTGATCGGCTCCACGTCGTTCGCCGTGAGGGCGTGTACGGCCGGTCCGAGCAGCGGGCGCAGGGCGTCCGGGGACAGTTCGCCGTCCAGGCCGGGGCCGGCAATCAGCAGGCGGACCGGGGCGCTGACCTGGCAGGCGGCAGCCAGGGTCAGGGCATCGGCGAGGGGACTCCTCAGCGTCGGCTCATCGCCCCGCGCAAGGATGTCGCCGCCGACGTCCAGGAGGTCGATCGACTGCGGCTGCAGGCCACTGACCAACTCTTCCAGCTGCCGCGTGACGCCTTCAGTGCCCCGGTGAGGGTCGAGCAACGCGAAGGTGTGGGGGAGTTCGGCCGCAAGTCGCGGGTGGGTGGACCCCGCCGGAGCGATCGGCCGAGCTTCGGCCGGCACCGCCCAGACGGTCGCGGTGATGCGCTCGAGGCCGGTGAAATCGTGGGATCCTCGTGGGCCCGGCACCGGGTCGACGAGCAGACGATCCCATGCGTAGGTGAGGATCACTGTCCGGTCGTCGTCGCCGTACAGGGCCGCAAGCACTGCAGCGGCGACAGCGTCGCCTCCTCCTCCTGCTGCCACGATCAACCGCGTCATGCCAACCAGCGTATGGGGCCGGCCTTGGACGGTGCCGCGGCGCAAAAAGTTGAATCCGGAATGACGTTCGTGTGTCGGGGCCGGAATTCGGATTAAGTCCCGCCGCCGCAAGGAAGGTTTCTGCTGGTGTCCAATGGGCTGGTCCAGGGGAAGCCGGCCGGGTGAATTCCGGCTGAGAAGTTTTTGTGTCCCGGCATCCCCTTGCAGTGGCGGGACAAGGGCGCGCGGACTCTACGATCGAATTCGGCGGCACGGTGACTCCTGCACCCCGCCCAGCCTCGCCCTGCCTCGCCCTCACCCTCGCGATGCGGCAGTTCCCGTCGCACCCGGGGAGATCGCCGAAGCGGTGTCATGGCCACTCGTGAGGGAAGCTCAGCGGCCGGGACGCCGAATCCACCCGGCCGGGCCAATGCGCGGACCCTCGGCCGCGCTATTCCGCTGCGTCATTCCGCAGGCAAGTGGCGACCGTCCGCAATTGGTGTGTCGAAGAACGCTGCCGCGATCGCCCCCTGTTAGTCTTCCGCCGGAAATTCCTCAAGCATTGAACGCGCCAGCCGGCGGACCATTTCTGCCCCGGCCGCACACTGGCGTATCCGGTCGAAAGGATACGGACCATGCACGACTTTTCTCGTCGCGGCCTGATCAGGGCGACGGCGGCCGCCGGTGTCGGCTCCGTCGTTCTCCCGGGCGTGACGGCCGCCGCCGCCCCGGTCGCGAGCGCAGCGGGCACGGCGTCGACAGGCACGGCATCCGAGAGTGCGGCAGCCGACAGCGTGGCAGGCGGGCAGGCGCGGCTGACCGGTCGCATCGTCCGCCCCGACGACCCCGGGTACGCGGATGCGAGCCTCGGCTGGGACGAGCTCTTCGTGCACTATCCGCTGGTCATCGTCTACGCCCAGCGGACCCAGGACGTGGTCAACGCCCTCACGTGGTCGCGGCAGCACGACGTCGCGCTGCGGGTGCGGAGCGGGGGCCACAGCCTCGAGGGCTGGTCGAACGTGGACAACGGCATCGTGATCGACGTCAGCGAACTGAAGTCGGTCCACATCGACACCGCCTCGCGCGTCGCGAGGGTCGGAGCCGGGCTCAACCAGCTGGAAGCGGTGACCACGCTCGCGAAGAAGAACCTTGCCGTGACGACCGGAACCGAGGGCAGCGTCGGCCTGTCCGGCGCGACGCTCGGCGGCGGCTTCGGATTCCTGACCCGCTACCTCGGCATGGCCTGCGACAGCCTGATCGGTGCCGAGATCGTCGTCGCGAAGGGTACGAACCGCGCCGAGGTGATCAAGGCGGATCTGAAGAACAACGCCGACCTGCTCTGGGCCCTCCGCGGGGCGGGGAACGGCAACTTCGGGATCGTCACCTCACTCACCTACCAGGCGTCCCCGCTGAGGAGCGTCGCCTACGTGCAGGCCACGTGGGACGGCATCGGAAACCTGCGCGGAATCTTCGAGGCCTGGCAGCGCACGGCGCCGAGCGCCGACAAGCGCCTCGGAACCCAGCTCGAGATCCACCGCAACCAGATCCTGCTGTTCGGCGTTCTCGCGGAAGGTACGGAGGCCGAGGCGAAGAAGCTGCTGGCCCCGATCCTGTCGGTCGGCACGCCCGAGGTCTCGGTGGAGACCGGGAACTGGGGCGACGTCTACGAGGGATTCCAGATTCCGACCGAGGACGAGCCCGCGAACTGGAAGTTCTTCTCGCAGTTCACCACCGAGCCGTTCCCGAGGAAGGCGATCGACGTGATCGCCTCCTTCATGCGGGACGCCCCCACGGACGACAGCAACTTCTTCACCCAGGCCTTCGGCGGCGCGGTCAGGAGGCCGCCCCGCGGTGGCACGGCGTTCCCGCACCGCGACGCGCTCTTCTACTCCGAGCCCGGCGCCGGCTGGGGGACGCGTGGCGAACCGGACAGCGGCGACGAGCTCACCCCGGTCGCCCAGGCCTGGATCGCCGAGTTCAGCCAGGCGCTGCGGCCCTACGTGAACGGCGCCTACGTCAACGTGCCGAACGTCGGCATGCAGGAGTGGGAAACCGCCTACTGGGGACGGAACGTCGACCGGCTGCGCAGGATCAAGCAGAAGTACGACCCCCACAACGTCTTCCAGTACGAGCAGAGCATCCCGCCCGCTTCCTGCTGACCGATCGGCCCTCGGGGCACCGGCCCCGAGGGCCGACCGCTGTCCTTCGCGGGACTTTCGGCCGGGGCCCCGGCCCGCCGGCCGCCGCGTTCAGGAGTCGTGCAGCAGGCGGCCCCGGTGCGAGCAGCGACGCGCGATGTTCAGCAGCGCGTGGATCCGAACGCCCGCCTGGTCGGCGTCGGTCAGCGGCGACGGGAAGGGGAGCCGGACGTCCTGGTGGCTCCGGGCGTACTCCAGGCGCAGGGTGATGCCGTAGCGGTCGATGGCCAGCGGCACGGCGCGCAGGACGTGCTGCACCAGGCCCGGGTCGACCAGGCGCATCAGGAGCATCACCAAGTCGCTGTGATCGTCGGCCATATGGGTCAGCATCCCGGCCTCGCAGGTGGCCAGCGGATCCGCCGCGGCCGCCATGAGGTCGTCGAGGCCCACCGTGGCGCGTCCGGTCGCGGTCTCCAGAGCCGCCTCGGCGAACTCCATGCAGTGACTGCCGTCCGGGGACGGCCCCTCCGTGGCCTTCAGCCACCCCGACACGGTGACCCGGGCCCGCACCCGGTCCCGTACCGGGATCGGGGCGATGTCGGTGAACTCCAGCGTGGCCGGGACCAGTTCGGGTGCGGCGGGCGTCCCTGCGGTGAGGGAGTCGTCGGGCATCAACGGATGGAGGTGGATGTGCTCCGCCGCGCCCGGACCGGCGAGCCGGGAGACCTCGGCCCGGTGCCCCTCGGTGACCATGCTCATCGAGGTGGCGGTGGTGAGAACGGTGCGAATCCGTTCGGCGCTCGTCGGCTGCCCGGGAGGAGTGGTGAAGAGGCGCATCCGGATCTCCATCAGTTGGTTAGGTATGCCTAACCTAACTCAATCTTGGGGGGTGGTGCCAGTGCGCGACCGGCCGGAACCGGGGCGGAAACGGTGGCCGCGAGCGGGTGGCGGCGGCACCCGGAGGTGCCGCCGCCGGAGGAGAACGGCTGCGTGGACGCGGACGCTCCGCACCCCGTCCGGGTCAGCTGGCCGACACCACGGTGTGTGTGTCGACCCCGGTCGAGGGACTGAAGTCGGCGTTGCCGCTGTAGGTGGCGGTGACCGAGTGGGTGCCGACGCTCAGCGGCTGTGTGGTGATCGTGGCCGTGCCGCCGACGAGGGGCGCGACCACGGGAGCCTTCCCGCTGATGACGAAGGAGACGGTGCCGGTGGGCGTTCCGGTCTTCGGCGGGACCGGGGCCACCGTGGCGGTGAACGTGACGTCCTGTCCGGACCGAGACGGGTCCGGGGAGGAGACCACGGTCGTCCTGCTGGCGGCCCGGCTCAGCGTCTGGGTGTCCGTTCCCGTGGACGGGGAGAAGCTCGGACTCCCGCTGTAGGAGACGCTGATGGTGTACGAGCCGGTGGCGGCCGCGGCGTAGGTGTGCGGGACCGTGGCCACGCCACCGGAGAGGGTGGCCGTGACCGGTGCGCTGCCGTCGCCGAAGGTGAAGGTGACCGTGCCGTCCGGGGTACCGGCGCCGGGGGAGACCGGGGTCACCGTGGCCGTGACGGTCACCGACTGCCCGGCCTGGGACGGGTCCGGAGCGGAGGTCACCGCGGTGCCGGTCGCGGCCCGGCCGACCGTCTGGGTGTCCGAGCCGGTCGAAGGGGTGAAGCTCGCGGTGCCGTTGTATGTGGCGGTGACGGCGTAGGGGGTGGCGTTCGCGGCACCGTAGGTGCGGGCGACGGTGGCCACGCCGCCGGAGAGGGTGGCCGTCACGGGTGCGCTGCCGTCGCCGAAGGTGAAGGTGACGGTGCCCGTCGGTGTCCCGGCTCCCGGGGAGACCGTGGCCACCGTGGCCGTGAAGGTGACCTGCTGTCCCGCCACCGACGGGTCCGGCGCCGAGGACACCGAGGTGGTGGTGGCCGCCGCGTTGACGGTGTGGGTGTCGGTCCCGGAGGACGGACCGAAGTTGGTGCTCCCGGTGAAGGTGGCGGTGACCGCGTAGGGGCTGGTGCCCGCCGCGGTGTAGGTGTGCGCGACGGTCGCCACACCGCCGGAGAGCGGGGCGGTCACCGTCGGGGTGCCGTCCCCGAAATCGAGGACGACCGTACCGGCCGGTGTGCCCGCCCCCGGGGCCGCCGTCGTCACCGCCACCGCGAAGGTGACCGGCTGTCCCGCCACCGACGGGTCCGGCGACGACGAGACCGTGGTGGCCGTCGGCGCCTGGGTGACCGTCTGGGTGTCCGTCCCGGCGGACGGGGCGAGATCGGCGTTGCCGCCGTAGGTCGCGGTGACGGTGTACGGGCTGCCGGCCGTGCTGGTGTAGGTGTGCGTCACCGTGGCGGTGCCGCCCGACACCGCGGCGCTCGCGGGCGGTGTGCCGTCGCCGAAGGTGAAGGTGACGGTGCCGCTCGGGACCCCCGCCTCGGGCGTCACCGGCGCCACGGTCGCGGTGAAGGTCACCGGCCCGCCCACCGTGGAGGGGTCGGGCGAGGAGGTCACCAAGGTCGTGGTGGCCGCCCGCCCGACGGTCTGGGTGTCCGTACCGGTGGACGGGCCGTAGCTGACGTCGCCGCTGTAGGTCGCGGTGACGGTGTACGGACTTCCGGCCGTGCCGGAGTAGACGTGCGAGGCCGACGCGGTTCCGCCGGACAGCGACGCCGTCACCGGTGCGCTGCCGTCCCCGAAGTCGAGGGCGACCGTGCCGGTGGGGGTACCGGTGCCGGGCGCCTGTGGCGCCACGGTCGCGGTGAAGGTCACCGGCGCTCCGGTCACCGACGGGTCCGGCGACGACGTCACCGTGGTGGTCGTCGGCGCCCGGTGCACCGTGTGCGTCTCGGTGGCGGTCGAGGCGCTGAAGTCCTGACTGCCGTTGTAGGTGGCCACCACGGTGAACGGACTTCCCGCGGCGCTGTCGTAGGTGTGGACCACGGTGGCCGTGCTGCCCGACAGCGGGGCCGTGACGGCCGGTGTGCCGTCGCCGAAGGTGAAGGTGACCGTGCCGTCCGGAGCGCCGATGATCGCCGCGTCGGCCGTCACCGTGGCGGTGAACGTCACCGACTGGCCCGCGACGGACGGATCCGGCGACGACGACACCGACGTCGTCGTCGAGGCCGGGGCCACCGTGTGGGTGTCCGTGCCGGCCGAGGAGGCGAAGTCCGCGGTGCCGCCATAGGTGGCCACCACGGTGAACGGGCTGCCGGCCGAACTGGTGTAGGCGTGGGCGACGGTGGCCACGCCGCCGGAGAGGGCCGCGGTCACCGGCGCGCTGCCGTCGCCGAAGGTGAAGGTGACCGTGCCGTCCGGGCTGCCGGCGCCCGGCGCTTCGGCGGTCACCGTGGCGGTGAGGGTCACCGGCTCGCCGGCCACGGACGGGTCCGGGGAGGACACCACCCGCGTGGCGGTGGAGGCGGGCTGCACCGAGTGTGCGGTGGTCGCGGTGGACGGGCCGAAGCTGACGTCGCCCTCGTAGTCGGCGGCGACCGCGAACGGGCCGCCGGCCGCGGAGCCGTAGGTGTGGATGATCGTCGCGACCCCGTCCACGAGAGCCGCGGAGACCGGCGGGGAGCCGTCGCCGAGGGTGAAGGTGACGTTCCCCGTCAGCACCCCGTCGCCGGGAGCCACCGGCACGACCGTGGCGGTCACGGTCACCGGTTGTCCGGTGACCGACGGCTCCGGAGAGACCGTCACCGCGGTTGCGGTGGCCGCCCGGTTCACCGTGTGGCTGTCCGTGCCGGTGGAGGCACTGAAGTCCGCGTCGCCGCTGTAGGTGGCGACGAGGGACCACGGGCTGCCCGCGGCGGAGGGCGGGAGGTGGGTGACCGTCGCCGTCCCGCCGCTGAGCACCGCCGTGACCGGCGCGGTGCCGTCACCGAAGAGGAAGGTGACCGTGCCGGTCGGCGTACCGGCGCCGGGGGTGTTCGGCGTGACCGTCGCGGTGAACGTCACCGCCTGGCCCACCACCGACGGATCCGGTGACGACACCACGGTGGTGGTCGTGGCGACGAACTCCGGCTCCTGGGTGTGGGTGTCGGTCCCGGCCGAGGGCGTGAAGTCCGCGGTCCCGCCGTAGGTGGCCGTCACCGTGAAGCTTCCGCCCTCGGAGGGGTAGGTGTGTGTGAGCGTCGCCACGCCCCCGGAGAGCGTGGTGGTGACCGGCGGGCTGCCGTCCCCGAAGTCCACCGTGACCGCGCCGTCCGGTGTTCCGGCCTCGGCGCTTCCCGGCGTCACCACCGTGATCACGGTGACCGCTTCGCCGAACTCGGAGGGATCGGGCGAGGTCGTCACCGTCGTCGACGTGGACGCCCGGGTGACCGTCTGGGTGTCCGCACCCGCGGACGGGGCGAACCCGGCGTCGCCCTGGTAGCCGGCGGTGACCGCGTACGGGCTGCCGGCCGCGGAGGCGTAGGTGTGGGCCGCGGTCGCCACACCGTCGGAGACCGAGGCGGTCACCGGCGGGGTGCCGTCCCCGAAGTCGAACACCACGCTGCCCGTCGGGGACCCCGCGCCGGGAGCCTCCGGCGTGACCGTCGCGGTGAACGACACCGCGGCGCCGACCACCGACGGGTCGGGTGCGGAGCTGACGGTGGTGACGGTCGT
>NZ_JBYITE010000087.1:0-13375 GCF_057709105.1 Streptomyces sp. bgisy100
CCCCCCCCCCCCCCCCCCCCCCCCCCCCCCCCCCCGCCGTCGTGCAGGGGACCGGGGGTGTCAGCCGCCGATGGCGCTCCCGGCGACCCACTCGCTCCAGTCCATGTTCCAGCCGTTGAGGCCGTTGTCCGGGGTGATGGTCTTGTCCGGGGAGTTCTTCACGACGACCACGTCACCGATGAGGGTGTTGTCGAAGAACCAGGCCCCGGGCTGGCTGCTGTCGCCGGCGCCCTTGGCGTCGTTCAGGCCGACACAGCCGTGGCTGGTGTTGACGCTGCCGAAGATCGAGTCGGCGCCCCAGTAGTTGCCGTGGATGAAGGTGCCCGAGGTGGACAGCCGCATCGCGTGGGGCACGTCCTTGATGTCGTACTCGCCCTTGCCGCTGCTGTTCTTGAAACCGACGGTCGAGCCGTCCATCCGGGTCTCCTTGAACTTCTCGGAGATCACCATCTGGCCGTTGTAGGTCGGGTTCTCGGCGCTGCCGGCCGAGATCGGGATGGTCTTGACCTTCTTGCCGTCCCGGGTGATGGTCATCTGCTTGGTCTTGGTGTCGACCGTGCTGACCTGGTTCCGGCCGACGGTGAAGGTGACCTTCTTCTTCTGGACACCCTTCACCCCCGGAGCGCCTTCGACCCCGTCCAGATCGAGATCGAGGGTGACCGTGGAGCCGGCCTTCCAGTAGTCCTCGGGGCGGAAGTCCAGACGGTTGCCGTTGAACCAGTGCCCGACGACCTTCTGGCCGCTGGTCGACTTGACCTTGATCGCGGACTCGACGTCCTTCTTGTTCGTGATCGCCTTGTCGAAGTTGATGGACACCGGCATGCCGACGCCGACCTTCGACCCGTCCTCCGGCGTGAAGTTGCCGATGAAGCTGTTGGACGGGGAGACCGTGGTGATGGTCGAGTTCTCGTTGGCCGAGCGGCCCTTCGAGTCCTTCGCCTCGGCGGTGATCTTGTACTTGGTGGAGCGCTCCAGCTGGCCGTCGGGCTTCCACGTCCGGCCGTCGGGGGACAGCGTGCCGGGAACCTCGGTACCGGACTCGACCGCGGTCATGGTGACCTTGGTGAGCTTGCCGCCCGCGACCTTGACCTTGACGTCGCTGTTGATGCCGGCGTTGTTGGCACCGTCCTTCGGGCTGATCGCTATTCGCGCGTCGGAAGCATCCTTGGCGGCCTGCTGGTCCACCTGAGCCTGCGACTTGGCACGGTTGTCGGTGCTGCCTTCGCCGTCACCGCCGCCGCAAGCCGTGAGCGCGAGCGCACCACTGAGCAGTGCGGCCGCGGCCACCAGGCTCCTGCGACGCTTACCGTCCGTCATCACACGCTTCTCCATTGCTACTGGTCCCCTGAAATCCCCGAGCCGAGCCGTGCGGCGCACTTTTCCCGGCCGCTCTTGGTAGAACACCTATCCCTATTCGTCCGGTTCCCCCGCGACCGAAAATTGTGGGGTACGCCACGTGGGACGGGGCCCCGGTCCACATCGTGGACACCGGGACGCCTCGCGCCCTTCCGTCACGCCCTCCCGGCACCGCCTTCCCCATCCGGCCGGTCCCCATCCTCACCGATCCAGCCGATTCCGTCGAAGTCCTCGTCCTCGTCGTCGAAGTCCCACTCCGCGGAGTCCGGGTCGTAGTCGACCTTCTCGCTGCTCCAGGACGCCTGTGCGAGATCGACCCCGGGAACCCCGTTGACCAGGTCGAACGGGTCGACCAGATAGGCGAGCGCCTCGGCCGCGTCGTCCCGGACGGACGCCTGGGCGTGGGCGCGCTCGTCGTCGGGCATCGTGGTGTCACCCCCGATCTGATCCATGGCCGCTCCGGTGAGTTCACCCGTGTCGGTGATCTCCAGGACCAGTTCCACCCGAAGGCGCACGAACCGTGATGTCTCCTCAGTGCTCATGGCCGGAGCGTAAGGGGCCCGGAGGCCAAGACTTTCCCGCGACCCGCAGGTGTCATTAACATCTCCCGGGACGGCCAATTCTCCAGCTCCACAAGGGGGTCCGTTACGTGTCCGCACGCCGCCCGCTGCTGACCGCAACTGCCGCGGGTTCGATGCTCTTCGCGCTGTGGTTCGTCCCCTCCGCGAACGCGACGGTCGGGGATCCCGGCGCGGCACCGCAAAACCAGCCGACGACACAGCAGGTGCACACCCCGGACGCCTCGGGCGCCGGGCGCCAGCAGCTCTCGCTGGCGGACACCGGCAGCGTGGACACCACCCCGTACCTGGTGGGCGGCACCCTGTTCCTGGGCCTCGGCGCCGCGTTGGTCTCGGTGGCCGCGCGCCGCTCCCGTCCGAACGTGTTCTGACGGTCCGGAGGATTCCGGCTTCCGGGTCCTTCCGCACCGGACCGCGACCGGCTCCGCTCCCGCCACGGCCCGCAGGGGAACCCGAACACCCGCCTCTGTACGTCCCGCTGACGGTCTTTCCGGCTGGAGGCGGCCGCCCGCGAACGGCCCCGCCAACCGGACAGCCCCGCCACCGGACGGCCCCAACTCCGGACGGCCCCACTTCAGGACAGAAGTGGGGCCGCACAGGACCGGTTCCGGCCGCCGGAGGGGCCGGACCGGGGACTCAGGCGCCCAAAGGCTCAGGACCCCAGGCGCTCAGGCGCTTCAGTCGAGCGCCCCGGTGACCGACTCCACCGCGTGGACCAGCTTCCCGGAGCGGACGAAGGCGTCCGCCGCCGCGAGGTCCGGTGCCAGGAAGCGGTCCCCGCCCGGCCCCTCGACTCCCGCCTCCCGTACCGCCGTCAGGACCGCGCGGGTGGCCGGGGCCGGTGTCAGTCCGTCGCGGAGTTCGATCGCCCGGGTCGCCGCCACGAGTTCGACGGCGATGATCCGGCCGAGGTTGTCGACGGCCGTCCGCAGCTTGCGCGCCGCGGACCAGCCCATCGACACATGGTCCTCCTGCATCGCGGAGGACGGGATCGAGTCCACCGACGCCGGCACGGCCAGCCGCTTCAGCTCGCTGACCAGGGCGGCCTGGGTGTACTGGGCGATCATCAGCCCGGAGTCGACACCGGGGTCGCCGGCCAGGAACGGCGGCAGGCCGTGGGAGCGGTTCCTGTCCAGCAGCCGGTCGGTGCGCCGCTCGGCGATGGAGCCGAGGTCGGCCGCCGCCACCGCCAGGAAGTCCAGGACGTACGCGACGGGCGCGCCGTGGAAGTTGCCGTTGGACTCCACCCGGCCGTCGGGCAGCACCACGGGGTTGTCCACCGCGGCCGCGAGCTCCCGGTCGGCCACCAGCCGCGCGTGGGTCAGGGTGTCCCGGCCCGCGCCGGCGACCTGCGGGGCGCAGCGGACCGAGTACGCGTCCTGGACCCGCGGCGCGTCGTCCTGGTGGTGACCGGTGAGGCCCGAACCGGCCAGTACCTTCAGCATGTTGGCGGCGCTGGCGGCCTGGCCCGGGTGCGGCCGGATGGCGTGCAGTTCGGGCGCGAGGACCTTCTCGGTGCCCAGCAGGGCCTCCAGGGTCAGCGCGGCCGTGATGTCGGCGGCGGTGAACAGCCGCGCCAGGTCGGCGCAGGCCATCACCAGCATGCCCAGCATGCCGTCGGTGCCGTTGAGCAGGGCGAGGCCCTCCTTCTCGTGCAGCACCACGGGCTCGATGCCGTGCTCGGCGAGGAGTTCGTGGGCCGGCCGGACGACCCCGTCGGGGCCCTCCGCGTCCCCCTCGCCCATGAGGGCCAGGGCGCAGTGGGAGAGCGGGGCGAGGTCCCCGGAGCAGCCCAGCGAGCCGTACTCGTGGACGACGGGGGTGATCCCGGCGTTGAGGAGCGCGGCCATGGTCCGGGCGACCAGCGGCCGGACGCCGGTCCGGCCGGAGCACACCGTCTTCAGGCGCAGGAACATCAGGGCTCGCACCACTTCGCGCTCGACCCGGGGGCCCATGCCGGCGGCGTGCGAGCGCACGATGTTGCGCTGGAGCTGGGCCCGCAGCTCGGGGCTGATGTGCCGGACGGCCAGCGCGCCGAAGCCGGTGGAGACGCCGTAGACCGGCTCCGGCTTGGCGGCGAGTGCGTCGATGACCTCGCGGGACGCGGCGAGGGCCGCCAGGGTCTCGTCGGAGAGCTCGATCCGGGCCTCGCCCCGGGCCACGGCGATGACGTCCTCAGCGCTCGTCCCGGACGTCCCCACCACCACAGTGTGCATATCCATATTCAGGCACCCTAGAGACTGAATCGCTGGATGTCACGAGGGGGTTCGCACACTCGTCGGGACGCCCCGCGCCTCAGGGGCCCTTGCCCCCTGAGCGCATGCGTCCCGGACGGGCACAGCGCACGGACCCCTCAGTCCCGGCGGAACCTCCGGCGCTCCGGGCCGCCCTCCGGGGGTGCCTCCGCGAGCCGCAGGACCGGGTCGTCCGGCCCCTCCCGGCCCGCGACCACGGGTTTCCGGGAGCGGGCGGCCTTCGCCCGGTACTGCGCCGCGTCCGCGAGCCGGAACAGCCGCCGCGCGGAGCCGACGGGGCCGATCCGCTCGCCGGTGGAGGCGACCCCGCAGGCCACGCCCTCGCCCAGCTCCAGGGCGGTGGCCCGGCGGCACAGCTCCTCGGCCGCCCGGACCACCTCGTCCGGCGGCGGGCCCACCGCCAGCATGCAGAACTCGTCGCCGCCCAGCCGGGCCACCAGGGCGCCCGGCAGCATCGCGCCGCACAGCGACAGCAGCGAGCCGAACCGCTCCAGCAGCCGGTCACCCACCGCGTGACCGAGCGAGTCGTTGACCCGCTTGAGCCCGTTGAGGTCGCAGACCACCAGGCTCACCACGGTGCCGTCGGCCCGGTGCCGCTCGACCGCCTCGTCGAGGCGCAGATCGACCAGCCGGCGGTTGGCGAGCCCGGTCAGCGGATCGGTGAAGGCCAGCCGCCGCGCCTCCTCCAGCCGTTCGGTCTGCGCGATCCCGGCGGCGGTCACCGAGGCCAGCACGGTGGCGAAGGAGGCGTCCGCGGGCCCGAAGACCGGCTCGTCCGCGGGGCGCGCCACATAGAGCTCGCCCCACGCCCGCCCGTGCAGCACGATCGGCGCGATCACACAGCAGCCCCGGCCTCGCCGCCGCAGGGCCGCGCCGCGCCCCCAGCCGCCCGGGGGCGGCCCCGCAGGCCCGTACGCGGCGGAGGCAGTGTCCGCTCCGGGCTCGCCGGCGACCTCCACCCAGGCGTTCGGCTCACCGCCGTCCGCCCCCTGCTCGTGCAGGAACTCCACGATCTCCGGGAACTCGTGCACCGGATAGGTCTCGTCCTCCGGGAACTCCTCCTCGCCGGAGGCCAGCTCGCCGACGTTGACCAGCACCCGGAGCCGGCCGAGCTCCCGCTCCCAGACCGAGATCGCCGCGAACACCCCGCCGAGGGCCCGGCAGGCGCCCGCGGCGGCGGCCCGCAGCGCCTCGGGGCCCGTCTGCGCGGCGGCCATGGCCTGGGCCAGGCCCACAACGGCCCGCAGCCGCGCATCGCCCCCGCTGCCGTCGTCCGACACCGCACCCTCGCGTTCCGTTCACCGTGCGCACACCCTGCACCGCGCGCACTCCAGCGTAGGAACATTTCACGCCATTCGCCCCGTTCGGGCGAGAGGTCGTACCGGTACGGCACCGGGCCGGCACCGGGCCGGCGCGCAGGGGAGCCGGCGCTCCACCGGCGCGGGACCGGCGCAGGACGCCCGCCGGGGACGGGGCACCGCACCGGCCCGCGGGACCGGCGCGCGCCCCGAAAGCCCGGGTGGCCGCCGGGGGCCCCGGGACAGCCCGGGCCCCGGGGCCGTGGAGCCTGGGGCCATGGAGCCTGGGGCCATGGAGCCTGGGGCCATGGAGCTTGGGGCCGTGGGGCCCTGAGGCCGCGGGGTCACGGGGCCGCGGGGTCACGGGGCCGCCCGTGCCCTGGGGCCGTCGAGCCACGGGGCCACGGGGCCGTAGGGCAGCCGGGCTACTCGCCGGGCCAGTCCGGGGTGCGCTTCTCGTTGAACGCCGCCACGCCCTCGGCGCGGTCGCCCGAGAAGGCCACGCTCCGCCAGGCCGCGTCCTCCACCTCCAGGCCGGCCGCCAGGTCCAGCCCGTGCCCCAGCCGCATGGCCCGCTTGGCGGCCCGCAGCCCGACCGGGGAGTTCCCGGCGATCCGCGCGGCCAGCGCCAGCGCCTCGGTGCGGTCCTCGCCCGCCGCGACCAGCTCGTCCACCAGGCCCAGCTCCCGGGCCTCCGGCGCCTCCACCCGGCGCGCGGTGAAGACCAGCTCCGCCGCGCGGGCCGCGCCCACCCGGCGCGGCAGCAGCTGGGTGCCGCCACCGCCGGGGATCACGCCGACCGACACCTCGGGCAGTCCGACCACGGCCGTCCGGTCGGCCACGATCAGGTCGCAGGCCAGCGCGATCTCGAAGCCGCCGCCGAGGGCGAAGCCGTGGACCGCGGCGACGGTGGGCATCGGCAGCTCCAGCACCGCGGTGTAGGCGGCCCGGGTGTACGGGCGCTGGCGCACCAGCTCGGCGTCGCTCAGGGAGTTGCGCTCCTTGAGGTCCGCACCGACGCAGAAGGCGCGCTCATGGCTGGACGACACCACCACGACCCGGGCGGAGCGGTCGGCGGCCAGCGTGGCGCACGCCTCCGTCAGGGAGCGCGCCATGGCGGTGGAGACGGCGTTCATCGCCTTCACCCGGTCGAGCACCAGCTCCGCCACATGCCCGCCGTGCCGTCGTACGACGACCCACTCCCCGAACCGCTGCTCGCCCATGCGCCCTCCCGGTTAACGACCGTGAACCCGACGCGAGGCATCATCGCACCGGCAGCCGCCCGCCGTCAGGCCCCTCCCGGGGCGACGGGTGCGGTCCGTCCGCCGGGCAGCCCCCGGGCGACCGGGACAGCCCCTCCGCCGAGCAGCGTTCCGTGGCGACCTGTACGGCCCTCCGCCGCGCAGGCTCCCGGACCCGACCGCACGGCGTACCGGACGGCGCCCCGCCCGACGCCTTCAGACCCGCCCCGCTCCGTCAGACCCGCCCGCCGCCGTCCGGCGAGGCCGGCTGCGCCCGCCGGGTCAGCAGCCAGGGCTCGACGACCCCGAGCCCGCGGACCGGCCGCTGCCACATCGGCTGGAGCGCGAAGCGGTACGGCGACTCCGGGCCCTCGCCCTCCTTCTCGGCCGCCGCGGCCTCGGCCTCCGACTCCGGGGCCTCCCCGGACCGCATCAGTTCCTCCGCGAACGCCCCGTCCACCAGGACGGCGTCCTTCGGTGCTATCGACGTCAGCCGGCTCGCCAGGTTCACCGTGGTGCCGAAGACGTCGCCCATCCGCGTCGTCACGGTGCCCAGCGCGATCCCGACCCGCAGCTCCGGCATCGTCTCGTCGTGCCCCATGGTCTCGATGAGCCGCAGCCCGATCTCGCTCGCCACCCCGGCGTCGTCCGCGGCGAACAGCACCTCGTCGCCCAGGGTCTTGATCAGCCGGCCGCCGTGCGCCGCGACCAGGTCCGCGGCCGTGGTCTCGAAGGCCTCGACCAGCTCGCCGAGCTCCTCCTCCTCCAGCCGCCGAGTCAGCCGGGTGAAGCCGACCAGGTCGGCGAAGCCCACCGCCAGGCGCCGGTCGACCATCTCCTCGTCGTCCTGCGCCTGCACGACCCGGCCGGTCGCGGCGGCCAGCTGCCGCCGCCAGACGTAGACCAGGAACTCCTCCAGCTCCGGCAGCAGCAGCTCGATCAGCGGATAGGTGACCTCGGTGCGGGTCATGCCGGGCTCCGGCGGCTCGGTCAGGCCCTCCAGGAAGGAGTCGATCTGCCACTCGGCGAGCCGTGCGGTGGTCTGGCCGGTGGACCGCGCCACCTGCACCGCCAGCGGCTCGCTCAGCAGCCCCGCCTCGACCAGACCGGCCAGCCGCCGCAGCGCCAGCACGTCGGCCTCGGTCAGCGCCTTCGCCTGGCCGATGTCCGCGAAGCCCATCGCCCGCCAGAAGCGCGAGGCGAGCTCCATGGAGACCCCGGCGCTGCGGGCGGCCTGGAAGGGGGTGTAACGGCGCTCCGCGCCCAGGATCAGCTGCTCCAGCCGGAGGGCCAGGGGATCCCCCTCCTCGGGGGCCCCGCCGCCGTCCCGGGCCGCTGTGGCCTCGGCGCCCTCGGCACCGTTGCCGCAGGCCTCGCTCCCGCCCCCGTCGCTCCCGGCCCGGCGGGCCGCCCCGGCCCGGTCGGTGCCGGCCCGGTCGGCATCGGACCGGTCGGTGTCGGTACGAGCGGCCCCGGCCCGGTCGGCGTCGGTGCGGGCGTCGTGCTCGGGGGCGGAGTGCACCTGCGGTTCGGGGGATTCGTGTGCGCGCCCCGGCGCGCCCGGGTCGTCCACGGTCACCGCCCGCCCCCTGTCCGATCCCTGCGCACAGCCCTTCCGATCACTTCTCGCCGCTCCGCCCGGGTCCCGCCAGGCCGCTGCCTGGTCCGGTGCCCCAACGATACGGCAGGTGTGCCCTAGCTCACTCTTGTGTCGCGGAGCGGAGATGGACGATGTCCCCGGCTCCCACCGGCTGCTGCACACCCGCGTCCGTGGCGAGCACCAGCCGGCCGTCGCCGTCGATCGCGACCGCCTCGCCCACGATCTCCCGGCCGCCCGGAAGTTCGGCCCGTACGGTCCGGCCGAGCGTCGCACAGCCCGCCGCGTAGGCCTCCTGGAGCCGGCTGGCCCCCGGGTCGCCCCCGGCCGCCCGCCAGTCCCCGTACCACTGCTCCAGGGACCGCAGCACCGCCCGCAGCAGCGGGTCCCGGTCGCTGGACGACGCCCCCGCGAGGGCGAGGGAGCCCGCGCCCGGCACCGGCAGCTCGTCCGCGTGCAGCGAGACGTTCAGCCCGATCCCGATCACGACGCCGTCCCCGGCCCGCTCGGCGAGGATCCCGCCGGTCTTGCGCTCCTCGTCGCCGATCCGCACCAGCAGGTCGTTGGGCCACTTCAGCGCGGTGTCGACGCCCGCGGCGCGGGAGAGCGCGGTCGCCGTCGCGACCCCGGCGAGCAGCGGCAGCCAGCCCCACCGCCCGACCGGCACGTCGTGCGCGCCGGGCCGCAGGAAGACCGAGAAGAAGAGCCCGGAGCGGGGCGGTGCGGACCACTGCCGGTCCAGCCGCCCGCGTCCGGCGGACTGCTCCTCCGCCACCAGCACCGTGCCCTCGTCGGCCGCGCCGGCGCGGGCCCGCTCCGCCAGGTCGCTGTTGGTGGACCCGGTCACCTCGACCACGTCGCAGGAGGTCCAGAGCCCGCCCGGGCGGACCAGGGCCTTCCGCAGGGCATTGGCGTTCAGCGGCGGCCGTTCCAGATCGGACCAGCGGCCGTGCGGACGGTCGGGCTGCGGTGCGCCCGGCGGCTTCGGCGTCATACCGTCAGCGTAGGGCCCGTACCAGCTCAGGGCCCGCGCGCGAAGGGTCCCAGGTGTGGCCAACACCGCACTGCCGCAGCGCACGGTCGCGGATACGCTACGAGGCGGTAGCCCCACGTAGCCCAGGTAGCCCAATCCGAGGACGAGCAGGAGCCGCATCCCGATGTCCGAGCCGGAAATCGACATTCACACGACCGCAGGCAAGATCGCGGATCTGCAGCGGCGGACCCACGAAGCGACGCACGCCGGCTCCCAGCGCGCCGTCGAGAAGCAGCATGCCAAGGGCAAGCTGACGGCCCGTGAGCGCGTCGAACTCCTCCTCGACGAAGGGTCCTTCGTCGAGCTCGACGAGTTCGCCCGGCACCGGTCGACCAACTTCGGCCTGGAGAAGAACCGGCCGTACGGCGACGGCGTCGTCACCGGCTACGGCACGGTCGACGGCCGCCCGGTGGCCGTGTTCTCCCAGGACTTCACCGTCTTCGGCGGCGCCCTCGGCGAGGTCTACGGCCAGAAGATCGTCAAGGTGATGGACTTCGCCCTGACCAACGGCTGCCCGGTCATCGGCATCAACGACTCCGGCGGCGCCCGCATCCAGGAGGGCGTCAGCGCCCTGGGCCTGTACGGCGAGATCTTCCGCCGCAACACCCACGCCTCCGGGGTGATCCCGCAGATCAGCCTGGTCGTCGGCCCCTGTGCCGGCGGCGCGGTCTACTCCCCCGCCATCACCGACTTCACGGTCATGGTGGACAAGACCTCGCACATGTTCATCACCGGCCCCGACGTCATCAAGACGGTCACCGGTGAGGACGTGGGCTTCGAGGAGCTGGGCGGCGCCCGGACGCACAACTCGACCTCCGGCGTCGCGCACCACATGGCGGGCGACGAGAAGGACGCGATCGAGTACATCAAGTCGCTGCTGTCCTACCTGCCGTCCAACAACCTCACCGAGCCGCCCGCCTTCCCCGAGGAGGCGGACCTGGAGACCTCGGACGAGGACCGCGAGCTGGACACGATCATCCCGGACTCGGCGAACCAGCCGTACGACATGCACCGGCTGATCGAGCACGTCCTGGACGACAACGAGTTCCTGGAGACCCAGGCGCTGTTCGCCCCGAACATCGTCACCGGCTTCGGCCGGGTCGAGGGCCACCCGGTGGGCATCGTCGCCAACCAGCCGATGCAGTTCGCCGGCTGCCTGGACATCGACGCCTCCGAGAAGGCCGCGCGCTTCGTCCGCACCTGCGACGCGTTCAACGTGCCGGTGCTGACCTTCGTGGACGTCCCGGGCTTCCTCCCCGGCACCGACCAGGAGTACAACGGCATCATCCGCCGCGGCGCCAAGCTGATCTACGCCTACGCGGAGGCCACGGTCCCGCTCATCACGGTCATCACCCGCAAGGCCTTCGGCGGCGCCTACGACGTCATGGGCTCCAAGCACCTGGGCGCCGACCTCAACCTGGCCTGGCCGACGGCACAGATCGCGGTGATGGGCGCGCAGGGCGCGGTCAACATCCTGCACCGCCGCACCATCGCGGCGGCCGAGACGCCGGAGCAGGCCGAGGAGGTGCGGACCAGGCTCATCAGCGAGTACGAGGACGCCCTGCTCAACCCGTACACGGCGGCCGAGCGGGGCTACGTGGACGCGGTGATCATGCCCTCGGAGACCCGCCGGCACATCGTCCGCGGGCTGCGGACCCTGCGCAACAAGCGGGCGTCCCTGCCGCCGAAGAAGCACGGCAACATCCCCCTGTAAGGAGGCCGGCCCATGTTCAAGGTTCTGCGGGGCAACCCGACTCCCGAGGAGCTGGCTGCCGCACTGGCGGTGGTCCAAGCACGCGCCGCGGCGGCCTCGTCGGCCGCCGAGGCGCCGGAAGAGCTGAACGAGTGGTCCGACAAGGCCCGTAACGTGCCCCGCGGCGGCCTGCCGCAGCCGGGCCCGAAGGCCTGGCGCAGCTCGGCCTGGCCGCGCTGACCCACCCGGCCCTGTCCGGTCCCGCCCGTGCCGCCTGAGTACCCGTACTCAGGCGGTACGGTCCGTTCTGTCGCAGGATCGAAGGATGCTGTGGTCCGACCCCTCCGACGAGCCCTCCGAGGAGCTGCGCGACGCCCAGGAGAAGCTCCGCCGGGCGGGCCGGGTCCTGGCGGTCGCGATGGTGGTTCTGATGCTGGTCCTCGGCCTGCTGCACCCGTGACGGGCGCGGGCGGCCGATACGTATTCCCCGGCCCCCGCCTCTCCCGTCCCCTCCGGCACTGCCTCCGCCCTTCCCTCCGGCACTGACTCTCCCCTCCTGGCCCCGGCGCGGCCCCGATACCCTGGCGGGCATGACCGGGAACCCCTCCGCCGCCGCGCGCACACTCGTCCTCGCCTCCGCCTCGCCCGCCCGTCTCGGACTGCTCCGGCAGGCCGGAATGGCGCCCCGGGTGATCGTCAGCGGGGTCGACGAGGACGCCCTCACGGCGGACTCCCCCGCGGAGCTGGCCCGGGTGCTGGCGGAGGCCAAGGCCGCGGCGGTGGCGGCCCGTCCCGAGGCCGCGGGCGCGCTCGTGGTGGGCTGCGACTCGGTGCTGGAGCTGGACGGTCAGGCGCTGGGCAAGCCGGCCGACGCCGAGGAGGCCACGGCCCGCTGGAAGTCCATGCGCGGGCGCTCCGGCGTCCTGCGGACCGGGCACTGCGTGATCGACACCGCGAGCGGACACCGGGCCGCGACGACCGCCTCGACGACGGTGCGCTTCGGCGAGCCGACGGACGCCGAGGTCGCGGCGTACGTGGCGACCGGTGAGCCGCTGCACGTGGCGGGCGCGTTCACCCTGGACGGCCGCTCCGCGCCGTTCGTCGAGGGCATCGACGGCGACGCGGGCAACGTCATCGGGCTCTCCCTGCCGACGCTGCGGGCCCTGCTCGCCGAGGTCGGCGTGGCCATCACCGACCTCTGGGTCCGGGAGGCCTGAGCCGCCCCGGACCTGACGGCGCGTCCGCCCCCGGCGGCACGGCCCCGCGACGGAACGCCGGGCGGGGCGAGCTCCCGGCCCGGCGAACGGCGCCACGGGCCTCCACACGGCGTCAGGAAGCCCTTGGACGGGCTGCGACCGCCGGACGGGCCGCGACTGCTTGGACGGACCGCGGCCGCCGGACGGGCCGCGACTGCTGGACGGACCGCGGCCGCGCTCGAGCGGGGGCGCCCGAGCGGGGCGCGGCCGGCCAGCCGGTCCCGGCCCGGGACGCGCCCGGATCAGGCGGGGTTGGCCCCGGGAGCCGCGGGCGGAGCGTCCGCGGCCGGTTCCGTGCCCGCGCCGTCCTGCGGGGCGTAGGCGATGAGGGTGAAGACGAGCAACGCCAGCAGCACCGTCAGGAACAGGAACGCCGCCCAGCCCACCAGCCCGACCGCCAGCATGGCGAGCACCCCGTGCACCACGGCACAGGTGATGAGCAGGATGCGGGTGAACCGCCCGGGGGCGCGGTCCCGCAGCGCGCCGAGCAGCAGAACCACCCCGCAGCAGGCCAGATAACAGCCGAAGAGACCACCGGCGATCCAGGTGGACACGGTCATGGCGTGCGGGTCGAGACCGGCGAGGGACATGTCCTGCCGGTCCACCACCACGCCGAGTATCAAATGGACCAGCGCGATGCCGATCGCCTCCAGAAACAGCAGCACCGACCCCACCGCGGCCACCGGTCTCCGTGCCACACCGCCCACCCACTTCCGCTGTTACCTGCAGTACCGACGTCAGCGCGAACGCTACTAATGGGTAATCCGAGGAAACAAGGGGTGTGCGCCTCGCCCGGCCGGGCGAATCGATGCGGCAAAGTTTCCTCCCCCCGTTCGTAGGGAGCCGACAAAGAATCACCTCCCGCGACGGGGCCGCGCCGCAGAGATCTTGACCACACCGAAGGGCCTGTCTGCCCGGGGAATTGCGGGCGTACCGTTGGACGACAAGGGTTTTCGGCCCTTCGGCGACGACGGGATGACACTCCGTGTGGGCAAGGTCACCCCGGATGGCGACTCGGCATCTCGTGTCGGCAGTCCCTAAACTCGCCTTGTTTCAAGGAGGGAGCCA
>NZ_JBYITE010000088.1:0-13261 GCF_057709105.1 Streptomyces sp. bgisy100
CGTTTCCGTTCTCTCTCATGTTCCCCCCATCCAGGAGCGGGCGGGGCGGGACGCCCGGTGGGACCCACGCTCCCATTCCGCCCGCTCCGTCGCGTTCCCGGCCGGCCCGGGCGGGGCCGTCCGCCGGGCCCGGGCCAGCAGCACCGCGACGAGCGCCGCGATCTCCGTCGTGTCCGGGTTCCCGTGCAGGACCCGCAGCCCGTCCCCGGGCACCGCGCTCACTGGGGCTGGTTTCCGTGCTTGCGGGACGGCAGGTCGGCGTGCTTGGCGCGGAGCATCGCCAGGGAGCGGATCAGCGCGGCCCGGGTGTCGCCCGGGTCGATGACATCGTCCACCAGCCCCCGTTCCGCGGCGTGGAACGGGTGCATCAGCTCGGTCCGGTACTCCTTGATCCGCTGTTCCCGTACGGCGTCCGGGTCGTCGGCGGCGGCGATCTCCCGGCGGAAGATGACGTTCGCCGCGCCGTCCGCGCCCATCACCGCGATCTCGTTGGTGGGCCAGGCGAGGGCGAGGTCCGCGCCGATGGAGCGCGAGTCCATCACGATGTATGCACCGCCGTAGGCCTTGCGGACGACGACCGAGATCCGCGGCACGGTCGCGTTGCAGTAGGCGTAGAGCAGTTTCGCCCCGTGCCGGATGATGCCGCCGTGCTCCTGGCCCAGCCCCGGCAGGAAGCCCGGCACGTCCACCAGGGTCACCAGCGGAATGTTGAACGCGTCGCAGAACTGGACGAAGCGTGCCGCCTTCTCACTGGCGGGAATGTCCAGCACCCCGGCGAGGTGCTGCGGCTGGTTGGCGACGATGCCGACCACCCGGCCGTCCAGCCGGGCGAGGGCGCAGACGACATTGGCCGCCCAGGCGGGCTGGACCTCGAAGTACGCCCCGTCGTCGACGATCTCCTCGATCACGGCGGTCATGTCGTAGGCGCGGTTGGGATCGGCGGGGACCAGGTCCAGCAGGGCGTCGACCCGGCGGCCGGCGGGATCCTCGCAGTCCTCGACGGGCGGCAGTTCCCGGTTGTTGGACGGCAGCAGCGACAGCAGGTACCGCACGTCCTCCAGGCAGGACTGCTCGTCGTCGTAGGCGAAGTGAGCCACTCCGGAGGTGGCGGCGTGGACGTCGGCGCCGCCCAGGCCGTCGTGCGTGACCCGTTCGCCGGTGACCGCCTGCACCACGTCCGGCCCGGTGATGAACATCTGCGCGGTGTCCCGGACCATGAAGACGAAGTCGGTGAGGGCCGGGGAGTAGGCCGCGCCGCCCGCGCACGGCCCGAGCATCACGCTGATCTGCGGAATGACCCCGGAGGCGCGGGTGTTGCGCTCGAAGATGCCGCCGTAGCCGGCCAGCGCGGTGACGCCTTCCTGAATCCGCGCGCCGGCCCCGTCGTTCAGGCTGACCAGCGGCGCGCCGGCCGCCGCGGCGAGGTCCATGACCTTGTGGATCTTCGCCGCGTGGGCCTCGCCCAGCGCCCCGCCGAAGATCCGGAAGTCATGGGCGTAGACGAAGACCGTCCGGCCGTGCACGGTGCCCCAGCCGGTGACCACTCCGTCCGTGTGCGGGCGCCGCCGCTCCAGGCCGAACGCGGTCGACCGGTGCCGCCGGAGGGGTTCGATCTCGGTGAACGAGTCCTCGTCCAGCAGCAGTCCGATCCGCTCGTGCGCGGTCAGTTTGCCCTTTTCGTGCTGACGCCGGGTGGCGGCCGGGTCCGGCCCCTGCCGTGCCGACTCCTTGACGGCGCTCAGCTCGGCCAGGCGGTCGCGCGCGGAGCGCTCCGGCGGTCGGCCCGTCTCGGGCGGCCCCGGGGGCGGCCCGGCCGGGGCCGGCGCTCCCACGGGGTTCTCGGACACGGTCTGTCGGGCGGTACGCATGCTGTTCCCCACTCCCTGGTCGCGGTGCGTCCCCGTCAGGCCCGGCTGCGCGGGGTGCCGGTGCGGCGGCCCTCGGCGAACGCCTTGGCGTGCTCCAGCGTGATCCGGCTGTTCCCGCTGAGGGCGGTGTGCGCGAACTCGCGCGCGTCGGCCACCGTCGCGCCCTCGCCGAGGACCTTCGTGACCGCTTCCGGCCTGATCACCACGGTGTGTCCGGAGGTCACCGCGACCCCGTCGGCCGCGGGCGCGACGGTCCACACGCCGGTGTGGGCGGTCAGCAGCGGCGGCAGCACGGTCTGCTTGTAGACGATGCGGCGCGGTGTGCCGTCCAGGCAGACCCGGACCGAGGAGGTGGTGTGCCGGGAGCCGTCGGCGGTGACGGTGTCCATCTCCATGATCTGCACGCCGGGGTCGTCCTCGCGCAGCACCATCCGGGAGACGTGCGGCAGCCTTTCGGGCCAGTCCTGCGCGCGGCGGATGAACTCATGGACGTCGTCGGCGTCGCCGTCGACGAGGACGGTGTCCTCGAAGGACAGGGTGAGTTCCTCCCGCTCGGCGGCCGCTTCCGCGAGTTCCTTGATGTTGGCCAGCTCGGTGCGGCTGTTGCGGTCGGTCACCTCGTCGATCCAGGCGAGGTCTCCGGGGTCGTCCCCGACGGCCCGGTAGCTGTGCTGGAGGGCGAGCGCGGTTCCGCCGTCCGGCTGGGGGCGCAGGATCCAGGCGCCGGCCATGGCGGCGACCGGTGGCTGGGAGACCTCCTGCCGGAAGGTGATGCGCAGCCCCTCGGGGTCCAGTTCACGGCGGGAGGTCCAGCTCTTGACCTCCTTCCCCGCGACCGCCCAGATGCGGAAGCGCTCGGTGCCGCTCCCCTGCTCCAGCCGCTGTTCCAGCTGCTCGACGTGGACGGTGGGCCCGAAGTGGACGGGCCACCGGGCGGTGTCGGCGATGATGCCGTACACGGTCCGGGGCGGGGACGCGACGGTGGTGGTGTGCTCGACGGTCTTCATGTGCCAGGTCCTCTTCCGTGGGTGCGGCCTCTGCCGTGGGTACCGGCTCTGCCGTGGGTACTGGCCGTTGCGTGTGTTCCGGCCGTTGCGTGCTTGCCGGCCGTTCAGTAATTGCCGAGGCCGCCGCAGACGTTGAGCGCCTGCGCGGTGATCGAGGAGGCGAGGTCGGTGAGCAGATAGCCGACGAGGCCGGCCACCTCCTGCGGCGTGGAGTAGCGGCCCAGCGGGATCTTGGTCTCGAACTTCCGCAGCACCGCCTCCTCGTCGGTCTCCCAGATCCGGGCGTAGTTGGTGCGGACCTGCTGGGCCATCGGGGTCTCGACATAGCCGGGGCAGACGGCGTTCACCGTGATCCCGGTCGGCGCGAGCTCCTGGCCGAGGGCCTTGGTGAAGCCGACGACCCCGTGCTTGGACGCCGAGTACGGCGCTCCGAGGACCACTCCCTGCTTGCCGCCGGTGGAGGCGATGTTGATGATCCGGCCGCGCTCCTTGTCCCGCATGCCGCCGGTGGTCAGCACCTCACGGGTCATGAGGAAAACGCTGTTGAGGTTGGTGTCGATGACGTCGTACCAGGTGTCGTCGGCGAGGTCGGCGGTGACTCCGCCGCCGCTGCGGCCCGCGTTGTTCACCAGGACGTCGACGGGCCCGTACCGCTCCACGGCCGCCCGCACGAACCGGGCGACGTCGTCCCGGGAGCGGACGTCGCAGCGCCTGCCGTCCACCTGGAGTCCGCGCCCGCTCAGCTCCTTGACGGTGACGGCGAGGTCCTCCTCGTTCCGGGCGCAGATGAAGACCTTCGCGCCCTGTTCGGCCAGCCGCTCGGTGACGGCCAGGCCGATGCCGCTGGTGCCGCCGGTGACGATCACGGTGTCGGTGCGGGTGTCGTTCGCCATGGGGATTCTCCTCCGTGCTGTCTGCTGGGGTCGGGACCGCCGGCCCGGCCGCGGGGCCGGGCCGGCGAGAGGGGCCGGTCAGGCGGGCGAGGACACCGTTCCGTTGACCAGGGCCAGGAAGAGGCGCGGGGTGCCGGCCTCGCCGACCGCGTCGTCGGAGAGCTTGACGCCGAGCCTGCGCTCGACGGCGCCGGCCGCTTCGAGCAGGGCCAGCGAGTCGTAGCCCAGGTCGGCGAAGGGGACGTCGAGGATGTCGCCCTCGAGGTCGATGCTCTCGTCCTCGCCCGCGCAGGCGCGCATGATGCCCTTCAGGTCGTCGAGGGTCAGTTCGGTGGTCGTCATGGTGATTTCCGTTCTCGTGTCGGGTCGGGACCGGCTCCGGATCGGCGGAGCCGGCAGCCGGGGTGCGGGCCGCGGCGGATCGGGGAGGTCCGGAGGGCAACCCTCCGGAGTGCCGGCCGACGGTGTGCCGGCCGACGAGGTGCCGGCCGGCCCAGTGCCCGCGGGAGCGACGGCCGTCGGATCACCGGACGCCGTGCGGCGCCGGGCGGAAAGTAGCCGGTGATGGGCCGTACCGGTCAGGCGCCGGTGTCCGGCGGGTGGTTCGGGGAACGCCGGTGCCGGTCAGGCGTCGGCGTCGGGAGCACGCAGCACCAGCGCCGCGTTGAAGCCGCCGTGCCCTCGGGCCAGGACCAGCGCGGTACGGACGGACAGGGCACGGGCGGTGTCCCGGACCAGGTCGAGCGGGCAGTCGTCGGCGGGTTCCGGTACGTGCAGGGTCGGCGGCACCATCGCGTCCCGCATGCTCAGCAGGGCCGCCGCCACGTCGAGGGAGCCCGCGCCGGAGTAGAGCCGCCCGGTCATCGTCTTGGGCGCGGTCACCGGGACGCCGTAGGGACCGAACACCGCGGTCAGCGCCTCGGCTTCGACGCGGTCGAGGTCCCGGGTCCCGGCGGCGTCCGCGAACACCGCGTCGATGTCCGCGGCACCCACTCCGGCGTCGGCCAGGGCCAGTTCGACGGCGCGGCGCAGCCCCGGCTCCCGTCCGGTCTCCGGCGCGGGGTCGAAGGTCGCCCCGTACCCGGCGATCGTGCCGTAGCTGCGTGCCCCGCGCCCCCGGGCGGCCGCCGCGTCCTCCAGGACGAGGATCGCGCCGCCCTCCCCGGGCACATGGCCGTCGGCCCCGGCGTCGAACGGCGCGTACGCGCGTTCCGGGTCCGCGCAGCGGGTGAGGCGGCCGCTGGTGTTCAGCGACACCAGCCCCCAGGGCGAGAGAGAGGCGTCCATCCCGCCGGACACCAACAGGGGGATGCCGCCCCGCACGTGCCGGCGCGCGTGGGCCAGCGCGTCCAGGCCGCCCGCCTGGTCGGTCACCAGTACCCCGCTGGGTCCGCGCATGCCGTGCCGGATGGAGATCTGGCCGGTGTTCACCGCGTAGAACCAGGCGAACGACTGGTAGGCGCTGACGTATTCGGGGCCCTTGCTCCACAGCTTCTGCAACTCGTTCTGCGCGAACTCGAAGCCGCCCGAGGAGCTGGCCGTCACCACCCCCATGCCGAACTCCGGCAGCTGTCCGGGGTCGGCGTCCGCGTCGGCCAGCGCCCAGTCCGAGGCGGCCAGCGCCATCCGGGTCATCCGGTCGGTCTGCGGGAGCATCCGGCTGGACAGGTGCTCCTCGGCGGCGAAGTCGAGGACCTCGCCCGCGAGAGGCGACGGGTATCCGCTGGGGTCGTAGCGGCTGATCCGGCCGATGCCGCTGGCGCCCTTCAGGGTCGCCGTCCAGTACTCCTCGGCGCCCAGCCCGTTCGGCGCGACGACACCGAGCCCCGTGACGGCGGTCTCCGGCAGCTGTGCGGTGCTCATGCGGCGATCCTCTCCGCGGGACGGGTGAGCACCATGGCGCTCTGGAAGCCGCCGAAGCCGCTGCCCACGGTGAGGGCGGTGTCCACCCGCTGCTCGCGGGCGACCAGCGGTACGTAGTCCAGGTCGCACTCCGGGTCGGGGGTGTGCAGGTTCGCGGTGGGCGGCACCACCCCGTACTCGATGGCCAGGGCGCAGGCCGCGATCTCGATGGAGCCGATCGCGCCGAGGGAGTGCCCGATCATCGACTTGATGGAGCTGACGGGGACCTGGCGGGCGTGTTCACCGAGACTGCGTTTGAAGGCGGCGGTCTCGTGGCGGTCGTTCTGTTTGGTCCCCGAGCCGTGGGCGTTGATGTACGCGATGTCCTCCGGGTTCATCCGGGCCTCGTCCAGGGCGGCCGTGATGGCGACGGCCATCTCCCGGCCGTCCGGGCGCAGCCCGGTCATGTGGAAGGCGTTGCAGCGGGAGGCGTAGCCGCCGATCTCGGCGTAGATGTGCGCCCCGCGCCGGCGGGCGTGCTCGTACTCCTCGAGGACGAACACCGCGGCGCCCTCCCCGAGGACGAAGCCGTTGCGGCTCCGGTCGAAGGGCCGGGAGGCGTGCGCGGCATCGTCGTTGCGCGGGGTGGTGGCCTTGATGGCGTCGAAGCAGGCCACGGCGATCGGGGAGATCGGGGCGTCGGTCGCCCCGGCCACCATGAGGTCCGCGCTGCCCTCGGCGATCAGTTCGCGGGCGTAGCCGACGGAGTCGAGCCCGGAGGTGCAGCCGGCCGAGACGACGGCGGCCGGCCCTTCCGCGCCGACGGCCCGGGCGACCTCGGCGGCGATGCTGCTCGGCACGAAGTGCCCGTACAAGTGGGGTACTCCGTAGGAGTCGTCGACCAGCCAGGTGCGACCGCTGTCGCTGAGGACGACGTACTCCTCCTCGAGTCCCATGGTGGCGCCGACCGCGCTGCCGATGGTCACCCCGGTCCGGGCCGGATCGAGACCGGCCGTGTCCAGCCCGCTGTCCTGCACCGCCTCGCGGGCGGTGACCACCGCGAACTGCGTCGCCCGGTCCATCCGGCGCACCTCACGGGGCGTCAGCCCTTCCAGCAAGGGGTCGAACGAGCACTCCGCGGCCACCTGGGAGCGGTACGGCGCGGGGTCGAAGAAGGAGATGCGTCCGGTCGCGGTGCGGCCGGAGGTGATCAGCTCCCAGAAGGCCTTGGTGCCGGTGCCGCCGGGGGCCATGACACCGATTCCGGTGATGACCACCCGGCGCGGGGCCCGGGGCGCTCGTCCCGGCTCCGCCGCGCGGCGGGTATCCACGGCTGGGTCCGTCGCTGACATGTTCGCTGCCTTTCATCGGTCGTCTCTCCGGCGTGCCGCGGTGCGGTGCTGCGGAGAAGGAGTGGAGGCGGCCGCCGGACGTCGTGGGGGCCTGCCGCATCGCAGGGGCCCGGCGGCCGGTCGGGCGACAGCGGATGTCGCGTGGTCACCCACCGGATCGGCTGGGAGCAGACGCTGTCGACCCCGCCTCAAGGAACGGTCAAGGTTCGGGCAACGCGGCGTCCGGCCCCTTGTCACAGCGCACCGGACCTGCGCCGCGCCGGCTTTGACCGTGCTTCAAGTCCTCTTTGAGCCGGCCGTACCAGCGTCCCCGGTGTCGCACGCCGTGCTCCGCCGTCAGCCGTTCGGTCCGGGCACGCGGCGGCCTCGTCGGCCGGCACGGAGGAGGAGTGCTGCCGGGCCGGGCTCCACCGAGACCACGTGAGGACCGTGAGATGAGTACCCGAACCACACCCGAGAAGATGAACTCCGTCGTCAACGACGTCGTCATCGGCGTACCGGCCGACCGCGTGTGGCACGCCTGCACCGACATCGAACGCTGGCCGAACATCTTCCCCACGACCCTCGACGTCCACCGCACCGAGGTCGGTGCGCACGAGGTCATCATGGACATGAGGGTCGCCAACGAGCTGGGCGAGAACGTCGTCCGCTCCCACCGCCGGTACCGGCCCGAGGAGCGCCGGATCGACTTCCGGATGGTGACGCTGCCGCCGAGCATCGCCGCCATGCAGGGCACCTGGACGGTCGAGCCGGACGCGGAAGGGGCCCGGCTCGTCGTGGTCCACGACTTCGTCCCCCGGGCGGACGACCCGGCCGCTCCGGACCTGCCGCAGACGCTCTTCCGGACGACCGAGAACGTGCTGTCCGCCCTCAAGGCCTGGCTCGAGGAGGGCCGGGACCTCGCCGCGGGCGGGGACGCCGACGGGCTGCGCGACGCCTGGGGGCCGCGGACCGCGGCGAACGGGATCTCGGCGGAGACCTTCGAGAACTGCGAGCTCTTCTTCAGCCGGCTCGGCCTGGCCGGTCTGGACTGGGGCGACATCACCATGGTCCTCAAGGACCTGCGGAAGAAGAGCACCCACGAGGACTGGGCGGACTGGCACCGCCGCTGGTCGGCGCTCGGGGTGCACTACGAGGACCGGGCGGCCGAGTCGTTCGCGGCGGGCCACCTGGAGACCGGGCGCATCGCCAACCGGAAGGCCGCCGCCTGCCACCACTACGCCGAGTTCTTCTACTTCGACGACCCGGAGGCCAAGCTGGCCAGCCGGGACCGGGTGACCGAGGTCTTCCGGCGCGGCATCCCGCATCTGCAGGAGACGGTGGTGCCGCTGACGTTCAGCCATGACGGCGAGGACCTCCCCGGGTACGTCATGACGCCGCCCGGTGAGGGCCCGTGGCCGTTCGTGGTGCTCGTCAACGGCCTGGACTCCGCCAAGGAGGTCGAACTGTACGCGTTCGCCCGGGAGTTCATCGCGCGCGGCATGGGTGTGGTGGTCTTCGACGGCCCCGGGCAGGGCGTGCACATCGGCCGGAAGCCGATGGTGACCGACTTCGAGCGGGTGGTCGGCTCGGTGATGGAGCAGGTCGTGGGCCGGCCGGAGCTGGACGAGCGGCGGGCGGGCATCTTCGGGGTGAGCTACGGCGGCTACCTCGCGGCGCGCGCCGCGGCGGCCGTCCCCGGCTTCCGGGCCTGCGTCAACCTCTCGGGCGGCTTCGACCTGGACAACTACGCGGACATCAATGTGATGGTGCGGAAGGACTTCCGGTTCGTCTTCCACCTGGAGGACGACGCGGCCATGGAGAAGCTGGCCCGGACCGCGATCAATCTCCGGGACGTCCCGCCGCTGAAGATCCCGCTGCTGGCCATCCACGGCGAGCTCGACACGATCATCCCGATGGAGTCCTGCGAGCGGATGCTGGAGTGGGCGGCCGGGGAGACCGAGCTGATCCGCTACCCCGGCGAGCGCCATGTGGCCACCAACTACTTCGGTGACTTCATTCCGCGCTTCTGCGACTGGATGGCGGAGCGGCTCGACGTGGTGGTGCGGTGACACCGGCCGGATGAGGGGCGGCCGGTCCGGCTGCCGGCGGTGCCGTGCGGGCACGGCACCGCCGGCCGTCCCGGCCACTCCTCGGCGGGCGGACCGACCCCGACCGGGGCCTCCGGATCACCCGGCGCGTCCCTCAGGAGCCCCGCCCCGCGAGCCCCGGCCACGGGACGGCGGACGGCACCACCCGGCCCGGCCCGGGCATGGCCCCGGGCGCCGGGATACCCATGCGACTTGACGTATATAGCAAGCTATGGATAAATGGAACGGCACCACAGCGAGCGTGGAGGTGACCGTGACGAGCGAGCGGGCGAGCGAAGCCGCCGGACTGCCCGAAGCACTGGTCCGCGAGGCCTCGCTGGGCTACCAGATCAACCATCTGGCGCGGCTGCTGGAGCGCGCCCTGCGGGACCGGATCGCCGCATTCGGCGTCGTTCCCGGTCAGTTCGCGCAACTGCTCGCGCTCTACGAGCAGGACGGGCTGACCCAGCGAGAGCTCTGCGAGCGGGTGCAGATCGAGCAGCCGACCATGGCCAACACCCTGCGGCGGATGGAGCGCGACGGCCTCGTCGAGCGCGTCCCGGATCCGAACGACGGCCGCCAGGCCCTGGTCCTGCTGACCGACCGCGCCCATGAGATACGCGACGGCCTGGTCGCCATCGCCCACACGGTGAACGAGACGGCGACCCGGGGCCTCGACGCACCGGACGTCGACGCCCTGCTGCGCTCCATCGCCCAGGTCATCGAGAACCTGGAATCCGCCGACCGCCCCTGACCGGACTCCTGCGGCGCCTTCGCCGATTCCTGTGACCGGCCGGCTCCACGTCCTCGCCGAAGCGCGGACGTGGAGCGGCACCCGGGCAGCAGGACGTCTCCGAGGTCCGTCGTTTCCACCCTGACGGAGAGAATTGTGAAAGCCCGTGTGCACGCCGTTGCCGGAATTCTCGCGCTGACGCTGATCTCGCTGTTCTTCACCGCCTCGGTCACCGTTGAACTCGTGGGCACCGAGCGCGCGGTGTCGATCGTCAAGACGAGCATCGTCGTCGCGCTGTTCGTCCTGGTGCCCAGCATGATGGCCGCGGGAGGCACCGGGCGGTCGCTGGCGCAGGGCCGGACGGCACCCATGCTCCGCCGCAAGCAGCGCCGGACCGCCGTTGCCGGGGCCATCGGTCTCGCGGTACTGGTGCCGTGTGCGATCACGCTGCAGTCCCTGGCCGCGAAAGGGGACTTCGGGACCCCGTTCGTCGTGCTCCAGGCGGTGGAACTGGTCGGCGGCGCGGTGAACATCACGCTCCTCGGGCTCAATGCCCGAGACGGCAGGCTGCTCTCCGGCGCGACCCGGCGCCGCCGTCGGGAGGCCGCCGCGACGACAGCGCGTCTCTGACCGGTGCCGTCGCCCACGGCCCGGACGTCGCCCGAGGCGGGGACCCGACCCACGGACCGGAGCGGAGCGACGGCCGAGACGTAACGACCGGAGGAGAGCACGCCTTCCCGTACCGGTGTCCCGGGCACCGGACCCATCCGGTGCCGTCCACTCGCCGGTGCCCCCATCCTGTACCGAACCGTCGAGCTACCGGTCCGCCGCGCCCGCACTCATCTGCCGTGCCCCGCCGAGGAGATGGCGGCCACAGGCAACACAACACCGGAGCGGGCAGGGGTCCGCGCTGCGCCGTGCCCCTTCCCCGCCCTACCGGACCGACCGGTCCGGAACACCCACCGAACGAAGCCGGGGCGGCCGCCTCACGCTGCGCCGCACACCCGGACGACACCCTTGGGAGGACTCTCCGCCATGACCGTCGAGGGAAAGACCGCACTCGTCACCGGTGCGAGCGAGGGTATCGGCCTATCCATAGCGCAAGCGCTGGTGACGGCCGGTGCGCAGGTCGTGCTGACGGCACGGCGGGAGGGCCCGCTGGCCGCCGCGGTCGAGCGGCTCGGCCCGGCCGCGTCCGCCGTCGCGGGTGACATGGCGGACGCCGGGACCGCCCGGCGTGCCGTCGAGCACGCGGTCGACCGGCACGGCGGCCTCGACCTGGTGGTGTGCAACGCCGGGATCCTGATCCCCGGCACCCTGGCCCGGCAGCCGCTCAGCGAGGTCGACCGGGTGCTGGCGGTGAATCTGCGGGGCACCATCGCCCTGATGAACGCCGCGGTGCCGGCCATGGCCGGGCGCGAGGGTGCCGCGGCCGTCGTCATCTCCTCCTCCATCGGCCGGCGGCCCGCGGCGGGGATGGGGATCTACGGAGCCACCAAGGCCGCCCTGCACTACCTGGTGCCGACCTGGGCCATCGAGCTGGCGCCGCAGGGCATCCGGGTCAACGCGGTGTGCGCGGGCATCACCGACACACCGGGCCTGCGGGCCGGCGCGGCGGCCGTTCCGGGACTGGAGAAAGCGGTGATCGGGACCAACCTGATCAAGCGGATCGCCTCCGCGGACGAAATCGCGGGTCCGGCGCTGACCCTGCTGGACAGCTCGGTCAGCGGCTATGTCACCGGCTCCGTCTGGGACATCGACGGCGGCTTCCAGCGCGACACCTCCGGCGCGGTCGCCGGCGACACCGAACTCCAGGGAGCTGCCCCATGACGACGCACGACGTGGTGATGGTGGGCGGCGGGCACAACGGTCTGACCGCCGCCGCCTACCTCGCCAAGGCCGGCCTGGACGTCGTGGTCCTGGAGGCCAAGGACTACGTCGGCGGAGGTGTGATCACCCGCGAGGCCACCCTCCCCGGATTCCATCACGACCTGCACGCCATCGCCCACATCTTCATCCAGGGCAACCCGCTCATCCGCGACGACGAGCTGGGACTGCTGTCCGAGCACGGTCTCGCGTACGTGTTCCCGGACCCGAGCATCGCCGTCACCTTCGCGGACGGCGACTACATCGCCTTCCACCGGGACGTACGGAAGACGGCCGAGACGATCGCCAGGATCTCCCCGCGGGACGCGGAGAGCTACCTGCGCTTCCACGAGTTCGCCGATCCGCTGCTGGACATGCTGATGGAGGGGCTCTTCTCGCCCCCTCCCCCGCTCGGTGCCTTCTTCGAGCAGCTCGACCGGAGCGAGACCGGCCAGGAGATG
The DNA here is from genome assembly GCF_057709105.1 of Streptomyces sp. bgisy100. Taxonomy (NCBI): domain Bacteria; kingdom Bacillati; phylum Actinomycetota; class Actinomycetes; order Kitasatosporales; family Streptomycetaceae; genus Streptomyces; species Streptomyces sp. bgisy100. The sequence continues at coordinate 12,092 of NZ_JBYITE010000088.1, forward strand.
CTCCGGATGCTCCTGATGAGCTATCTCGACGTCATCAACGAGTGGTTCGAGTCGCCCAAGGTCCGGGCGGCGCTGGCCCGTTGGGTGTCGGAGATCCTTGCGGCACCGGAGGAGGGCGGCACCGGGGCGTTCCTGCTCATGATGGTGCCGACCATCCACCGGTACGGACTCGGCTATGCCGTCGGCGGCTCCGGGTCCCTGACGACCGCACTCGTCAAGGCCCTGCGGAGCCACGGCGGAACCGTCCGGACCGGGACACCGGTGGAGCGTTTCCTGTTCACCGGGGACCGGGCCACCGGGGTCGTGCTGGCCTCCGGGGAGCGCATCGAGGCGCGGCGCGCCGTCGTGGCGGACCTCAACATCAAACAGCTCCCCGAGATGGTCGGCCACCGCTTCGGAGCGGAGTGGGAGCGCAGGGTACAGCGGATCAAGCCGGCCGCCTTCACCCTGCTCACCGGCCATCTCGCGCTCAGCGAGGCCCCGGTGTTCAAGGCCGGCCCGGAGGTGGGGAACGCGGGCCTCCAGGAGATCGCGGTGCCGCTGCCCGAGCTGATGCAGAACTTCGACGGGCTCAAGTACGGCCTTCCCATGAGCACCATGCCCAGCATCGCGGTGGCCAGCGCCTGGGATGCGACCCGGGCTCCCGACGGGCAGCACACCCTCTACCTGTTGAGCTACGCACCGGTGCAACTGGCGGAGGGGAACTGGGACGACCGCAAGGAAGAGCTGTTCGACCGGGTCTTCGAGACCTTCTGCGGCCTCACCACGAACATGGGCCCGGAGAAGGTCCTCGGCCGGGTGATCGACAGCCCGCAGGACGGCGAGCGGTTCAACGCCGCCTGGCCGAACGGCGATCCGGGGCACTTCGGATCCCAGCTGTTCCAGTTCATGGGGTACCGGCCCATGCCGAACATGGGATACCGGCTGCCCGCCGAGGGCTTCTACCTCGTAGGGCCGTCCACCCACCCGGGATCCGGGGTCACCGGAGGGGCACGGGCCGGGGCGAAGGCGATCCTCGACGACCTCGGGTTCGATTTCGCCGAAGTGATCGCGCGGCAGTAGCTGCGGTCCGGGAGCGCATCTGCCTCCGACTGCCGTCATCGGGCCCGGTGCGCTCCCGGACCGCGCGCGGGGGGGGGGGGGGGGGGGGGGGGGGGGGGGGGGGGGGGG
>NZ_JBYITE010000089.1:0-12890 GCF_057709105.1 Streptomyces sp. bgisy100
ATACACGGCAGCTTCCCGGAACCCCCACCCCTGCGGCCCCGCCCCCTCCCGCCGGTGGCCACGTCCTGGGAACGCGGCGCCGATCAGGAGCCGGCCAGGTGCTGGTGGGAGCCGGGAGATCGTCGCAGGCGCCGGGTCACCGAGGCGGGCGGGATCACCCCTGACGGAATGCCTACGGGATCACCACGACCGGGCGCTGGGCGCGGCGGGCCAGGCGGCCGGCCACCGAGCCGAAGAGTCTGCCGACCAGTCCGTGGGTGGACCCGACCACGATGGCGTCGGCGGAGTACTCCCGTCCGACTTCCTCCAGTTCGTGGCAGATGTCCCCGCCCCGTTCGACCAGGATCCAGGGGACTTCGCACAGATAGTCCGCACAGGCCAGCTCGAGGCCGAGCACCTCGGTGCGGTGGTCCGGGACATCGACGAAGACCGGGGGCTCGCAGCCCGCCCAGACCGTCGTCGGCAGCCGGTTGGCCACATGGACGATGATCAGTCCTGACCTCGACCGCCGTGCCATGCCGATGGCGTAGGCGAGGGCCCGTTCACTGGAGGTCGAGCCGTCGAAGCCGACAACGACTCCGTGCTGGAACGCCGGATCGCAGGAGTGGCGTGTCTGTTCCGCCGCTTCGAGGTTCGCTGTGGGATCTGCGACCTGCTTGCGGTCCGCGGGTTCGGGGATTTCGTGACCGGCCATCGGTGTCTCGGCGAAGGGAGTCCTGAGGAGGGAACGACGGTTGACGAGCGGGGTCGAAGCTGGTGGATAGTCCGGGAATCATCTTCCCAAGCCCTTACCCACCAGGGTACGGCGACACTCCCCGCCTGCCCAGGGCATGCCCCATCACGCGGGACGGGCCGCTGCGGCAGCCGCTGATGCGGCTTCCGGGAGCATGCCGGAGCCGGGCCCGGAGCGCAATGCCCTCCGGGCATTCGTGACACAGCGGACGCCGGCTCCGTCGGTCCCCGAGGGGCGCACCGGGGCCCGACCGGGGGCGCGACGGGCCGCGGACCGCGCCTGCCGGCGGGGCGGCGGGGCACCGGGGTGACGTACGGGACACCGAGAGCGCGGGGGCGGACGCGCGGCGCGGGAGCGTACGCCGGGAGACCTTTCGCGGCGCTGTTGGACACCAAGCCTTTTCGGCCAACTTCCGCCAGCTATCATGAGCTTGCTCAGCGTTGCCGCCAACACCCGTCCGACCAGCGGGGAAAGGGGCGCAGGGGGTGCATGCACCCTACGAGAGTTGGGCAGGGGCGAGAGGCGTACTTCCCACCGGCGCTGCCGAGTGCAACGCTTCGTGATCGAATGCTTCACGCCAAGTTGTCATGTCGACATAGCGGTGGGTGGTGAACTTGTCACGCCGACCTCATACGACACAGTAGATTCGATCTTGGCCATTCACGGCGGGGGACTTGTGCAGGACCGAGGGGAAACGTGCAGGACCGAGAGGACGCGACCACCGAGGGGGGCTTAGAGCCATGAGCCAGGACTCCACGACTGCACCGGAGGCCGCGCGGAAGCTGTCCGGGCGCCGCCGCCGGGAGATCGTCGCAGTGCTGCTCTTCAGCGGGGGCCCCATCTTCGAGAGCTCCATCCCGCTTTCCGTGTTCGGCATCGACCGGCAGGACGCGGGGGTCCCGCGGTACCGGCTGCTGGTGTGTGCCGGAGAGGATGCCCCGCTGCGGACCACAGGGGGGCTCGAACTGACCGCGCCGTACGGTCTGGAGGCGCTGTCGCGAGCCGGCACCGTCGTCGTACCGGCATGGCGGTCGATCACATCACCACCACCGGCCGACGCCCTCGAGGCGCTGCGCCGGGCCCATGAAGAGGGCGCGCGGATCGTCGGGCTGTGCACGGGGGCATTCGTGCTGGCCGCGGCGGGGCTGCTGGACGGCCGGCCCGCCACGACGCACTGGATGTACGCGCCGACGCTCGCCAAGCGGTACCCGTCCGTCCATGTCGATCCACGCGAGCTCTTCGTGGACGACAACGATGTTCTGACCTCGGCCGGGACCGCGGCGGGCATCGATCTCTGCCTCCACATCGTGCGCACCGACCACGGGGCGGAGGCGGCGGGCGCACTGGCCCGGCGGCTCGTCGTGCCGGCGCGCCGCAGCGGGGGGCAGGAGCGCTACCTCGACAGGTCTTTACCGGAGGAGATCGGCGCGGACCCGCTCGCCGAGGTCGTCGCGTGGGCGCTCGAGCATCTGCACGAGCAGTTCGACGTGGAGACCCTGGCGGCCCGTGCCTATATGAGCCGGCGCACCTTCGACCGGCGGTTCCGTTCGCTCACCGGCAGTGCTCCCTTGCAGTGGCTGATCACTCAGCGGGTGCTCCAGGCCCAGCGGCTGCTGGAGACGTCCGACTACTCGGTGGACGAGGTCGCCGGGCGCTGCGGCTTCCGGTCGCCGGTCGCGCTGCGCGGCCACTTCCGGCGGCAGCTGGGGTCCTCCCCGGCGGCCTACCGGGCGGCGTACCGGGCGCGCAGGCCGCAGAACGGCAGCGCGGAGCGGAGCGACCACCGGCTGGAGATCGCCGAACAGCGGCAGGTCGAGCCGGTCGGCGCCGCGCTGGGGATGCGCAGGCCGGGGGGCGGAGGCTTTGCGCCCACGGGGCTCGAACCGGGCAAACCGGACTCCGATCTCTATCTGCCGCGCCTGCCCGAACAGGGCGGCAGCCGGAATCCGGGACGTCCGGCAGTGCCCGGTCAGCGTGACCGCCCCGTAGGGTGAGACATATGAACGATCGCATGGTGTGGATCGACTGCGAGATGACCGGCCTCTCGCTGTCGAACGACGCGCTCATCGAGGTGGCCGCCCTGGTCACCGACTCGGAGCTGAACGTCCTCGGCGACGGTGTGGACATCGTGATCCGCCCGCCCGCCGAGGCGCTCACCACCATGCCCGAGGTGGTACGCGAGATGCACACCGCCTCCGGGCTGCTCGCCGAGCTGGACGGCGGCACGACCATGGCGGACGCCGAGGAGCAGGTGCTGGCGTACATCCGTGAGCACGTGCCGGAGCGCGGCAAGGCCCCCCTGTGCGGGAACTCCGTCGGCACGGACCGCGGCTTCCTGCTGCGCGACATGCCGACGCTGGAGAACCACCTGCACTACCGGATCGTGGACGTGTCCTCGATCAAGGAGCTGGCCCGCCGCTGGTACCCGCGGGCCTACTTCAACAGCCCCGAGAAGAACGGCAACCACCGCGCTCTCGCGGACATCCGGGAGAGCATCGCCGAGCTGCGCTACTACCGGGAGGCGGTCTTCGTGCCGCACCCCGGCCCGGACTCGGAGACGGCGAAGACCATCGCGGCGAAGCACGTGCTTCCCGCGGAAGTCCGGGCGGAGTGACACCTCGCTCCCGGTCGGCCCAAACCCGGGAGCGAGCACCCCTCCGGACCCTGTACACTTTTTCTCGGCCGGTGCGGAACGGAAAGCGCCGGTCGTGGTGGGTATAGCTCAGCTGGTAGAGCACCTGGTTGTGGTCCAGGATGTCGCGGGTTCAAGTCCCGTTACTCACCCTGAAGCAGTCGAGGCCCCGGTCCCCAGGACCGGGGCCTCGCGGCGTATCGGGAGGATTCCCGGACCGCGGGGGCGGTGGGGAGCGGCAGGCGGCGGCTCGGGGCCCGCTCAGTGATCTCTTCCAGCACAGCAGGACCGGACCGTATTTTCTTTCCGGGCCCCCGCTCCGCGATACCTGAGGGCGCCCCGGGCGCCGGAGCAGGGCGCCGGAGCGCCCGGGATCATGGCGGAGCGCCGCGGGCCGCCGGCGGAACCGGCCCGGCCCCGCCCACCGGGGGGTGCCTCTATGTCTTTCGTCAAGGCACTGCTGTTGGGTTTGGGGTGATTCGGGCTTGCTGGGGTCATGCGGCGAGTTCGACGTCCGCGGGCGTGCGGGATTCGTAGAAGGTGCCGTCCCGGAGCATGGCGAACAGGACGCTGATGCGTTGGCGGGCGAGGCGGAGGAGGGCCTGGGTGTGGGTTTTGCCGCGGGCGCGTTGCTTGTCGTAGTAGGTGCGGGAGGCCGGATCGGCGTTCATGCAGGCGAAGGCGGAGAGGAACATGGCGCGCTTGAGCTGCCGGTTTCCGCCTCGGGGTGCGTGTTCGCCGTGGATGGAGGTGCCCGACGACCTCGTGGTTGGGGCGAGGCCGGCGTAGGAGGCGAGGTGGGCGGCGGTGGGGAAGCTGGTGCCGTCGCCGACGGTGACCAGGAGGACGGCGGCGGTCCTGACGCCGATGCCGGGCATCGAGGTCAGGACCGGGGAAAGAGGGTGGGCCTCCAGCAGGGCGTTGATCTGGGCTTCCATGGCCCGACGCTGAGTGTGGACGGCGGCCAGGGAGGCGGCCAGGGTGGGGATCACGATGTCGAGGGTGCCGGTGCCCGGGACGATGACGGTCTGCTCGTCCAGGGCGGTGAAGACGTCGTCGATGAGCCGGGCGGCCATGCGCGGGGCCTTGGGGCGGATCGCCTCCACCAGTCGGCGGCGTCCGGCCTTGCGCAGGGCTGCGGGAGAGCCGTAACGCTCCAGAAGCCAGGTGACGGCCTGGTGGTCGAGCCGTGGGCCCAGGACGCGCTCCAGGCTGGGGTGGAACTGGGTCAGCAGGCCGCGTATCCGGTTCGATGTGCGTGTGGCCTCGGCCGCGAGGTCCTGGTCGAAGCCGACGAGCACGGTCAGCTCGGCGGTGATCTCGTCGGTGAGTTCCAGCGAGCGCAGGGTGTGCGGCATGGTGCGGGCCGCGTCCGCGATCACCGCCGCGTCCTTGGCGTCCGTCTTGGCCTCGCCCGGATACAGATCCGCGATCCGGCGCATGGCCAGCCCGGGCAGGTAGGCGACCTGGCAGCCCGCCTCCCGGGCGACGGTCAGCGGCAGGGCGCCGATGGAGGCGGGCTGGTCCACGATCACGAGGACGGTGCCGAACTTGGCGGTCAGCTTGTCGAAGACGGCTCGCAGTTTCGGTTCGCTGTTGGGCAGCTGCTTGTCGAAGACCTTCTTCCCGGCCGGGGTGAGTCCGTGGCCGTGATGAGCGGTTTTGCCGACGTCCAGGCCGAGGAACACGCCCACGTCTTCGGTGTCGAACATCGCGCCCTTCCAGGGGAGTCGAACGTGCCGGCCTCGGCAGCGGTGTCGTACGCGCGCATCCACGTTATGCAGACCTGCCGCCCGGATGCGGCCGGGCATTGCGCCCGGCCGGGCGGTGGCCGGACCTCTCATCAGCGTCTCCGACGGCACCTCCCGGGCCCGGTGACACCACCCCCCAGGTCATCCGTTCGACAGGGGGACAAAGTCATGCCGGACCCGGAGGCCAGCGGCCCTCTTGCAGGACCACGAAGAACATAACGGGGACCGCCCGTCCTCCGCCAAGACAGAGGAGCACCCAGCCCCAGGCCGGAAAAGAAGCGCGGCCCGGCCGGAGGGAGGTTCCGGTCGGGGCGCACAGGGGGGCCGGGGTCAGCCGCGGTACCTGTTCAGGGCCCGGGTGAAGGCGAACTCGTCCTGGGTGAGGGAACTGCAGGTCGCGTCCGCGGTGTTCTTCGGGCCGCCGGGGCACGGCTTGTCGCGGGTCGAGGACCACATCGACAGCCCGCCGAGCTTCCGGTCCTCGGCGAACCGCACCAACTGGGCGGCGTCCTCCTCGGTGAAGACCTCGCCGGGGACGTCGTTCACGCCGATCATGGGCGTGACGGCGACGGTCCGCCATGCCTTCGCCTCCGACCGGCCGAGCACGCTCCGGAGCTGGGCCTGGGTGGCGGTGGCCGCGTCGATCGCGTACTGGCCCATGTCGCCGGTGAACGCCGGTCCGTAGTCCATGGCCATGATGTTGACGGTGGAGACCGCGACGCCGTTGCGCCGGGCGTCGGCCACCAGATCGACCCCGTCCTGGGTGAGGCCGGACGGCAGCACGGGCAGGGTGAACGACACGTCCAGGCCGGGGTGCTCCCGCTGGAGCTCGGCGATGGCCCGGGCGCGGCGGGTGCTGGCCGCCCGGTCCGGCAGGGCGCCGCCCTCGATGTCGAAGTCGACCTTGGTCAGGCCGAAGGCGTCGACGACCTTGCCGTAGGCCGCGGCGAGCTCGGCGGGCGAGGAGCAGGCGACGCCGAGCTCGGTGCCGGTGGCGCCGCCGAACGACACCCGGACGTCGCCGCCCGCCGCGCGGAGGTCACCGATCTGCGCGGCGACCGGGTTGCCGGTCAGATCGGTCACGCCGCCCCACTTCGGGGTGCAGCCGCCGCCGGAGGTGACGAAGGCCAGCGTGTGCTCCTTCACCCCGGTCTTCCGCACGGTGCCGAGCAGGTCGTGGGCGGGGAAGAGCGAGGTGTCGGCGTACGGGGCGAAGGCCGCGGCCGACGGGGTGCCGGAGCCGGGCCGGGAGGTCCGGGACGGCGACGGGGCAGGGGTGGCGGTGCGGGTGGGACCGGCGCTCCGCGAGGGCTCGGCGGCCGGCTTGCGGGACGGCCTGGGGGCCGGCGCCGGCCGCTCGGTCCGGGTGGGCCGTCCACTCGGCCCGGCGGGTGTGCCGTCGGCGACCGAGCAGGTCACCTCGTTGATCCGGCAGCCCCTGGGGTCGGCGGCCCGGGCGCCGGAGGCGACGAAGCCGACCGTCACCGACCGGCCGGGGGCGATCGTCCGGTTCCAGCCGGCGGGCCGGACCGTGATGTGCCGGCCGTCGGTGCGGGGCGTGCCGTTCCACAGCGAGCCGAGCTTCGTCCCGGCCGGCAGGTCGAACTCCAGGGTCCAGTCGCGGAGCGCGGTGTCCGCGTCGTTGGTGATGACGTACTGGGCGGTGTAGCCGGCGTCCCAGCCGCTCGTCCTGCTGTAGGCCGCGCCGACCGTGGTGGCCTGCGCCGTCCCGGCCAGCGCCAGCGCGCCGCCGGCCACGGCTCCCGCGGCCACCGCCGCCACGCCCACCTTGGTGCCACGGCTCGGCCCGCGACGGTGCGTCCTGCTCATGGAGTTCCTGCCTCTACTGCGGGGGTGAAGGTGGGAACACGCTAGCGATCAGCGCCGGCGGAATCGGCGGGTCCGGCCCGGTTCCGGCACTTCTTATGCCGCCGTTAAGGGCGGGATGCGCACCGATCAACCGTTCAAGCGGAAGGGGCTCCGGAACCGCCGCGGCGCGCCGCCGGACACCGGCGGCGGCGCCCGAGCCGGTGGCCGCGCCGGGCCGCCGCGGACCGCGGTCCGCCGAGCGCCAGCCAGATCCGGATCTCCGTTCCGCCGAGCACCGAGCGCCCGATCCGTACGTCGCCGCCCGTCGACTCGGCGAGCCGCCGCACGATGTCCAGACCGAGCCCGGTCGATCCGGGCCTGCCGTCGCCCTGGCCCCGCCGCAGTGCCGCGTCCGGGTCCTCGATGCCGGGGCCCGCGTCCGAGACCAGCACGATCACCGCGTCGTCCGCGGTGTGCACATCGACGGCGAAGGCCGTGCCCTCGGGGGTGTGCCGGAAGACGTTGCCCAGCATCGCGTCGAGCGCGGCGGCGAGTTCGGTGCGGGCGACCGGGATCCGTACGGGCTGCTCGACCCCCGCCACCCGGACCGTGCGGTCCTCGTCCTCGGCCAGCGCGGACCAGAACTCCATCCGCTCGCGGATCACCTCGGCGGCGTCGCAGCCGGCCAGCGGCGACTGGGTCTGCGGCTTCTGCTCCCGCGCGGTGCGGATGATCCGGTCGACCTCGCCCTCCAGCTGGGCGACGGCCGACCGGGTCTGGTCGGCGGCCGGGCCGTCACCGAGGGAGGCGGCGTTGAGCCGGAGCACGGTCAGCGGGGTGCGCAGCCGGTGGGAGAGGTCGGCGGCCAGCTCCCGCTCGTTGGCGAGCAGTTGGACGACCTGGTCGGCCATCGAGTTGAAGGCCGCCGCGGCCGCCCGCAGTTCGGCGGGGCCCTGCTCGGGGACGCGGGCACCGAGCTTCCCGTCGCCGAGGTCCTGGGCCGCGGCGGCCAGGTCCTCGGTGGGGCGGACCATCCGGGTGCCGAGCCGGTCGGCGATGGCGACCGACCCGACGACGAGCGCCAGCCCGACGGCGGCGAGCACCGCCCACGCGGTGGTGACGCCGTTGGTGACCTCGCTGTCCGGGACGAACACCTCGACGACGGCCACCTTGCCGGTGGCGACGGCCGTCGGCTGGAGCAGGGCGAAGCCGCCGGGCACGGCGGCGATGGAGGCCCGGCCGAGCCGGGTCGCGGTGGCCAGCTCGGCGTCGGAGGCCCGCTGCCGGCCGATGTCGACCGCGCCACCGGCCCGCCGGGCGGCGGGTACGTGCACGGCCATCCGGTCCCGGGAGCCGGCCGTGGTGCTGGCGACGGCGCGCATCAGCTGCGGGCGGTCGGTGGTGATGGCCAGTGCGGGGCCGATGGTGGCGGCCTGCCGCTCGGCGTTGGTGAACGCCCGGTCCCGGGCCATCTCCTTGACGACGAGCCCCAGCGGTATCGCGAAGGCGACGACGACCATGGCGGTGACGGCGAGACACACCTTGACCAGGGCCCATCTCATGCGGGCGGCTCCAGCTTGACCCCGACACCCCGCAGGGTGTGCAGATAGCGCGGCCGGGCCGCCGTCTCGCCCAGCTTCCGCCGCAGCCAGGACAGGTGGACGTCGATGGTCTGGTCGTCGCCGTAGGACTGCTGCCACACCTCGGCGAGCAGTTCCCGGCGGGGCACGACGACGCCGGGCCGCCCGGCGAGAAAGGTCAGCAGGTCGAATTCGCGGCGCGTCAGATCCAGTGCGCTGCCGTCCAGTTCGGCCTGCCGGCGCATCGGGTCGATGGTCAGCCCGCCGACCCGGATCACCGCGGGCGGTGTGCCGGCCTCCGCCGTGGTGCGCGACCGCCGCAGCACCGCGGCCATCCGGGCGGACAGGTGCTCCACCGAGAACGGCTTGACCAGGTAGTCGTCGGCACCCGCGTGCAGCAGCCGGACGATCTCGGCCTCGTCGTCGCGCGCCGTGGCGATGATCACCGGAACGTCGGTGATCCCGCGCAGCATCTTCAGCGCCTCCGAACCGTCCAGATCCGGCAGACCCAGGTCGAGAATGACCACATCGAATCCGAAGTGGGCGACTTCACGCAACGCCTCCAGGGCGGTGCCGACGCTCCGAACGGTGTGGGAGGCCTCGGTCAGGTGCCGGATGAGGGCGGAGCGTACGAACTGGTCGTCCTCGACCACGAGCACACGTGCCATGAGCGGCACCGTACGCCATGGAGATGTTGATCGTTGTACCCAGTTCATCGCACCGCGGGCACGCGTGGGGCAGTATGAGCCAGATGCAACGAGGACTCATGCACGGTGTGGCGTGGACGCTGGCCACCGGCGCCGCCGTCACGCTGTCCTGGTGGGGCGTCCGCACCGTCCTGGCCGGCACCGCCTACGACCCGCCCCGCGCCCTGCCCATCCAGGGCGAGGCGGCGGCCCGCGGCGGGGACCCCGCGGCGAAGCCGCAGTCCTCCTCCACCCACCGGCCGAAGCCCTCGCCCACCGCGACCCGGACGTCCCGCAAGCCGCCCGAGAAGCCGACGCCCCCGGCATACCGCGCACCGCGGAGCGCCCCGGCCCCGGCCGGGAACGTCAAGAGCTACAACGTGGCGGGCGGCCGGGTGGTGTTCGACCTCGGCCCCTCCTCGGCGAGCCTGGTCTCCGCCACCCCGGACGCGGGCTGGCAGATGCAGGTATGGAAGCAGTCCGAGTGGATCCGGGTGAACTTCACCAAGGGCGCGGACACGACTTCCGTGTTCTGCACCTGGAACGGCCACCCGCCGGCGGTTCAGATCGACCGCCCGGGCGCCTAGAGACCCTCGTCCGGCCGGAATCCAGCGCCGCGTCAGACCCTAGAACACATCCTCCGGCGGCAGCGGTGACGGGCGTGCCCCGGCGTCGGTCACCGGGCGGGCGCCGCCGGTGAAGTCCAGGAGCGCCTGACCGTGCTGGAGCCGGCCGGGGTGCGGGTCTCCGGCGGCCCGGCGGGTGAGCTCGGCGACCGGCAACTCCCGGTCGGAGGCGAGCAGTACGGCATTGCCGAAGCGGCGCCCGCGCAGCACGGCCGGGTCGGCGACCAGACACACCTCGGGGAAGACCGAGCGCACCGTGGCGACCTGTGAGCGCAGGTGGGCGAGGGGCGGTCCGTCGGCGAGGTTGGCGGCGTAGAACCCGCCCGGTGCCAGGGCCCGGCGCACCTCTGCGGCGAACTCGGTGCTCGTCAGATGGGCGGGGGTGCGACGGCCGCCGAAGACGTCCGCGACGATCAGGTCGGCCCAGCCGTCGGGGATCTTCCGCAGCCCCTCCCGGGCGTCACCGGAGCGGACGCGGATGCGCCAGCCGCTCTCCAGCGGGAGCTCGCGGCGGACGAGCTGGACGAGCCGGGCGTCGAGCTCCACGATCTGCTGGGTGGACCGGGGGCGGGTCGCCGCGATGTAGCGGCCGAGGGTGAAGGCACCACCGCCCAGGTGCACCGCGTGGACGGGCTTGCCGGGCGGCGCGACGAGATCGGCGACATGGCCGAACCGCCGCTGGTACTCGAAATCCAGAAAAGTGGGGTCGTCGAGGTCCACATGGGACTGGGGCGCGCCGTTGACCACCAGGGTGCGCCCGCGCGGCCGGTCCCGGTCGGGAACGAGTTCGGCGACACCGCCGTCCACCTGCTCGGTGACCGGTTCGGCAGCACCGCCACGCCGCTTTCTCGCCATACCCCCAGTATCGCCGGGGGCTCAGCGGCAGCGGTCGGCGGCCTCGATCATGCGGGCGGCCTCGCCCAGCGCGGCCCGGAGCACGTCCGGGTCGGTGACATCCTCCTCACCGCCCGGCGGCACCAGCCAGCCGGATCCGGTGACCGGCTCGCCGACCAGCGAGAGCCCGCGCCCCAGCGTCCTGGTGCACGCGCTGCCCGGCAGGTCCCAGCCGTCCGCGGTGCCGGGCGGCACCAGGAATCCCAAGGTGTCGCACGCGCCGTCGTGGAGCACGGGGCCGACACCCGGCTTCCCGAATCCGCGGCGCAGAATGTCCACCGCTTCGAGCCCCTGACGGGCGGGGACGGTGACGAGATCGGCGTCCTGGGGTGAGTCGCTGATATCCACGCAGGCCTCCAACACGAGAAACCCCTCCTCCGGAGTGAGCCGCGTCGCTCTTCTCCGCGGTGTTCAACGCCCGAGTGCGTCAACGGCTACGGCGGCACGCCGCCGCAAAGGATGGCAGTTCATGGCGGATCGTGCGTGAGATATCCGGTTTGTAGCCAAACACTGCGTATCAACTCTGTCACAACCGGTACGGTCGTGCCTCGCCGACAGTCGCCCCGACGGGGCGACAGCACCGCCAGAAGAAGAGGGCTCGGCCATGGCGTTGCCACCACCGTCCTCACAGGTTCACCCCGCGCGGCGGCCGAACACGGCCTTCCGGCAGTTGCGCGGCCCGCTGTCACCGGGCGAGTTCGCCGCGGCCGTACGCCGCGCGGCCCGCGACATCGGGGAGCAGGTCTCGTGCGACGCCCGCTACATCGGGCGCGTCGAGTCCGGGGAGATCCGGTGCCCCAACTACGCCTATGAACGGGTGTTCCGGCACATGTTCCCCGGGCGCTCGCTGGGGGACATGGGCTTCGCCCCGCGCGCCGCGGTGCGCGGCCGGAAGGCGCGCGGCGCGCCACCGCCCCCGAACGAACCAGCCACCACCTGCGAGGAGAGCGACGTGCTGCGTCGCGCATTCATGACCGGAGGCCCGGCCGCCATGGCGGCCTCGGTGGGCCTCGGCATCCCCCGTCCGCGCCGGCGCGCGGGAGAGACAGAGACAACGGCCGTCGAGGACGCCGTACGCCAGATCCGGCTGCTCGACGACCGGCACGGCGCGGACGGCCTGTACAGACGGGCCGCGCAACCGCTGCGCAACGCCTACGCCCTGCTCGACGCGGGCACCCGACATCAGTCGACCGCGGACCGATTGCACGGCGCCGCGGGCGAACTCGCCATCTCCGTCGGGTGGCTGGCGCACGACTCGGGCCGTTTCGAGGACGCCCGCTCGCACTACGCCGAGGCTCTCGCGACGTCCCGGGTGTCGGGCGATCCCGCGCTGGAGGCCCACGCCTTCTGCAACACCGCCTTCCTCGCCCGCGACGCGGGCCGCCCCCGCGAGGCCATAAGAGCGGCACAGGCCGCCCAGCGCGCCGCCGCACAACTCCCCTCCGCCCGGCTCAGCTCCCTCCTCGCCCTCCGCGAAGCAGGGGGCTGGGCGGGCCTCGGCGACCGCCGGAGCTGCGAACAGACCCTCCTGCGCGCCCAGTCCCTCTTCGCCAACGGCGCCTCGGACGCCGACCCGGAGTGGATGTCGTTCTTCGGGGAGGCCGAGCTGGAGGGGCTCGAGGCGCAGTGCTGGTCCGCGCTGGGCGAGTGGCACCGCGCGGCGGACCACGCCCGCCGCGCGGTGGCGCTCCAGGACGCCCACTTCGCCCGGAACACCGCCCTGTTCACCGCCGAACTGGCGGGAAACCTGGCCCGCAGCGGCGAACCGGAGGAAGCGGCGAGCGCCGGGCAGCGCGTCCTCGGCCTGCTGGAACAGGTCCAGTCGTCCCGTATCCGCTCGATACTGGACAGCACGGCCCGCCTCCTGCGCCCCCACTCCCGCTCGGCCCCGGTAGCGGCCTTCCTGACCCAGCACGCCCCGGCCTGACCTCAAGCGAGCGAACACCCCAGCGCGTCAACAGACGGCAGGCGACACCAACCGGAGCCGCAGCGGACGCAGCACCGCGACGGCGCTGATCCGAAATGCCGACGAGCAGGACCGGATGAACGCATACGCACGGGGCCGCAGGGCTGGGTGACCAAGGACGCGCAGTGCCGCCGGCCCAGCGGTCCGGACGAAGGAGGTAGGGCCGCCGGGCCGGGCTGGACGCAAGGGGGTGGGGGCGCAGGGGTGGGGGGT
>NZ_JBYITE010000090.1:0-12760 GCF_057709105.1 Streptomyces sp. bgisy100
CCAGGTCTCGACGGCCTGTGCCGTCGTTCCCGAGTGCTCCTCCAGGATCGTGAAGTGGTCCCCGGGCACCCCGACGACCGTGCTCGGCAGATCCCACCGGGCGTGCCAGACCTCGCCGGGCAGCTCCCGCAGGTCCTCCGAGAACGGGTCCCGGGCCTGCAGGAACAGTGTCGGCGTGCTGATCGGCTGCGCCGACCAGTCCATGAAGAGGCGGTTGTAGCCGCCCATCGCGGTGACGGTCGTATCGGTGATCGAGGAGTACGTGCCGTCGCGCAGCAGCACCCCGCCCATCATGGCGGACACCAGCTCGGTCCCCATCGCGTTGGTCGCGGCATAGCTGTCGACCAGGACGACCGCCTGCGCGGGCGTCCCGAGCTCCTCCAGCCGGTGCGCCACCGCGTGGGCGACCCAGCCGCCCGCCGACCGGCCGACGACCACGAACGGGTCGTCGCCGGCGCACCGGAGGGCCGCTTCGGCGTGCACCCGGGTCAGCGCCTCGACCGTCGCCGGCAGAGGTTCCCCCGGGGCGAACCCCGGCTCCGGCAGCACGTACACCTCCCGCCGGTCGCGGAAGGCGGCGGCGAAGTGGGCGTACTCGTGCGAGCCGGAGGTGGCACTGAAGGACGGCAGGCAGAGCAGCAGGGGGCGACGCTCGCCGCGGGAGAGCCGGATCGGGTCCGGGAGCGGGTCCGCGTCGTCCGGCGAGGAGAAGACCGGGCTGATCGAGGCGGCCGCGATGCCCAGTTGCAGCGCCTCGGTGATCTTTCCGTCCTCGCCGGCCTTCCGGTACAGCGACGCGATGGTCACCGGCTCCGGCTCGACCGCAACGGCTCGTGGGGGTGCGGCCGTCGGCTGTTCCGAGCCGGCCGGTGACGGTGCCTCGGCCCCGCCACCGACGCCGTCCTCCGCCAGCCGCGCCGCCACGTAGGCCACGAGCGCTCCGGGCGTCGCCTGGTCGAAGACGACCGTGGGCGGCAGCCGCAGACCGGTGACGGCGTTCAGCGCGTTGCGCAGTTCCACGGCGGTCAGCGAGTTGAACCCGGACTCCAGGAACGTGACGTCGGCCTGCACCTCGTCGGCGGACGCGTGTCCGAGCACGGTCGCCGCCTGGGCGCGGACGGTTTCGAGCAGCGCGGCGTCCCACTCGGTGGCGGGCAGCGCGGCCAGACGGGTCCGCAGGGCCCCCGCGTCGCCGTGTCCGCCATCGTGCACCGGCCGCTCCGGAACCCGCACCAGGCCGCGCAGCAGCGCGGGAACCCCGGCGGGCCAGGACTGGCGGCGCAGGGCCGGCACGTTCAGCCCCGCCGGTACCAGCAGCGCCCGGTCGGCGGCGAGCGCGGCGTCGAACAGCGCCAGTCCTTCGTCCGAGGTGAGCGGCGCCATTCCGGCCCGGGAGAGCCGCCGGGTGTCGACGTCGTCGAGCCCACCGGTCATGGTGCTGGTCTCCGCCCACGCCCCCCAGGCCAGGGAGACGCCGGGCAGGCCCTGGGCGCGCCGGTGCTGGGCCAGGGCGTCGAGGAAGGAGTTGGCCGCCGCGTAGTTGGCCTGCCCGGCGCCGCCGAGGACACCGGCCGCGGAGGAGAACAGCACGAAGGCCGACAGGTCGCGGTCGCGGGTCAGGTCGTGCAGGTGCAGCGCCGCGTCCACCTTCGGGCGCAGTACCGCGTCCAGACGCTCGGGCGTGAGCGCGGGCAGCACACCGTCGTCCAGGACACCCGCCGCGTGGATCACACCGGTGAGCGGGCGGTCGTCGGGGACGGTGTCCAGGAGCTGCGCGAGCGCCTCCCGGTCGGCGGCGTCGCAGGCCGCGACGGTCACCTCCGCGCCCAGTGCGGTGAGTTCGGCGGCGATGGCGGTCGCGCCGTCGGCCGCCGGTCCACGGCGGCCGGTGAGGATCAGCTGCCGTACGCCGTGCTCGGTGACCAGGTGGCGGGCGATCAGGGCACCGAGCGTCCCGGTGCCACCCGTGATCAGAACGGTGCCCTGCTCGCCGAACCGGGGCGGCCGGCCGGCTGCCCGGCCCGTGCCGCCACCGGGTTCGCGGCCGGGCGCGGCGGACGGGGCTTCGGCGCCGTACGCGGAGCGGGACCGGACCAGCCTGGGGACCCGCACCTCCCCGCCGCGCACCGCGAGTTGCGGCTCACCGGAGTCCACCGCGGCCCGTACGGCGCGCGCAGTGCCGGCAGGGCCGCCGGGGCCGTCCGGGTCGTCCACGTCGAGCAGCACCAGCCGGTCCGGGTTCTCCGACTGCGCGGAGCGCATCAGCCCCCACACGGTCGCCTCGGCCATGCCCGGTACGGCCTCGTCCTCGGCGGCCGCCACTCCACCGCGGGTGACCAGCACCAGGCGCGAGGAGGCGAACCGTTCGTCCCGGAGCCACGCCTGCACCAGGGCCAGGGTGTTGTGGGCGGCGGCCCGGGCGGCCTGCGCCCGCGCGGTGGTGACGGGTTCGTCGAGGGACCCGGCTCCCGTGACGTCGCACGGGGCCAGCACCACCCGCGGAACGTCGCCGCCGGCGCCGATCGCGTCACCCAGCGCCGCCAGGCCGCGGTAGCCGTCGAGCGCCGCCCCGGTCGCCGTGAGCGCCGACACCACGTCGGACGAACCGTCGCCCAGCACGGCCCACCGGCCGGAGGGCACCGTGCCGGACGCCGGAGCGGCCGGCTGCCACTCCACCTCGAACAGTGACTGCTGCCGTGCGGCGGCGAGCCGACCGGGCACGAGCGGACGGAGCGCCAGCGAGGCGACGGACGCCACCGGCCGCCCGTCATCGTCGGCGACCGCCAGGGCGATGCCGTCCCCGTCGGCCGCGGTCAGCCGGACCCGCAGCGCCGCGGAGCCGGAGCCGGGGCCGTGCAGTTGCACACCCGCCCAGACGAAGGGCAGGTGCGGCCGGCCGGTGTCCTCGACGAGTCCACCGAGGCCGATCGCGTGCAAGGCCGCGTCGAGCAGCGCCGGGTGCAGCGCGAAGGTGCCACCGGGTGCCGCCGCCTCACCGTCGAAGGCGATCTCGGCATACACCTCACCGTCCGCGATCCAGGCCCGCCGCAGCCCGCGGAATGCCGGGCCGTAGCCGAGTCCGGTCTCCTCCAGACGGTCGTAGTGGCCTTCCAGGTCCACTGCGACGGCGCCCTCGGGGGGCCAGACCTTCAGGTCGTACGTGGCCTCCTCCGTGGCGGGGGCCACGACACCGGCGGCGTGCCGGGTCCATTCCGCTCCGTCGTGCCCCTCCGTGCGCGAATGGACGGAGAGGGAGCGCCGGCCCGCGGCGTCGGGCGCGCCGAGGGACATCTGGAGGGGAACCCCGCCCCGGTCGGGCAGGATCAGCGGGGCCTCCAGAGTGAGTTCCTCGACGCGACCGCACCCGGCCTCGGCACCGGCCCGCATCGCCATTTCCACGAAGGCCGTGCCGGGCAGCAGCACGGTGTCCGTCACGGTGTGGTCGCTGAGCCAGGGGTGGACGTCGAGGCTCAGCCGGCCGGTGAACAGGTGCGTGTCCGCGTCCGCGACCCCGATCGCCACGTCCAGGAACGGGTGATCGGCCGGGAGGAGACCCGCCGACTCGACGTCACCACCGCGCTGCGTGGCGTCGAGCCAGTAGCGGCGGCGTTGGAAGGGGTAGGTGGGCAGGTCGACCCGACGCGCGCCAGTGCCCTCGAACACGGCGCCCCAGTCGACGTCGACACCCGCACACCAGGCCTCGGCCAGGGAAGTCAGCAGCCGCTCCCGGCCACCCTCACCCCGCCGCAGAGTGCCCACAGCCGTCACCTGGCGGTCGACTGCGTCAGCGGTCTCCTGCACCCCCATCAACAGCACCGGATGCGCACTGACCTCGATGAAGGTGCGGTGCCCCGATTCCAGCACACAGCGGGTTGCCTCGTCGAACCGCACCGTCTCCCGCAGATTCCGGTACCAGTACCCGCCATCCAGCTCCGCACCGTCGACCACACCACCGGTCAACGCCGAATAGAACGGCACCTGCCCCGACACCGGACGGATGGAGGCGAGCACCTCACGCAGCCGGTCCTCGATCTGCTCCACCTGCACCGAATGCGAGGCGTAATCCACCGGCACCATCCGCGCCCGCGCACCCTCGGCCTCCCACTGCGCCTGCAACACCTCCAGCACAGCACGCTCACCGGAGACCACCACACTCCCCGGACCATTCACTGCAGCAACCGAAACCGCAGGACCCGAATCCGCCAGAGCCTTGGTGACTTCATCGACCGGGAGCGCGACGGACAGCATCCCGCCATCCCCCGCCATCTCCGCGATCAAACGGCTCCGCAAGGCAACGATGCGGGCGCCGTCCTCCAGGCTCAACGCCCCCGCCACGCAGGCCGCGGCGATCTCGCCCTGGGAATGCCCGACCACCGCGGCAGGCTCCACACCATGCGAGCGCCATACCTCGGCGAGGGAGACCATCACCGCCCACAGCACCGGCTGGACCACATCCACCCGATCCAACGACGGGCTGCCGTCGACACCGCGCACCACATCCGTCAACGACCAACCCGTCAACGGATCCAGAAACCCACCACACTCCTCCATACGGTCCCGGAAGGCGGAGGAGGACTCCCACAGCTGCTCGGCCATCCCGGCCCACTGCGAACCCTGACCCGGGAACACCCACACCACACCAGCACTACCAGCTGTGGCCACACCGCGCACCACACCGGCACCGGCCTCACCAGCAGCCAACACCGACAGACCCGAAACCAACCCCTCACGACCGGCCCCCAACACCACCGCACGATGCTCCAGCACCGCACGGCCCCGCACCAGCGAATACCCCACATTCACCGGCGACAGCTCGGCATGGGCGCTGGTCAGGGTGTGCAGGCGGTCCGCCTGTGCGCGCAGTGCGTCCGCGCCGCGCGCCGACAGCGCCCAGGGGACGACCTCGGTGCCGGGAACGGTGCCCGACTCGACGGCGGTCGTGTCGGAGTCCGCAGTCGTCGGGTCCGACGGCTCGGTCGTCCGCGTGGATGTGCCGACCGGCGCGCCTTCGAGGATGACATGGGCGTTGGTGCCGCTGACCCCGAAGGCCGAGACGGCCGCCCGTCGGGGCTCGCCGGTCTCCGGCCAGGCCACCGGCTCGGTCAGCAACTGCACCGCGCCGGCCGACCAGTCCACATGGGGAGTCGGTTCGTCGACGTGCAGGGTCTGCGGCAGGATCCCGTGGCGCATCGCCATGACCATCTTGATGACGCCGGCGACACCTGCCGCTGCCTGGGCATGTCCCAGGTTCGACTTCACCGAGCCGAGGCGCAGCGGCCGGTCTTCCGGACGCCCCTGGCCGTAGGTGGCCAGCAGGGCCTGGGCCTCGATCGGGTCACCGAGTGCGGTTCCGGTGCCGTGCGCCTCGACGGCGTCCACCTGCTCGGCGGACAGCCGCGCGTTGGTGAGCGCCTGGCGGATCACGCGCTGCTGGGAGGGGCCGTTGGGGGCCGTCAGGCCGTTCGACGCACCGTCCTGGTTCACCGCCGAGCCCCGCACCACCGCCAGTACGGGGTGGCCGTTGCGGCGGGCGTCCGACAGCCGCTCCAGGAGGAGCATGCCGACGCCCTCGGCCCAGGCCGTACCGTCCGCGGCACCGGCGAACGCCTTGCACCGGCCGTCCGCCGCCAGACCCCGCTGACGGCTGAACTCCACGAAAGCGACCGGTGTCGACATCACCGTGACGCCGCCGGCGAGGGCCATCGTGCACTCGCCCTGCCGCAGCGACTGCGCCGCGAGGTGCAGGGCCACCAGCGACGACGAGCACGCGGTGTCGAGCGACACCGCCGGACCCTCCAGTCCGAGGGTGTAGGCGATACGGCCCGAGACGACGCTCCCGGCGTTGCCGCTGCCGAGCTGGCCCTCCACGGATTCGGGGAACCGGTCGAAGCGGGCGGCGTAGTCCTGTCCCATCACACCGGCGAACACGCCGACGGACCGGCCCCGGACGGACAGCGGGTCGACTCCGGCCCGTTCGAAGACCTCCCACGAGGCTTCGAGCAGCAGCCGCTGCTGCGGGTCCATCGCCAGCGCCTCACGCGGCGAGATCCCGAAGAACGCGGCGTCGAACTCCGCGGCATCGTGCAGAAAGCCGCCGTGGCGTACATAGCTCGTACCGGAGCGGTCGGGGTCCGGGTCGTAGAGGTTCTCCAGATCCCATCCACGGTCGGCGGGGAACGGGGTGACGGCGTCGGCTCCGCTGTCGATCAGGTGCCACAGATCCTCGGGAGTCCGTACGCCCGCCGGATAGCGGCAGCTCATGCCCACGATGACAACCGGGTCGTCGTCGGTGGCGACCGAGGCGGGTGCCTGGGCGGATCCCGCGGTGTCGGTGCCCGACAGTTCGGTGCCCAGGTGCCGGGCCAGGACGGCCGGTGAGGGATAGTCGAAGATGAGCGTGGCGGGCAGCCGCAGGCCGGTCGCGGCGGTGAGCCGGTTGCGGAGCTCGACGGCGGTCAGCGAGTCGAAGCCCAGGTCGCGGAAGGAGCGCTCTCCGTCGATCGCACCGGCGGAGGCGTGCCCGAGCACACCCGCGACATCGCCGCACACCAGGTCGAGAAGGGCACGCTCCCGCTGAGCCGGACTCAGTCCGGCGAATCCGCGGGGCCCGGAGGGCTCGTCGTGCTGTGCGACCCTGCGCTGCGGCGACGCGCCCCCGATCAGGCCGCGCAGCAGCGCCGGGACCTGTCCGGCCCGTACCTGCTCGCGCAGTCGCGCCGTGGTCAGCCGCATCGGAACCAGCAGGGGCGTCTCCACGGCACACGCCGTGTCGAGGAGCGCGAGCCCCTCCTCGTCGGAGAGTGCCTCGGCTCCGGTTCGCATCATCCGGTCGACGTCCGTGTCCGTCAGCCCGCCGGTGATGCCACTGGTCTGCTCCCACAACCCCCAGGCGAGCGACTGTCCGGCGAGGCCGAGCGCGCGGCGGTGGTGGGCGAGGGCGTCGAGGAAGGTGTTTGCCGCGGCGTAGTTGCCCTGTCCGGCCGCGCCGACGATGCCCGCGGCGGAGGAGAACAGCACGAACGCCGACAGGTCCAGGTTCCGTGTCAGGTCGTGAAGGTTGAGCGCGGCGTCGACCTTGGGGCGGAGCACCGTGGCCAGCCGCTCGGCGGTCAGGGATCCGATGACCCCGTCGTCCAGGACGCCTGCTGTGTGCACCACGCCGGTGAGGGGTGCGTCGGCCGGGATGTCCGCGAGGAGGGCGGCCAGGGCGGTGCGGTCCGCGGCATCGCACGCGGCGATGCGCACCTGCGCACCGAGACCGGTGAGCTCCTGCTGAAGCTCCGCAGCACCCGGCGCGTCGGCGCCGCGACGGCTGGTCAGCAGCAGGTGGCGCACCCCGTGTTCGGCCGCGAGGTGCCGGGCCACGGCCGAACCCAACGCGCCCGTACCACCGGTGACCAGGACCGTTCCCGCAGGATCCCACGCGGCCGGTGGCCCCGCGTCCGCGGACGGCGCGGTACGTGCCAGGCGCGGGACCCGAACCGTGCCCGCGCGAAGGGCGGCCTGCGGCTCGCCCGAGGCCACCAGCGCCGCCGGCAGACCGGTCGCCTCGACGGCGGTGTTCGCATCGGAGCCGGTGTCGAGGTCGATCAGTACGAACCGGTCGGGATTCTCCGACTGGGCCGACCGCACCAGCCCCCACACCGCGGCATGCGCCAGGTCCGCGACACCTTCGCCCGGATCAACCGCCACCGCGCCCCGCGTCACCACCACCAGGCGGGAGGACCCGAACCGCTCGTCCGCCAGCCACGACTGCAGCAGCGTCAAGGTGTGCCGGGTGGCCTCGAGCACGCGGGACGGCAGGGTGGCCGTCTCGGCGTCCTGCTCGGCGATCTCCACCCACACGATGTCCGGGGTCCGCAGGCCTCCGGCGTCGATACGGGCCCCGAGCTCGCTCAGGTCCGCATACCGCTGGACACCGGTTCCGGGGACGGCGGTTGAGCCGGAGGCGGGTTCGCCGGTGGCCTGCCCCAGCACGATCAGGCACTCGTCCGAGCCCGTGGGGGCCGGGTGCCGGGGCGTCGGCAGCGTCGCCCAGTCCACCCGGAACAGTGCGTCGCGTGGTGCGCCGTGCCCGGCCCCCAGCGTGTCCACCGCCACGGCGCGCATCGTCAGTTCGTCGACGCGGGCCACCGGGCGTCCGGCGTGATCCGTCAGGTCCAGGGAGACGGCGTTCGGCCCCGTGACGGACAGCCGGACGCGGACGGTGGCGGCGCCGGCCGTCCGCAACGACACGCCACGCCAGGAGAACGGCAGCCATGCCTGACGTTCCGCGCCGGAGGGGGCCTGCAGGAGTCCGCTCAGGCCGATCGCGTGCAGGGCGGCGTCGAGGAGTGCCGGGTGGATGCCGAAGGCACGGGCCTCGGCATCGGCCGCGTCCGGCAGGGCGACCTCCGCATGGACCTCGTTGCCGTGGCGCCAGAGTCCGCGCAGTCCGCGGAACACCGGTCCGTAGTCGTATCCGCTGTCGGCGAGGGACTCGTAGGCCCCTTCGATGTCCACCGCCGTGGATCCGTGCGGCGGCCAGACGGCAGGAGCAGCGGTGCCCTGTTCGTACGCCCCGGTCTCCGCGGGAGCGAGGAATCCGGTGGCGTGCCGCGTCCAGGCGGCGTCCTGGGAGGCGTCGACGAGCATGGGCTGCGGAGTGTCCGCGGCCGGCCGGGCGTACACCTCCAGCGAGCGCCGGCCGGTGTCATCGGCCGGGCCGACCGCGATCTGCACCTGCACCGCGCGCTCGGCGGGCAGGAGGAGGGGGGATTCGAGGGTGAGTTCGTCCACCCGGTCGCAGCCGACCGCGTCACCCGCGCGGAGGGCCCATTCGACGAACGCCGTGCCGGGCAGCAGTGCGGCGCCGGCCATGGCGTGGTCGGCCAGCCAGGGCTGAGCGTCGAGGGAGAGCCGTCCCGTCAGCACGGCTCCGTCGCTCCCGGCGAGCACGATGGCCGCTCCCAGGAGAGGGTGGTCCACGGATCCGAGGCCGGCGGAGGACACGTCCTCGGGACGGACGTCGGACGGCTTCGGCCAGTAGTGCTCGTGCTGGAAGGCGTAGGTCGGCAGGTCGATGCGGCGCGCACCGGTGCCCTTGAAGACCGTTTTCCAGTCGATGTCCATGCCGTGGACGTGCAGGCCGGAGACCGCGCCCAGGAGTGTTTCCGCCTCCGACCGGTCGCGGCGGAGTGCCGGGACGAGGAGTGCCCGGCTGTCGTCGGGGAGGCAGTCGCGGACCATGGCGGTGAGGACGCCGTCCGGGCCCAGTTCCAGGTAGCGCGAGACCCCTTCGGCGTGCAGGGTCTGAACACCGTCGGCGAACCGGACCGCCTCACGGACATGCCGCACCCAGTACTCGGGGGAACAGAGCTCTTCCGGGGTGGCGAGCGTGCCGGTGAGGTTGGAGACCACGGGAATGCGCGGAGCCTGGAACGACAGCTTCTCCGCCACGGAGCGGAAGGTGTCGAGCATGCCGTCCATGTGAGCCGAGTGGAAGGCATGGCTCACCCGCAGACGCGACGTCTTCACCCCGGCCGAGGTGAAGCGCTCGGCCACCGCGGTGACCGCGTCGCGGTCACCGGAGATGACCACCGACTGCGGGCCGTTGACCGCAGCGATCGACACACCTGCCGCATCGTGGAGCCGACTGCGCACCTCTGCTTCGGAGGTGGCGATGGCCACCATCGCCCCGCCCTCCGGCAGAGCCTGCATCAACCGGGCACGCGCCGCCACCAGCACCGCAGCATCGGCCAGCGACAGCACACCCGCCACATGGGCAGCCGTCAACTCGCCCACCGAATGACCGGCCACATACTCCGGCCGCACACCCAACGACTCCACCAAACGGAACAGAGCCACCTCAAGAGCAAACAACGCCGGCTGCGTGAAACCCGTCCGGTCCAACACCCCGGCGTCCGTGCCGAAGACCACACCCCGCAGCGGACGCTCCACATGCCGGTCCAGCTCACCACAGACAGCATCGAACGCCTCCGCGAACACCGGGAAACGGGTGTAGAGCTCGCGGCCCATCGACAGGCGCTGGGAACCCTGGCCGGTGAACAGCACCGCCGACTTCCCCGAACCCGCGATGTGTTCCACCAGTCCCGGAGCCGTGCTCCCGGACGCCAGAGCGGTCAGCGCGGCAAGGCCCGCCTCACGCCCGGACGCCACAACCGCGGCGCGGTGCTCCAGCACCGCACGCGATGTGGCCAGCGAATAGCCCACATCGGCGAGTGACAGTTCCGGCTCGGCCTGCAGCAGCGAGGCCAGGCGGCCCGCCTGCGCACGCAGCGCTTCCACGCTGCGCCCCGACAACACCCACGGCACCGCCGCGGGGGAAGCGCCGGCAGGAGTCGGTTCCGGGGCGTCGGTG
The DNA here is from genome assembly GCF_057709105.1 of Streptomyces sp. bgisy100. Lineage (NCBI taxonomy): Bacteria > Bacillati > Actinomycetota > Actinomycetes > Kitasatosporales > Streptomycetaceae > Streptomyces > Streptomyces sp. bgisy100. The sequence goes on from NZ_JBYITE010000090.1 coordinate 10,361, forward strand.
GCCTCGGGTGCCTGTTCCAGGATGACGTGGGCGTTGGTGCCGCTCACGCCGAAGCCCGAGACGCCTGCTCGGCGTGGTTCGCCGGTCTCGGGCCAAGTGACGGCCTCGGTCAGCAGCTCTACCGCACCGGCCGACCAGTCGACCTTCGACGACGGCTGATCGACGTGGAGGGTCTGCGGGAGCACCCCGTGCCGCATGGCCTGAACCATCTTGATGACGCCCGCCACACCCGCGGCCGCCTGTGTGTGACCCAGGTTCGACTTCACCGAACCCAGACGCAACGGACGGCCGTCCGGGCGTCCCTGGCCGTAGGTGGCCAGCAGGGCCTGGGCCTCGATCGGGTCACCGAGTGCGGTTCCGGTGCCGTGCGCCTCGACGGCGTCCACCTGCTCGGGCGACAGTCCCGCGCTCTCCAGCGCCTGCCGGATGACGCGTTGCTGCGACGGACCGTTCGGCGCCGTCAACCCACTGGACGCACCGTCCTGATTGACCGCACTGCCGCGCACCACCGCAAGCACCGGATGACCGTTCCGACGAGCATCCGACAGCCGCTCCACCAGCAGCATCCCCACACCCTCGGCCCAACCCGTGCCATCCGCCGCATCCGCGAACGCCTTGCACCGACCATCCGCCGCCAGACCCCGCTGACGGCTGAACTCCACGAAAGCGCCGGGGGTGGCCATGACGGTGACGCCGCCGGCCAGGGCCATCGAGCAGTCGCCGCGGCGCAGCGCCTGGCAGGCGAGATGCAGGGTGACCAGGGACGAGGAGCACGCGGTGTCCACCGTGACGGCGGGCCCCTCCAGGCCGAGGGTGTACGCGACGCGGCCGGAGAGCACGCTGCCGGCGCTGCCGTTGCCCAGGAAGCCGTCTCCGCCACCGGGCGAACGCTCCACCAGTCCGGCATAGTCGTGGTACATGAGCCCGGCGAACACACCGACGCGGCTGCCGTGCACCGCCTGCGGGTCGATGCCCGCGCGCTCGAAGGCCTCCCACGACGCTTCCAGGATCAGGCGCTGCTGCGGGTCCATGGCCATCGCTTCACGCGGCGATATGCCGAAGAAGGCAGCATCGAAATGCGCGGCGCCGTCGAGGAATCCGCCTTCGTGCGTGTGGCTCGCGCCCGGTTTCTGCGGGTCGGAGCCGCGGAGTGCTGCCAGGTCCCAACCGCGGTCCGTGGGGAATTCCGCGACGCCGTCACGGCCTGCGGAGAGGAGCTCCCACAGGGCGTCGGGAGAGTCGACCCCGCCCGGGTAACGGCAGCTCATCCCCACAATGGCGATCGGTTCCGTCGATATTCTGGAAAGCTGCTGGTTCTGCTGCCGGAGCCGCTCGTTCTCCTTGAGAGAGGCCCGCAAAGCCTCGACGATCTTCTCGGTGGAAGTACTCACTTCATCCTCCGCATATGGCCTGGTGGTCTTCAGAACTGGGCATCGCCGAGTGCCCGCTGCACCAGGCTTTCCACGTTCAGTTCGTCGATGAGGTCCGACTCATCCGTTTCGGGAACCTCTTCGGTTCCGGAATCGGGTCGGGCGAGTTGCAGCAGTGCGTCGAGCAGGCCTGCCTGCTTGAATCGACTGACCGGAATGGATGCCAGTGCCGCCCGGAGTTCAGCGTCCTCCGGATCGGCCCCGGCGGCAGCACCGGAGGACGGGAAGAGCTGCTCCCGCAGGTATTCGGTGAGTGCCTGCGGGGTGGGATAGTCGAACATCAGGGTGGAGGGCAACCGCAGCCCGGTGGCCGCCCCCAGGGAATTCCGGAGCTCGACCGCGGTGAGCGAATCGAAGCCGACGTCCAGGAAGCCCGAACGCGCGGACACGGCGTCCGGTCGGGCATGCCCGAGGACCGCCGCGGCGTGGGTACGGACGAGGTCCAGGAGCACCCGGTCGCGGTCGGCTTCCGGCGTGGCGAGCAGGGCGTCCTGGACGGATTCCGGACCACGTCCGGCGGCCGCGGCGCGACGGGCCGGGACGCGCACCAGGGCGCGCAGCAGTGCGGGCAGGGCCCCTCGTGCAGCCAGGGCCGAGGCGTTGAGGTGCACCGGGGCGAGCACCGCCTCATCGGCTGCACGAGCCATGTCCAGCAGTTCCAGGGCCTCGGCTTCCGTCAGCGGACGCAGTCCGGCCCGCGTCATCCGCGCCACGTCGGCCTCCGACAGGCCGCCGGTCATGCCGCTGTCCTGGGCCCACAGGCCCCAGGCGAGGGACTGACCGGGCAGACCCTGGGCCCGACGATGCTGTGCCAGAGCGTCCAGGAGCGCGTTGGCGGCAGCGTAGTTGCCCTGCCCGGCCGCACCCAGCAGACCGGCCGCCGAGGAGAACAGCACGAACGCCGACAGGTCCATGTCCCGCGTCAGATCGTGCAGGTTCAGCGCCGCATCCACCTTCGGACGCAGGACGC
>NZ_JBYITE010000091.1:0-10918 GCF_057709105.1 Streptomyces sp. bgisy100
CAACCTCCCCCCCCCGCCCCCGACGATCGGAACGACGGGGACGACCGGGACGACCGGGACGACCGGGACGACCGGGACGACGATCAGGACGAGGCAGACGGTCCCTCCGGGCCGGGGGCCCCGGGCAGTTCGGGGGTTCCGGACCGGCCGCTCGGTTCGAGCGTGACCGGGTTCATGCCCGGAGTCGGCCCCCGGGACTGGGCGACGCCGGAGCCCGCGGAGGCGGACTCCGAGGAGGGCCACTTCGTGCCCCCGGAGCCGCCGCCGCTCCCCTCGGCCGACACCACGGCCAAGTTCGCCTGGCTCGCGGTCCTCGGCGGACCGCTGCTCCTGCTGCTCACCGTGCTGTTGCAGTGGGAGATGACCCCGCTGATCGCCACGCTCGGCATCGGTGGCTTCCTGGGCGGCTTCGGCACGCTCGTCGCCCGGATGCGGGACGACGACGAAGAGGAGGACGACGACCCGGGGCGCGGCGCCGTGGTCTGATCCCGGTCCGCCGGCCCGGGGTCTGCCGGCCCGGCCTCTGGTGCGGCCCGGCCTCTGGGGAGTGCGGATTGTCCGGTCCAGGTGATCGGGGCCCGGGCGGGTCCAGGTCATCGGGGCCCGGGCGGGGGCGCGGTCCGCCTCAGAGTGCCGGGGGCACCCGCCGGCACCGGTGCCGGTCCGGCCCCGTCAGGACAGAGCGGGCACCCGGAGCGCCGCCAGCACCGGCAGGTGGTCGGTGGCCGCCCGCAGGTCCGCCTCCGTGACGCCCCGCAGCCCGCGGGGCACCCCGCAGCCGAGCACCTCGACGCCCCGCGTGGGCAGGACGGCGTCGATGCGCTGCAACGGGTCACCGGGCCGGGTGGTGTGCTCCACGCCCCAGGGGGCCGTGGCCCAGCCGTCCTGCAGTTCGGCGGCGAGCCGGCGGAACGTCCGTCCCTCGGGCCGGTCGTTGAGGTCCCCCGCGGCCACCGCGTGCGGGACGCCCTCGGCGGTGAAGCGGTGCATCCGGTCGAGCAGCAGCCCGCCCTGTTCGTAGCGCTCGTCGGCGTTCATGCTCAGATGGCAGCTGAGCACACCGAGCCGGGCACCGCCGATCCGCACCACGGCGGTGGCGAAGCCGCGCTGGTGCAGGCCGGGGGTGCGCGGCAGCAGCAGGTCCTCGGTGCGTTCCACCTGGGCGCGCAGCGAGGAGAGGATCAACGGGCCGGAGGCGGTCGCCCCGCCCGTGACGTACACCAGGCCCGTGGCGCGGGCCAGCCACGCCGCGGCCTTGCGCCAGCGGAAGAACCGCGGTGCCTCCTGAACGCACACGAGATCGGGGGCGCAGGCCCGGATCACCCGGGCCAGCGCCACCCGATCGTCGCGCATCGAGCGGATGTTGTAGCCGAGCACGCGGACCACGGCCGAACCGTCCGGTTCGGTACGGGACTCGGGCAGGTCCGCGAGCATGGCGCCATCCCCTCACATCGGAGCGTCACGGCGGGCCCCCGCCGCGTCCTGTCGTGGGCGGCCGGTCAGCCCTGCCGGGCCAGGTCGGCGGCGCCCACCAGTCCGGCCTTGCCGCCGAGCTGGGCGGCGAGCACCTGGGCGTGCGGCCGGTACTGTCCGCCCACCAGCCAGCGGCGGAAGGACTTGCGGATCGGGTCCAGGACGAGGTCGCCCTCGTCGGAGACCCCGCCGCCGACGATGAACGCCGACGGGTCGAACAGGGAGGCCAGATCGGCCAGCCCCGCACCGGCCCAGCGGGCCAGCTCGCGGAAGGAGTCGATGGCGACGGGGCAGCCCTGCCGGGCCGCCTCGCTCACATGCCGCCCCTCGATCGCGTCCGGGGTGCCGTCGCCGAGGCCCAGCAGAACGGCGGCGTTGTCCGGGGCCGCGACCGCGCGCTGCCGGGCGTAGCGGACGAGGGCGCGGCCGGAGGCGTACTGCTCCCAGCAGCCCTGGCTGCCGCAGCCGCACAGCAGGCCGTCGGGGACGACCCGGATGTGGCCGAACTCGCCGGCCACGCCGAAGCGGCCGCGGCGCAGCTTGTTGCCGATGATGATGCCGCCGCCCAGCCCGGTGCCGAGGGTGATGCAGATGACGTCCTCGTGGCCCTGGCCGGCACCGAAGCGGTACTCGCCCCAGGCGGCGGCGTTGGCGTCGTTCTCCACGACGACCGGCAGCCCGACGCGCTGCTCGACCTTGTCCTTGAGCGCCTCGTGCCGCCAGTTGATGTTGGGGGCGAAGAGTACGGTCGCCCGCTTGTCGTCGACGTAGCCGGCGGCACCGATGCCGACCGCCTCGATCTGGTGGTCGGTGCTGACCGTCCGCACCGCGTCCGCGATCGCGTCGACGACACCCTCGGGCGTGGGCGGAGTGGGTACCTTGCACGTCTCGAGAATCGAGCCCTCTTCGTCGACCACGCCAGCTGCGATCTTTGTGCCGCCGATGTCGACGCCGATGGTGAGTCCCATGTGTCCCTCAGTTATTCGGTCGATCCCCGCTGCGCCCAACCGTACCGGAGGGGGCCGGGGCACACCGGCAGCAGGGAACGGCCCGGGAGGGCGGCTCCCGGGGGCGCGGAGGGTGCGCGCCCGGCGTCAGTCGAGGTCGATGCGCTCGGTGCCGGACGGGCCGTCCCCGCCGTCGTCACCGCGGGACCAGTCGTCGCCGCGGGACCAGTCGTCACCGCGGGTCCAGCGGCGCTCCTGGCCCTCGACCGCGGCCCGGTAGGCGGCGAGCAGCTCGGAGCCGGCGGCGGCGAGGTGGTCGAAGACCTCCGGGTTGCGCTCGACGACCGGTTCGACGGCGGCCTTGGCCTGGGAGATCAGCTGCTGCACGGCGCCGGCGGCCGCGCCGGGCCCGAGCGGGCCCTGGAAGGCGGAGATCCGCTCGGCCACGGCGTCGGCCAGCTTGCGCAGTTCCTCGGCGGCGCTGCCGGGCTGGGGCCCCTGCTGTGCGCGGCGGCGCGCCTTTTCCGCCGCGAGATCCTCGGCGCAGGCCTTGGCCCAGGCGTCGGCGTCGGGGGCGTCGGCGGGGCCGGATGCGGGGCGCTCGGTGGCTTCGCTCATGGCGGGCTCCTGCGAGGGAGGACTTCGACGGTATTTCTCGACGTTACCAGGGCTCTTGTGCGGAAGGCCCCGGTGTTCACGTCGGGGATGAAGGCATCTCAAGGCTGCTCTGGCGTGCAGGTCAGAGGGGACGTTGTTGCTGTTCGATGTACTGGCGGATGATCGCCAGTAGTGCTCCGCCGCAGGATGCGGCGAGGTACGAGGGCGACCAGAGGTGCCCGTGCGTTACGGCGAGGTGGATCCGGTCCCTGGACCTTAGGCCGGGGAGCACGTCAACCGAAGGGGGGTCCGGCGTGCGGCGTGCGTTCACGGGGCGGCCGCCGTGCACGGGCCGCCGCCGCACGCGGCGCGCGCGTTCCGGTCGCTGCGGCACGTGCGTTCCGCCCGCTCGCGAAGGGCCCGCCCGGCTCGCCGAATCCCTCGACGCACAGGCCCGCGCAGCCCCGGCGCACGGGCCGCCCGCACCCGGGCTCCGGCCCCGCCCCGGTTCAGCGGGCCGCCCCGCCTCCGGTCCGCGGCCAGAGGCCCGGGTCGGGGGTGAAGCGGATGCCGAGTTCGCCGTCCGCGAGGCCCGCGCCGGTGACGGTGCACCGCCGGAGTGCGGACGGCAGCGGCAGGATCCGGCGGAACGGACCGACGGTGACGACGAGTTCGTCGCCCCGGCGGCTGAGGTCGAGGTCCCCGCGTTCGGCGCCGGGCAGCGGCAGCCGCCAGAGGAGCACGCCCTCGGCGGCGAGCCGGTCCTCGACGGTTCCGGGCACCCGGGAGGTGCGCCCGGGGCCGCCGGGGACCTCCGTCCCCGCGCCCTCCGCACCATCGGTGGCATCGTCCGCGGGGCCGTATGTCCGCTCGCTCGTCGAAGCCTCCGCATCCGGCGCGATGTCGCCGGCCGGGCCGGACGCGTGGCTGCCCCCGCCGGCCGCGGCACCGTTCCGGTCGCCGGACGCCCCGCTGCCGTGCCCGGTGCGGCTTCCCTCTTCGGAGCGACTTCCCTGCCCGGTACGACGGCTGTCGGCGTCCGCGCCGCTGCCGTGACCGGATGTGGCGTCCTCATGGCCGACCGTGCCGTTCGCGTCACCGGAGGGCGAGTCGCCGTCACGTGAGGGGCCACCGTCGCGGGAGGGGCCACCGTCGCGGGAGGGGTCGTTCACGCCGCCGTTCGCCCCGCCGGAGCCCGCGTCCCCGGCGCGCGGGGTGGCGGACGCGTTGCCGCGGCCGAGCAGCTCGGCGAGGTCCTCGGGGCCCCGGGGGTCGTGGCCGAGGTGCGGCAGCTCCCACAGCGCCGTGCCGGCCGGGAGGTCGTCCGCGAGCGTCTTCAGGGCGGCCTGCTGCTGCCCGGACGCGGCGGCGAGCCAGGGGTCGGCGGAGCCGGTGGGGAGCAGCCGGTTGGCGATGACCGCGTCGGTGCGCAGCCCGTGCAGCGCGAGCCCGGCGTGGGCTCGGCGGAGCGTCTCGACGGCGGCCGGTCCGGGCTCGACGACGAGCCGGACGACGGTGCTGTCCGCCTCGATCACGGCCTGCGCGGCGGCGAGTTCGGCGGCGCAGCGGTCCGCCGTCTCGTAGAGCCACTGCGCCGGCATGGGGACTCCGGCGAGCTGGGCGAGGAGCGGCCGCAGCGCGCGGGCGGCCTGGCGCTCGGAGGGGAGCAGGCGGCGGAGGTAGCGCCGCAGCTGTTCGGGCAGCGCGAGCACGGCCGGTGTCCCGGGAACGGGCGGCAGGTCGAGGACGGCCACGTCCCAGCCGGCGGGCGGGCCGACGGGCGCCGCGGACGGTTCCCGGTTGGCTCCGGGTGTCCCGGGTGCGGGAACGCCGTGCGACGGTCCGGCCGCCTCCTCCCACTGCTCCCCGGCCCACTGGGTGCCGTCGGGGTGCAGCGCCCGGAGGGCGCGGAGCAGGGCCAGCTGCGGTGCGCCGGGGACCTCCGTCACCTCCTCGCGGTCCAGGGGTGCCGCGCCGAGCAGTCCGAGCGCGGCGGAGCACCGCTCCTGGAGGTCGAGGAGTGCGGTGCGGAAGTGCTCACCGGGGTCCAGGCGCGCGGCCCACAGGTTCGGCGCGGCCTGCACCGGCGGGCTCCAGGGGGCCGCCGGGGCGGCGGGCGCACCGGTGCCGTCCGGTCCGGACGACGGCTGCGCTCCGCGGCCGGCGGCCGACCCCGCGGCGGGCAGCCCGAGGGCCGCTTCCAGAGTGGCGAAGCGGTCGGTGGTGAGCACCAGGGTGCGCAGTCCGCGGCGCGCCGCGGCGAGGGCCTGGGCGGCGGCGACGGTGGTGCGCCCGGCACCGCCCGCCCCGGTGACCAGGATCGTCCGGGCGTTCAGGCCTGAGCCCCGCTCTCGACCCGCTTCTTGAGGCCGTCCAGCGCGCGGTCGATGATGACCTTCTCGGCCTTGCGCTTGATCATGCCCAGCATCGGGATCTTGACGTCCACGGTCAGCTGGTAGGTGACCTCGGTCCGCTTGCCGCCCTCCACCGGGGCGAGGCTGTACGAGCCGTCGAGGGCGCGCAGCATCTGGGACTTGACCAGCGACCAGCTCACGACGTTGTCGCCGGTCCAGGTGTAGGCCAGGGTGTGGTCGTCCTTGATCGCGCCGGCGTCGAGCACGAGTCGCACCTGCTCGGCGCGGCCCTGCTCGTCCTTGGCCAGGACCTCGGCCTGCTTGACCTCTCCGGTCCACTCCGGATAGCGGTCGAAGTCGGAAATCACCGACATGACCTCGGACGGTGCCGCCTCGATCGTGATGCTCGAGCTGGTGTGTTCCGCCATCTCCGTGGCTCCTCCACTACTCCACTACGGTCCGCCCGCGGCGTGCATGCCTGCTGGTGAAGGCTACCGCGCGCGACGGGACGGGCCGATGCCCGGCCCGCTGCCCACGCCCTGCGTCGCCTCCGGCCGGGCCCGCCGGTGCCCGGCAGGGGCTGCTCCCCCGGTGCCCCGCGGGGCCCGTTCCCCGCGCCCGGAAGGGAACGTTTCCGCTGCCCCGGGGCTCACCACTCCAGCGCCCAGGGCTGCCCCGAGGACGCGAAGTGGCCGACGTTCACGCACTCGGTGCGCCCGATCCGCATCCGGCGGGCCAGCGGCTGGTGGACGTGGCCGAAGAGCGCGTACCGCGGCCGGATCTCGTGAATCGCCTCCAGCAGCGCCGAACTGCCGCGCTCGAAGCGGCGGGCCACGGTGTCGTAGCAGAGCTCGGGCACGTCGGGCGGGATGTGCGAGCAGAGCACGTCGACCTCCCCGAGCGCGGCGACCTTCGCCGCGTAGGTCTCCTCGTCGATCTCGTAGGGGGTGCGCATGGGGCTGGGCAGCCCGCCGCCGACGAAGCCGAACACGCGGCCGTTGAGCTCCACTCGCTCACCGTCGAGAACGGTGACGCCGGGCCGGACGTACTCGGGCCACAGATGCGGGATGTCGACATTGCCGTAGGTGGCGTACGTCGGCTGGGGGAAGGCGGCGAAGAGTTCGGCGTACTGCTTGCGGACGGCCCCTTCGATGGCGCTGCGGCGGTCGAGACCGGCCCACAGCCGGGCGCCGAACGCGCGGGCCTCCTCGAACCGGCGGGCGGTGCGGAGTTCGACGATGCGGTCGGTGTTCTCCTCGCCGAAGAGCTCGGGGAAGATTCCGCGGGAATGATCGGCGTAGTCGAGAAAGAGCACCAGGTCACCGAGGCAGAGAAGGGCGTCGGCACCCTCTCCCGCCCGGGCGAGATCCCGGCTGTTGCCATGGACGTCACTCACCACATGAACTCGCATATCTGAGGACCCTACGCCGCGAACCGGGCACCCGGGAGGGGCGCCCGACCTGCGGTTACTTTCGCGTCACCGGGCTGCTCGACTAATCTGCGCGCATTGGTCCCCCCCGCGGTATGTGACGCATGAAACATCTGGCCGGAACCCCCTATCGGTGACGCATACCGATGGGTAACGTCCGGGCAGTCCAACCCCCATTGCACGATCATGGGCCGCAAGCCGACGCAGCACGCGGGACACGACGTGTCGGCGCCAGCGTCCGACGAGGAGCAGCAGTCTTGCGCGAGTTCAGCCTTCCGGCCCTGTACGAGGTCCCCGCGGACGGCAATCTGACGGATCTGATCCGCCGCAATGCCGCGCAGCATCCCGACGTCGCCGTCATCGCACGCAAGCGGGACGGCCGCTGGCAGGACGTGACCGCCAACGAGTTCCTCGCCGAGGTCCGGGCGGCGGCCAAAGGGCTGATCGCCGCCGGCGTGCAGCCGGGGGACCGGGTCGGGCTGATGTCCCGGACCCGCTACGAGTGGACGCTGCTGGACTTCGCCGTGTGGACCGCCGGCGGGATCACCGTGCCGGTGTACGAGACGAGTTCGCCGGAGCAGATCGCCTGGATCCTGGGGGACTCGGGCGCCGTGGGCTGCCTGGTCGAGACCGAGGTCCACGAGGCCGCGATCGAGTCCGTACGGGACCGGCTGCCGGAGCTGGAGCACGTCTGGCAGATCGACCGGGACGCCGTCGAGCTGCTGCGCAGCAAGGGCGCGGAGATATCGGACGCCGAGGTCGACGAGCGCAGCTCCCTGGCGACCGCCGACTCCCCCGCGACGATCGTCTACACCTCGGGCACCACCGGCCGCCCCAAGGGCTGTGTGCTGACCCACCGCAACTTCTTCGCCGAGTGCGGCAACGTGGTCGAGCGGCTGCGCCCGCTCTTCCGCACCGGTGACTCCTCCGTCCTCCTCTTCCTCCCGGTGGCCCACGTCTTCGGCCGGCTGGTGGAGATCGCCTCCGTGCTGGCGCCGATCAAGCTCGGGCTCGTACCGGACATCAAGAACCTCACCGAGGAGCTCGCCTCCTTCCGGCCGACGCTGGTCCTCGGGGTGCCGCGGGTCTTCGAGAAGGTCTACAACTCGGCGCGGGCCAAGGCGCAGGCGGACGGCAAGGGCAAGATCTTCGACAAGGCCGCCGACACGGCGATCGCCTACAGCCGCGCCCTGGACGCCCCCACCGGCCCCTCGCTGGGCCTCAAGCTCAAGCACAAGCTCTTCGACAAGCTGGTCTTCAGCAAGCTGCGGACCGTGCTCGGCGGCCGCGGCGAGGCCGCGATCTCCGGCGGCGCCCCGCTGGGCGAGCGGCTCGGCCACTTCTTCCGCGGCATCGGCTTCACGGTCCTGGAGGGCTACGGCCTCACCGAGACCAGTGCGGCGACCGCGTTCAACCCGTGGGACCGGCAGAAGATCGGCACCGTCGGCCAGCCGCTGCCCGGCTCGGTGGTGCGCATCGCCGACGACGGCGAGGTGCTGCTGCACGGCGAGCACCTGTTCAGCAACTACTGGAACAACGAGACCGCGACGGCCGAGGCGCTGTCGGAGGGCTGGTTCCACACCGGTGACATCGGCACCCTCGACACCGACGGCTACCTCGCCATCACCGGCCGCAAGAAGGAGATCATCGTCACCGCGGGCGGCAAGAACGTCGCCCCGGCGGTGATCGAGGACCGGATCCGGGCGCACGCGCTGGTCGCCGAGTGCATGGTGGTCGGCGACGGCCGCCCGTTCGTAGGCGCGCTGATCACCCTGGACGAGGAGTTCCTGCCCCGCTGGGCCGAGGACCACGGCAAGCCGGCCGGTGCCACGGCCACGGAGCTGCGCGACGACCCCGAGCTGCTGGCCGCGGTCCAGCAGGCGGTCGAGGACGGCAACGCCGCGGTCTCCAAGGCCGAGTCCGTCCGCAAGTTCCGTATCCTCCCGGCGCAGTTCACGGAGGAGTCCGGGCACGTCACGCCGTCGCTGAAGCTCAAGCGCAACGTGGTCGCGAAGGACTTCGCGGACGAGATCGAGGCCATTTACCAGGCCTGAGCGTGCAGGCCTGGTACGCCGGGCCTGGTACGCCGGGGCCTTGCGCTCCGGACTTGGTGCTCCAGGCCTGGTGCTCCGGGCCCTGCGCTCCGGGCCTGACCTCCTGGTCGGGCGGCCCCGGCCCGGGCCGGTCAGCCGCGGATCCCGTCCTCGGCGAGCACGCGCGCCATGGTGCGCTCGGCGAGGGCGGTGATCGTCACGAACGGGTTGACGCCGATGGAGCCGGGGATCAACGAGCCGTCCGTGACGTAGATCCCCGGGTGCCCGCGGGCCCGTCCGTAGTCGTCGGTCGCCTCGCCCAGGACGCAGCCGCCCAGCGGGTGGTAGCAGAAGTCGTCGGCGAAGGGCCGGTTGCCGCCGAACAGGTCGTAGCGGTAGATGGTGCTGTTCGCCCGGTTGACCCGGTCGAACAGGGACTTCGCGGCGGCGAGCGAGGGCTGGTTCTGGTCCCGCGTCCAGTCCAGCCGTACGGCGTCGGTGGCCCGGTCGTAGCGGAAGGTGCCGCGCTCGGGGCTCTTGGTGATCGCCAGATACAGGCTGATCCAGTGCTCCAGCCCCATGGGCAGCGGGGCGATCTCGGCGAAGACCGGCCGGTCCGGGTTGGCCCAGTCGTCGATCGCCAGGACCGGGATCGTCGACTGCTTCGCCCCGGTGGTGTCCCAGATGTGGTTGGCGCGGGCCGTCATGATGTTGCCGTTGGTGCCCCAGCCGGTGCCGATCCGCGGGCTGAGCGCGGGCAGGGCGCCGGTCTCCCGGGCGCGCAGCAGGAGTTCGGTGGTGCCGAGGCTGCCGGCCCCCAGGAAGAGATGACGGCAGCCGATCTCCCGGGTGGCGACGACGGAGCCGCGCTCGTCGATCCGGTCGACGCTCAGGACGTACGTGCCGTCGGCCTCCCGGCGCACCGCCCGGACCCGGTGGAGGGTCTCGATGGTGACCTTCCCGGTGCCGAGGGCCGCGGCGAGATAGGTCCGGTCGAGGGTCCGCTTGCCGTGGTTGTTGCCGTAGATCACTTCGGCGGCGAGCGCCGAGGCGGGGGCCTGTCCGGCGTCCTCGCGCTCCATGTGGCCGAAGTCGTAGACGTTGGGCACGAAGGTGGTGCGCAGGCCGGCCCGGTGGGCGTGGGCGCGGGACACCCGGGCGAAGCGGTACCAGTCCGTCCGCTCGAACCAGTCGGGGGAGACGGTGTTGACGCCGAGGGCCTGGACCGCGCGCGGGAAGTAGCGGCCGTACATCTCGTCGGCGTCCACGCGCGGGAGGACCTCCGAGAAGTAGCTGCGGGGCGGAGTGACGGCCATGCCGCCGTTGACCAGGGAGCCGCCGCCGACCCCGCGGCCGACGTAGACCGACATCTGGTCGTAGTGGACCCGGTCGAGCACCCCGGGGTAGGGGCTGATGTCCCGATTGACGACATCCAGCCAGAGGAAGGTGGCCACGGGGGCCTCGGTCCGCGTCCGGAACCACATGGACCGGCGGTCGGGGGCCGTGGTGGGACAGAAGATCCGGCCGTCGTCGGCGGGTTCGTGCCACAGCCGGCCCATTTCGAGGACCAGGGTGCGCACGCCCGCCTCGCCGAGGCGGAGCGCTGCCACGGCGGCGCCGTAGCCGGATCCGACGACGACGGCGGGGGCGTAGTCCCTGGGTGCCGAGGCAGCGGCGGCGGGGGTGGCGATCCGGGTGGCGCCGAGTGCGGCGGCCGTCTGCAGGGCGGCGAGACCGAGGAAGTGACGGCGCGTCAGATATAGGCTCATGCGCGCATCATGAGCGGAACATCGTGGATTGCCCATAGACGTGCGCATGAGCTTTTGGGCGGGTCCCAGGGGGGTGGGGGTACGCCTGGGGCGCGCGGTGGGGCGGGCGTGCCCGGGGGCGGGTGCCGGGGGCGGGTGCCGTGGGCGGGTGTGCCGGGGGCGGGTGCCGTGGGCGGGTCTGCCGGGGGCGGGTCTGCCGGGGGCGGGTCTGCCGGGGGCTCTCTCGGGTGCCGGGTGCGGATCGTCGTGGGTTTCGGGGGTGGGGGGGGGGGGGGGGGGGGGGGGGGGGGGGGGGGGGGGGGGGGGGGGGGGGGGG
>NZ_JBYITE010000092.1:0-10327 GCF_057709105.1 Streptomyces sp. bgisy100
AGAATGGGTATCGACCGTTCGGCAGGCGCCGGCTCCGATGCCGGGCCCGCCGCCGATCGTGTGACCGCTGTGCACGAGGCGGTCCCGCACCCGGAAGCCGGAACGAGCCCGGGTGCCCTCTTCCCCCCTCCTCGCTCGCCGCGCGGCGGTGACCAGGCCCTCTCCCCGGATGCAGGCCCGCCCCGCAATGAGGCGTCCGCCCGGGATACGGACCGGCCCGGTCCCGCAGACGCTGCAACGCCTCAGCGGTCCCCGTGGGCAACCGGGGTGCTGGCCGTGACCGCCACGGTCCTCCTCGCTGCCGCGCTGGCGCACTTGGCCTTGGTCTTCCTCTCCATCGCCCCGGCCAACGCCATCACCGCTCGGTACGAGGAGCGGATCGACGCCTACGTCTACCCGGAGTTCGGTCAGGACTGGAAGCTGTTCGCCCCCAACCCGATGCAGCGCAATGACGCGGTCGCGGCCCGGGTGCGAACCAGGGGCGAGGACGGCGTCCTGCACACCTGGGCCTGGGTCAACCTCACCGACCAGGACGTCGGGATCATCAGGGGCAACCCGGCACCCAGCCACGTGCACCAGAACATGCTGCGCCGCGCCTGGGAGAGCTACGTCGCCACACACAGCCAGCAAGCCACCGATCGGCTTCGCAGTGAACTGGCCGCCGACTACCTGCTGCGCGTCGCGCTCCAGCGCATGGGACGTGTGCGGCACGGCGAGCCCGTCGTCGGCCTCCAGATCGGTGTGCGGATGACGATGGTGCCGCCTCCCGCGTGGAAAACGGAGAAAGAAACGGACACCCCCACCTTCCGGAAACTGCGGTGGTGGCCGGTGACGGACCAGGACTACAAGGGGTTGTGAGTTGAGTACAGATCAGGCCGCAGCATCGCCTGAGCCACGTGAGCCCGCTCCCCCCGGGCCGGCCCGAGGCCGGCTCGACGGCCTCACTGCGCGGATCGCCGATGCCCTCTGCACGGCCCGGGCGCCCTACCAGGCCGCCGTCATCCGAGTCGGATTCGCCGCCCTCTTCGCGGCCTTCCTCCTGCGGGAATGGCCGCACCGCCGGGTGCTCTACGGGGACCACAGCCCCCTGTCATGGGAGATGACCCTCACCCTGGTCCGGGAAGACCACAATTTCACCGTGCTGAGCTGGTGGGGCGGACACCTGTGGTTCGAACTCGTCTACCACCTGACGATCGCAACCGCTCTGGCCGTCATGCTGGGCTGGCGCACCCGCACCATGACGGTCCTGTTCATGGTCGGCGTCCTCTCGCTGGAGAACCGCAACACCTTCGTCGGCGACGGTGGCGACAACGTCATCCGCATCATGGTGATCTACCTGGTCTTCACCCGCTGCGCACAGGTGTGGTCGCTCGACGCACGCCGTGCCCGCTCACGAACCACAGCCTTCGCGGGCGACCGGGTGGGCGTCGCCCTGTGGGCAGCCCTGGGAATGGCGCTCATGTGGGCCTTCGGACCGCAGGCGGCCGGCTGGCCCCTGGTGTTCTGGGTGCTGTGGGCGGTGCACGGCATCTGGTACGCGGCTAACCGTTGGTTCCCCGCCCACGAGGCGCGCGCCGTCCTCGACTCCTGTGCCGCCATGCTGCACAACACCACGATGCTGGTGATCGCGGCTCAGGTCTGCCTCATCTACGCCACGGCCGGCTGGTACAAGATCCAGGGCTCCCGCTGGCAGGAGGGAAGCGCCCTGTACTACGCCCTGCACCTGGACCACTTCACGCCCTGGCCCTGGCTCGCCGGACTGCTCGCGGCGAACACACTGATGGCTCTTGCGCTCAGCTACATCACCGTCATGGTGCAGGTGGCCTTCCCCTTCTCGCTGGCGAACCGGAAGATCAAAAACATTCTGCTGGTGGCGATGATGCTGGAACACGCGGGAATCGCGATCATCCTCGGGATCCCCCTCCTGTCGCTGGCCATGATCGTCTGCGACGCGGTGTTCCTGCCCACCTCCTTCCTGCTATGGCTGGGCGCCCACTGCACCCGCGCCACCCGCCGGACGACCGGACGCGGCCCCGGAAAGCCCCTTCCGCAACCTGCCATCGGCGCGGTGAGCGGAAGCTGACGCCCACGAGCCGCGATGCGGACACCCGTGCAGACACACAGCCGTTGCTCACCCACGACGGTGACTGCGGCTTGTGCACCACACCGTGCTGCGCCCAGCGGCGCACCCGCCTGCATTGGGCCGCCCCCCCCGGCAGTTCGCCGATCTCGCAACGTTCGGCACCTCCCAGCAGCGGACAACAACACGGATCCTCCGGGCGCCACCGCGCGGCGCGATGCACGGTGGCAGCCGAGCGGCAGCCAAGCCAGCCCTGGGGCGTGTTTCGAAAGTAGCGTCGTCCGCCCGAAGGACGGGGCCGGACACCTCCGGCCAGGCGGGACTTTCGAAACACGCCCTGGGTGATTGGCCGTGAGGTCAGCAAACGGCGGACGTCAGATGTCCTTGAACGGTCGTGGTTCTGCCGCTGTCGGGGGGTGGGGTCACTGTGGTGGGCGGCTGTCGATCAGCCCGGCCTCGGCCACGGTGACGCTCAGGACGTGCGGCGCAGGGTCCAGGTGTTGGGGTTGAAGCTGGGGACGGCGGAGTAGCGGCAGCCGCTGCTGTAGTAGGAGCCGGTGATCGTCCACCCGGCGGGCGGCCAGGTGGAGGCGCATGCGTTGACCTGCGTACCGACCGGATAGCCGGTGAGGTCCTTGATCTGCTTGGTGTTGGGGCTGAAGCCGGGTCCGCAGCCGCTGCTGTTCCACCACTGGGTGTCGACCCAACCGGAGGGGGTGAGCGAGCTGTGGCAGATGGTGGCCGTGTCGCCGGGGGCGGCGGTGGCCGAGGCCATGCCGACGGTGGTGACCACAGTGGTGAGGAGTGCGAGAGAGGCGATGCGTCTGCGTATCACGTCGGGTCTCCTTTGCCCGCGCGCTGGTCTCCGCGCCGACGGTGTCGGCATCCGGCCAGGCGCTGGACCATTACTATCCGGCGGCATTACACGACGGCCAGCCTTCTTTCGGCCGTGCGGTAGGTGATCCGGCCGGGTTCTCCCGAAAGCATCAGTCACGCAGGCCGCCCCAGAAGTTCGCTCGCCGAGGGCAACACGGCCGCCTGGCCGGCAGGTGTCTCCGCCACCGGCCCAACTGAGCTGGACGCGTTCAGGGTTCGCTGGTCGTGCTGCGCGGTGACTGGCTCCGGGGGAGTCGCCGGTCGCGGCCGTCTGCTTGCACGTACCGTTCAGCCGGACCTTCGCCCGGGGCACGCCGTCGAAACGATCGCCGACGAGTGCGTCAGTCCGCCGCTTGCTGGAGGCCGTTGAGGATGAGGTCCAGCCCGGTCTCGAACTCGTCGCCGTAGGCGTATCCGGGACGCATGACGTGAACGCGATCTCGGTCAGGTACGGGTACTCGCCTCGCCGAAGCCGCTCATGACGGATTCCGCCAGTTCGGCGGTCTCGTCCGGGGCGCCGAGGGGCAAGGTCTTCTCCTGCAGGGCGAACCCGTAGATGTAGCTGTCCGAGGACCGACACCGCGTGGGCGGTCAGGGCGAGGGAGAATCCGCCCCGACGCAGGCATCCGAGAACGGCGTCGTGGTGACGCAGGGTGGCGGGGCCCGGAGTGGAGCGTGATTCCATCAGCCCGATGGCCCAGCCGTGGCGGGAGAGCGCATGGCGCAGGGAGACGGCCCTCTGCCGCATCGCCAGTCGCCACTCCTCGCGCGGCGCGGGCAGTTCGACCTCGCCGAAGACCAGATCGACAATGCCGTCGAGCAGGTCCTCCTTGTTGGCCACATGGTTGTACAGGGACATGGCCTCGACCCCGACGGCCTCGCCGAGCTTGCGCATGCTGAGCGTCTCCAGACCGCCGGTGTCGGAGAGGTGCCCACGCCGCCGACCGCGCGGCGAGACGAACGGCGTCTGGCTCGGCGGCACCGACCGGCAGCTCCGCGCACAGCTGCTGTCCCCGTTCACCGGCCGGCACCTGGGCGCCTTCATCTCCTCCGAGCACGCCGACGGGCTGCGCGATCTGACCTCCCTCATCGACGCGGGCACGCTCCGCCCCGTCGTGGACCGTGTCTACCCGCTCACCGAGACCGCCGCGGCCGTCCGACACCTCCTCGACGGCCGCGTCACGGGCAAGCTGGCGCTCACAATGCCTGCCGGGTCACCAGGCGGATCGATGCCTGCACCGCACCCACGTGCGCCACTTGCGTGACCACCGCGGGGCCCGCGACGGCGCCAGGAGACAGAGGAAAGCCGGCTGTGAGGGTGCACCGGCGCTCCGTCAGCCGCCGAAGGCCGCTGCGTTCTCCCGCACCCACTGGGCGAAGGTGCGCGGCGGCGTGCCGGTGACTTGCTGCACGGTGGGAAGCGGGGTACGGCCCGCCTCCGGTGAGATGGTGCGCATGGTGATGAAGAACTCGATGTCCTCCTCCGAATAGCCGCCCTCGCGCCATCGGGCGACGATCTCGTCCCGGGTCAGCTCGATGTACCGCACGTCGCGGCCCAGTTCCCGGGAGAGCACCCGGACCTTCTCCGGCGGGGTCAGCGCTTCGGGGCCGGTGAGCCAGTACTCCTCACCGGCATGCCCGTCGGAGGTAAGTGCGACCGCGGCGACCGCAGCGATGTCGGCATCGTGGATCATCGCGCTCCTGGCCTCGGGGAAGGCCTCGCGGACGACGCCCTCGGTCCTCACGGACTCCGACCATTCCAGGGTGTTGGACATGAATTCCACCGGCGACAGGTGCGTCCAGTCCACCCCGCTGGCCTCCACGGCCCGCTCCAGCGGGCTCTTCTCCAGGTCCCCTTTGAGCACGGTCACCCTGCGGACCCCGGCCTTCTCGGCCAGGTCCATGAGCTCTTCGCCGGTGGCCAGGGGCGAGAAGTCCTCCCCGTTGTAAGTGATCAGGTGAGCGGCCGTGACGCCGGAGAAGGCCGCTGCCAGGCCGGCGGTGTCCGTCAGATTGCCGACGACGACCTCCGCCCCGGCGGGGAGGCCCGCCTTCGCCGGGTCACGGGTGAGGGCGCGCACCTGGTGTCCGGCTTCCAACAGCTGTTCCACCAGCGGGCGTCCCACGTTTCCGGTGGCACCGGCGACAAGAATGGTCATGGAATCTCCTTCCGTCATGACAACGACGGTAGGAACAATCGCGGTCATGTCCTGTCCGCGATCACGGGCAGACTGCTCCCATGCTGGAAACCTCGGCCCGACTACTGCGTCTGCTGGCGTTGCTGCAGGACCGTCGTGCATGGCCGGGCAAGGGCCTCGCCGACCGCCTCGGTGTGAGCCCGCGGACGGTACGGCGGGACATCGACAAGCTCAGACTGCTGGGCTACCCGATCCACGCGGTCGGCGGTGTCGGCGGCGGCTACGAGCTGGCCGCCGGCGCCTCCCTGCCCCCGCTGCTCCTTGACGACGAAGAGGCGGTCGCGGTGGCGGTCGGGCTACGGACGGCGGTGGGCGGCGCCGTCACCGGAATTGCCGAGACATCCGTACGCGCCCTGGCCAAGCTCGACCAGGTGCTGCCCTCGCGGCTGCGCCACCAGGTGAACACCCTCAGCTCCGCACTGATCACCATTCCGATGCCCGGTCCGACCGTCGGCCCCTCCACGCTGACCGCGATCGCCTCCACGGTCCGCGACAAGGAACGGCTGCGCTTCGACTACCTCTCCCACGACGGCACCGAGAGCGTCCGGGACACCGAACCGTACCGGCTGGTCCACAACGGCCGCCGCTGGTACCTCTTCGCGTGGGACACCGGGAGGGAGGACTGGCGCCGGTTCCGCGTCGACCGGATGACCCTGCGCATCCCCACCGGTCCCCGGTTCACCCCGAGGCCGCTGCCCACCGAGGACCTGGCGGACTACCTCGCCAAGGGCCTCACCACGGACCCGCACCGCTATCGGGCGGTGCTCACCATGCACGGCTCGGCTGCGGATGTGGCCGAAGAGGTGCCGCCCACGCTCGGTGTCGTGGAACCCGTCGATGACGACACCTGCCTGCTGCGCATCGGTTCGGACAGCCTCGACCACCTTGCGGTGTGGGTGGCGGCCTTCGGTTTCGAGTTCGAGGTGAACGAGCCGGTCGAACTGATCGAGCGTCTGCGGACGCTGACGGGCCGGCTCCAGCGGGCGGCCTGGCCCCAGGAGGCTGTGCGGTGACGACCGCTGACCGCTTCCGGCCGTCCGCAGGTCCAGCAGTGCACCCCGGGGCCACAGCTGTTACCCGGGCGGCACGCAAGTACCCGGCTGTTCGTGGAGGTCAGCCTGGCGATGGATGTCGTGCCCACTCCGCGCCGAGCTCTCCTACTGCGTCCCGCTGTTCAGAGGTGAGCCCCCCCGGGAACGGGCATTCGGCGTCCGTGTGCCCCGCTTCACGGCCTCCGTTTCCGCCTTGCTGCCGACTGCGCTCTCTTCACTCGGCCGTGCGGCACCGGCCGATGACCCTCCCGAGTTCCCGCCACCGTGCGGGCGTGCGGCTGTGTGCTCATCCGCCCAGGGCGTTCGCCAGGCGCGTGAGGGCCGGCATGGCTGCGGTGAGCGTGTCGCGGTCGCCGGGGGGAAGCTTGTCCATGGCCTGCTCCAGCGTCTCCCGGCTGGCCCGGTCGTAGCGTTCGAGTAGTTCCAGTGCGTGCGGGGTCACGGACAGGTCCACTGCTCTGAGGTCCGTCGTGGAGGAGTGACGTTCCACCAGCCCTGCCGTCGCCATCGTCCGCACCAGATTGCTGACCGTCGAGGGGGAGACGCGCAGGCTCTCGGCCACTGCCCGGGTGCCCAGCGGGCCGTCGGCGGACAGAACCCGGAGCAGCTCGATCTGTGCGTCGGGCAGATCAGGGAGGCCTTCGGTGGCGCGGGTCGAGCGCAGTACGGCTCGGCGCAGGGGGCCGAGGAGGCGGCTGAGGTCGGCGGCAGTGTCCACGGCTCCATTGTGACAGCAGAGTGATTTTGCTTCAAAGTAGTTTTGTTGCAAACTTCAGTGGCCGGGCGCCGTGAGACGCCGTATACCGCACAAGGAGAGCCAGACCATGACGACCATCGCGAACCCCGTCCCCGAGCAGGACCTCTCGGGCATCACCGGGAAGCACTTCATCTACACCTATGCCAACGGCTGGCAGTACGAGATGTACGTGAAGAACGCCCGGACGATCGACTACCGGATCCACACCGGTATGGTCGGCGGCCGCTGGGTGAAGAACCAGACCGTTGACCTCGTCCGCCTCGACTCGGACATCTACAAGATCTCCTGGACCGAACCCACCGGCACCTCGGTCAGCGTCAACGTGCTGCCCACCAAGCGCCGACTCCACGGCGTGATCTTCTTCCCCCACTGGGTGCACCAGCACCCCGAGCGCACCGTCTGCTTCCAGAACGACCACCTGGACCAGATGGCCAACTACCGCGACCAGGGCCCGACATACCCGATCTGTGTCGTCCCCGAGTTCGCGAAAATCACCTTCCTCGAGGACTGCGGTGAAAACAACGAAGCCGTCATCACCACGGCCCCGGCCGACCTGCCGCAGGGCTACGCCGACCGCATCAACTGACCGCCCCCGCACTCCCGCTCACCGCTCTCGCTATCAGAGCGACGTCCGATGCGGCACTGGCCCGTACTGCCGGAGGGTGTCTGCCGAGAGTGTCCCGGTGCCGATGAGCTCCCGCTCCCGTGGGCCCTGGCTGCCTTGAGGGTGTCTCACAGGTGGTGGACCTGGGCGGATCCATCCACCGTAGCGGTTGAGGTGGAAGGCCCGTGCGTGCGCGGTGCGGGTCGGCCACGACGGTGAAGCAGAAGCCGGTGAACGGGCTGCCCTTGTACGGGTCCAGCCCTTCGAGGCGGCCCCGCACCACTCCCTGGTCGTCAAAGAGCACGAAGGTGATGACCTGGCCCTGGTTTCCCGACCGGTGGATCCTTCCGAAGACGGGGACGACGAACAAGCCCTCACCCAGCAGCGTCGGCCGCCCGAGCCTGGAGTCACGGTAGTTGTAGGGCTGTGGGCATCCTTGGACAGGACCTCGGTCAGGGAGGGGAACGGGCGGTTGCCGCGCCCCACCGGCGTGTCCTGGAACCGGATGTGGGGGTACTGGTCGGCGTCGGTCTGCCGGCCGGCGCGCGTCGTGGGTCGCGATGGCCCGCAGCGTGGCTTTGGATCCGGGGCAAAGACTGCTGCCGGGCTCGGAGAGCGCGATGATGTTCGGGTGCGCTCCGGCCCAGTTGCTCAGGCCGTACTCGGAGGTCAGGCACAGCAGCCGGCCCGAGGGCGTGACGGTGATTGACGCGGCGCAGGGGTCACCTGTCCTCGCCTTTTCCTCCTCCCATCCCCAGGACATCGGCCAGGAGGCCAGGGCCCGGCTCAGATCGGTGGAGATCAGGTGGGTGCTTCCCGGCTTCGAGCTGACAGCCACCGTCCGGTCCGGGAGGACCGCCAGGTTCATTGAGAAAGTTGTGAAGGGTGTCGGACTTCTGCAATCCGCCCTCGGCGTCCATGCCGCTCTCGTTGTTGCACTTCCCTGTGAGCTTGGATCTTGGCCTTGCCGCCGAAGGCACGCCCGAAGATGTGATCTTGACTCAGCTCCTCGCCCGGGAGCATCGGGTTGACGCAGAACGGACAGAGTTGGGAGAGCATCTACAGCCATGGAAGCCTATTGTGGAGCCGGGACCGCACCCGAGACAGCCAGCTGCGCCAGCCGCAGGCCGGCGTGCGGCGGGCCCAGTCCCGTGCCAGTGACGTGACCCAGCCGAAGGAGGCCGTATGGCCGAGGTGGTCCCAAGAGCACAGCAGTTCATCGACAAGGCCTATGGCCGCAGCCGCCGAGGGGAGCTGTCGCTGGAACGAGACTCCTGGGCAGAGTGCGTGGGGCATCGTCAGTCTGCCAATGCCGTCCTGCCAATACGGCTCCCCTCAAGCGCCACGAGGCCTGATGGTATGAGACGAGTCCTGCCTGTGCTAGCGATTGTTACCGCGGTCCTCCTGTCGGGGTGCGGTTCTGATGGGACGGCTCCGTGGCAGCGAGACCAGCCGGAAGCTGGCCCCCCGACCGCCACCGTGTCTCCTGACCGGACCGACTCCGTACTGGCTGCCCGCTACCGTAAGGCTGGGGGAGACCCCGGAGTTCAAGGCATCCACTACGCGACGGGCAAGGAGGACGAAGTCGTGCTGACTGTGTGGACCCGCAAGAAGAACGGCTACGAGTCCTTTGACGACTTCGCCGCCAAGCTGGCGTCGTTCCTGGACAGCGAAGGCGTCCGCCTAGGCCAGGGATACGTACTCAATGTGTACGGCCCTGACGGGAAACGGCTACACAACTACGACACCACCACTCTGGAGAAAAGCTCTTGAGGCGAACCGATCACGACACTTCTCCTCACAGCAGGTGGTAGTCAAGAAGTCGACCTTGACCCGGGGAGCTGTCACTCGGTCGTCCGCAGGTAGGTGCGAGCGAAGCGGGCCGCGGGATCCAGCCGCCGCTCTTGGAGGTCTGTGAGCTTTTCGGCCCGGTCCTCGAAGTCGTCCATAGCCTTAAGCCAGGCGGCCGGCGGGTCCAGTGCTGTCATGTGGGCGGCCGAGCCCAGGGCCCATATGTGGGTCGCCCGCTCCGGGCTGTCGGGGTAGGCGAACGAGGCGAGGACGCCGCTGCTCACCGCGCGGCCGGGGTCGACATCCTTCGGAATGAACGCGGCCAGCACCAGCCCGTTCGACTCGTCCTGGTCCACCCTCCACCGCTCGCAGGGCACTGAGCGCCCTCCTCGGTGCGGCGCCGCAGCAGCGTCGCCGCTTCCCGCAACATCTCGGTCATGCCTCCACGGTCCTCCTCCAGCCGCGCTCCGGAAATCTGGACTTGCGGTCCCTCGGTCACCCGGACGGGCTGGGCTTTCGTCCAGGCCGCACCGGTATGGAGTGTGCGGAGTAGGCCCCGGCCCCGGACGCAGTACGGCCGGTGCCGCCACCGCACTGCCGACGGCCCGTGCCTTCGGGCGGCGGCGTTGCCGTTCCCGGTATGCGCCAGGTGTGGGTGGCTATCGGCAGCGTGGCCGCTGTGATGGTGGGAACGGAAGGGACCCGGCTGGTCGTGCTGCGCGGCGACAGTGCATCGGGGAAGTCGTCCGTGGCGGTCTGCCTGCGTGAGCGCTCCGTCCGCGGCCTGGCCGTAGTCGGCCAGGACAACCTCCGCCGCATCGTGCTCCGAGAGCCCACCGGCCCGGTGCCGCGAACATCGGCCTGATCGACCTGACAGCCCGCTACGCGCTGGACGCCGATCCCACGTCGTCGTCGAAGGCATCCTCTACGCCGAACGATACGGCGACATGCTCACCGAGCTGCGTGCCG
>NZ_JBYITE010000093.1:0-10262 GCF_057709105.1 Streptomyces sp. bgisy100
ACCCCCCACCCCTGCGCCCCCACCCCCTGACGCTCACCCAGCCCTGCGGGCCCCGCTGCCGTCATGCCCGGACCGGGCCGGTGGCACCGCGCCCTTGCGTTCACCCGGCCTGCCTCCTTGAGTCCGGACCTCTGGGCCGGGTGGCCGCGCCTCTTCGTTCGCCTTGCCCTGCGGCCCCAGCCTCTAGCGTCCGAGCTCAGGGTCGGCCGCGGCGATCTCCTGGTCGGCGCCCGGGCTCTGCGAGGGTGCTCTGCCGCGGTCGGGCAGGGCTCAGAGCAGGGCGGTGAGGCGGTCCGCGAGGAGGTCCCAGCGCCAGCGTTCCTCGACCCAGGCCCGGCCCCGCTCCCCCATGCGGCGCCGCAGGTCCGGGTCCTGCAGCAGGGTGACGATGCGCTCGGCCGCGTCCGGGGCCGAGCCGCCGGGGACCACCCAGCCCGTCTCGCCGTCGAGCACCGCGTCCGGGGCGCCGCCGGAGTCCCCGGCCACCACCGGCAGCCCGGTGGCGGAGGCCTCCAGGTAGACGATGCCGAGCCCTTCGACGTCCAGACCGCCGCGACGGGTGCGGCAGGGCATCGCGAAGATGTCGCCGGCCCCGTAGTGCGCGGGCAGTTCCTCCCAGGGCACCGCCCCGGTGAAGCGGACCGAGCCGGCCACCCCGGTCTCCGCGGCGAGCTTCTCCAGGTCGCCCCGGTACGGCCCGCCGCCGACGATCAGCAGCACGGCGTCCGGGACCGCGGCCAGGATCCGGGGCATCGCCCTGATCAGAGTGTCCTGGCCCTTGCGCGGCACGAGCCGGGAGACACAGACCACGACCGGGCGGTCCGAGAGCCCGAGGCGGGCCCGGATCTCGTCCCCGCCGGACCCCGGGTGGAACGTCTTCTCGTCGACGCCCGGGGGAAGTTGCACCATCCGGTCCGCGGCCTGCGGCGTGAGGGCGGAGGCGATCCGGGACCGGGTGTACTCGCCGAGGTAGGTGAGGGTGTCGGTGCCCTCGCCGATGCGCCGCAGCAGTTGCCGCGCGGCGGGCAGCTGGGCCCAGCCGGCCTCGTGCCCGTGCGTCGTCGCGACCAGCCGGCGGGCGCCCGCCCGGCGCAGCGCGGGCGCCATGAGTCCCAGCGGGGCCGCCGCGCCGAACCACACCGAGGTGCAACCGTGTTCGCGCAACAGCCCGACGGCGCGCCGGGTCACCCGCGGGGTCGGGAGCAGCATGGTCGTCCGGTCGCGGACGACGGTGTACGGCTGCTCCGCGTCGAAGCGGGCGGTGGCCTCGGTGCCTTCCCGGGTGCGCTTCCAGGTCGAGGCGTAGACCACGACCTCGGCCGGGTCCAAGCGCAGCGCCATGCTGTGCAGGAAGGCCTGGATGCCGCCGGGCCGGGGCGGGAAGTCGTTGGTCACGATCAGGGTCTTGTCCATCGCCTGCCGACAGTATCGGGTCCCCCGGGAGCGTGACGCGCGGGCTGTCGGAGAGCGGATCGTCGGATACGTGGGGGATCGCCGGAGGCAGGGCGGGTGGCCGTCGGGGTACGCCATGGGCGGGCCTCCGGCCGCGAGCCGCTGCGGCCGTGGCTCGACGTCCCCGTCGTCCACCCGGCGTACGCCACCCAGGGTCCGGACGGAGTCGGGCCGCCCTGCGGGGCGCCGGGCGCCTCCATCGCGCTCCGGCCCTTGCTCCCCATGCCACCGCATCGTTCCGGTACGCCGACGCTCCCTTGCATCGCCCCGCCACGCCCGCCCGCGCCTCGTGGCCGCGTACCGCCGTGCCCGGCATGATGCACCGAGCACCGCGGATCATCACAGAACGGGACGAGGCCACCATGGCGGACGGCAGCAGCCGGAAGGGTACGGACCGCCTGCCGCGCGGGACGACGGACGAGGCCCCCGCACCGGAGGCCCGGATCGCCCCGGCGCGCGGGCCGGACGGCGGCATCGGGCCATGGTCCGCGGGCGTCCTCGCCGACGGACGAGCCGCCCCGGCCGGGGCACCCCCGGAGTCCGGAGCGGTAGTCGACCGGCCGGGCACCCCGCCCCCGGTCGCCGCGCCCCGGGATCCCGGCCACCACGTCCCCGCCGCCCCGGAGCCCGCTTCCAGGGAGCCGGCACCGCTCGGAGAGCACCCGCCGGCCGGGGAGGGTGCCGCTACCCGTGCCGAGTCCCCAGCGAAGCGCCCATTCCGCATCCTCCGCCCGGTGGCCGCCCTCTGGTCGCTCTGGGCCGTCACCCGGGCGGTCCTGCTGCTCTGCGTCTTCAAGGTCCTGGTCGTCCCGGGACCGGACGTCACCAGTGACGTGGCGGTGATCTATCAGAGCTGGTTCCGGATCCTGCGCACCGGCACCTTCCCGCTGGACGACGTGACCTGGCAGTACCCGCCCGCCGCCGCGCTGCCCGTCCTCTCCCCCGGTCTGCTGCCCTTCCTGGACTACCCCTCCGCCTTTTTCCTGCTGGCCTGCGCGGCGGACGCGGTGGTGCTGGCCCTGCTGCTCCGGGCGGGCCGGCAGGCCGCGCGGCGGCTCACCGGTGCCTGGGTCTGGCTGGCCGGGGTGCCCCTGCTGGGCCACACGGCGTACGCCCGCTACGACGTGATGGTCACCGGGGTGGCCGTCGCCGCGCTGCTCGCCCTGCCGCGCCACCCCCGGACCGCCGGAGCGCTCGCGGCCTTCGGTGCGCTGCTGAAGGTGTGGCCGGTGCTGCTCCTGGCCGGTACCGCGCGCGGCCGGGCCACCCGGGCGACGTGGACGGCGGCCGCCGTCACCGGGGCCGTCCTCACCCTGCTCTGCGCCGCGGCCGTGCCGGGGGCGTTCGCCTTCCTCACCTTCCAGCGCGACCGGGGCACCGAGGTCGAGTCCCTGGGCTCGCTGGTCTTCCATGTCGCACGGCACCTCGGCTGGGACGGCCGGGTGCTGCTCAACTACGGCTCGGTGGAGTACCTCGGCCCGTACGTCGGCCTGGTCAGCGGTGTCTCCCTCGCCCTCACCGCGGCGGCGCTCGGCTGGCTGCTGCTCTGGCGGCGGCGTGCGGTCCGGGCCGCCCGCGGGTGCCGGCCGGGGCACCGGTGCAGTCCGTGGGCCGACGGGCACGGCGGTCCGGCGGCGCTGCCCGCGGACGCGGCGTTCACGGCCGTGCTCCTCTTCACCACGACCAGCCGGGTGATCAGCCCGCAGTATCTGCTCTGGCTGCTCGGACTCGCCGCGGTCTGCCTGACCCTGCACAGCACGCTGATGACCGCCCCGGCCGTCCTGGTCCTCCTGGCGGCCGGCGCCACCCAGCTGGAGTTCCCGGTCTGGTTCTCCCATGTGGTGGCCGGCGACCCGCTGGGCATCGCGGTGCTGGCCGTCCGCAACGGTCTGCTGGTGGCCGCCGCGCTGCTCGCGTGCGCCCGGCTGTGGCGCGCCGCGGCCCGCGAGCCGCGCCTCTTCCTCCCGCCGGACCTCGGGCGGGGCCTCCCCCAGGGGCTCGGGGGCAGCCTGCCGGTGGACCTTCGACGGAGCCTGCCGCGCCCGGCCCGCGGGAAACACTGACCGACCGTCCCCGGACGCCCTCCGGCCGGGCCCGGCCGGGGAGACGACCGCGGCCCGCTCAGCCCAGCCAGGCCCGGACGTACCCGCGCCACAGCGCCGTGAACTCCCGCGGGTCCGTCCGCAGCGTCCCGCGCAGCGCCGCCTCCACCGCGCCCGTGCGCCCCTCGTGGGCACCGACCGCCCGGTAGAAGCGGGCGAGCCGGTCCGTGCCCCACCGTTCGGCGATCATGCGGCAGGCCAGCCAGCCGCTCTCGTACGCCCGGCCGAGGCGGTCCGGGTCGCCGCCGAACCGGAAGTCCTCGTCCGAGGACAGGTTCCGGGGCGCATGGCCCGCCCGCACCGCACGGGCGAGTCCGGGTGCGCCCTCCTTGGGGGTACGGCCCGTGCCGCGGTACCCGGCCCAGTCGGCGAAGCCCTCGGACAGCCAGAGCGGGGTGGCGGAGGAGGTCGCGGCGCGCGTGGCCACATGGGTCGTCTCATGGGTGAGCACCACCCGCCGCCCGAACGCGCCCAGGACGCCGTACGCGTCCGGGTTGACGATCACCCGGTCCGCCGGTGCGTGCGGCGAACCCCCGGCCTCCCCGGTGGTCACGGCGGCGATGCCGCGGTAGCCGGCGGCGGGCGCGCCCAGGAGCTCCCCCATGCCCTCCAGCGATCCCGGTACGAGCAGCACCACCCGCCGGGCCCAGCGGCCCGGCCAGGCGCCGTTCACCTCGGGCACCGCCCGGTCGGCGGTGCGCGCGATCTCCCGCAGCCGGTCCGGGGGCTGTCCGACACCGAGGACCAGGCTGTGCCGGCCGCGCACCGCGTCGACCCGGCCCTGGTCCCACAGGTTGCGGGCGGGGCGCCGGCCGTCGGCGGTCCGCGGCTCCTCGGCCGCGACGTACCACCGGCCGTCCCGCTCGCCGACGGTGAGCCGCTGCACCGTGGTGACCGGGGCGGTGTCGAACCCGTCGAGGCGGTAACGGAGCCGGACCTCGGCGGCGACCCGGCGGCCCTCACCCCGTACGGGCTCGAATCCGCCGGTGCGGACCAGCCGGTACTGCCAGCTGCGCAGCGGCACCTCGGCGAGGTTGCGGAAGAGCCGGCGCTGCCCGGCCCGGTAGCCGGTGGCGCGGGGGTCCGCGGCGGAGAGGAAGGCGTCGGCGTCCCGGTCCAGCAGGGCCGCGGCGCGGCGGTCGAGCATCCGCTGGACGGCCCGTTCCGTGCCCTCGCGGCCGGCGGGCGGGGTGCCGCAGCCGGTCAGGGCGGCGAGCAGGACGAGCAGGACGAGCAGCAGCACCGTACCGAGCGCTGCCGCGCCTCTCGTCCCGGTCCCCGCTCGCGCCACGCCGTCGATCGTACGTGCGCCCGCGGCCGGGGCGGCACGGCGCCGGGGCGAGGACCGGTCAGACGCGGGTGACCGTGGCGCCCGGGATCATGCCGACCGGGTCGTACCGCACCCGCGCGCCGGGGTACGGGGCGTGCACCACCTGCCCGTTGCCCATGTACATCCCGACGTGGCTGGCGTCGGAGCGGTAGGTGACGAGGTCCCCGGGGCGGGCCTGGGAGAGCGGCACCTGCCGTCCGGCGTGCCGCTGCGCCTGGGAAGTGCGGGGGATCGCCACCCCCGCCTGGCGGTACGACCACTGGGTCAGCCCCGAGCAGTCGAAGCCGCCGGGACCGGCCATGCCCCAGATGTAGGGGCGGCCGACGGCGGCGCGGGCGGCCGCGACCGCGGCCGCGGCGCGGGAGGACGCGGGCACCTGGCCGGTGAGCGCGTCGAAGCCCTCGGCCCCGTCGGCGCGACCGCCGTCCCGGGAGGACCCGGCGAACGCCTCCCGCTCCTCGGCGGGGAGGGAGTTCAGCAGCCGGCGGGCGACGGCGAGCCGGCGTTCGACGGCCTTCTTGTGCCGGGCGACGTCGGCACGGCTGCGCTCCAACTCGGCGAGTCGCGTGGCCGCTTCGGCGCGCTGCTGCCGCAGCGAGCGCTGGGCCTCCTGAAGAGCGCGCAGCCGGCCGGCCTGGCGGCTGCCGATCCGGTCGAGGATGGATGCCTTGTCGAGATAGGTCTCCGGGTCCCCGGAGAGCAGCAGCGCGAGCGCCGGGTCGATACCGCCCGCCCGGTACTGGGCTCCGGCGAGCCCCGCGAGGCCGTCCCGCATCCGGTTGACCTGCTGCTGCCCCCGGGCGACCGACTCCTGGATCCGTTCCGCGCAAGTGCGCAGCCGCTCGCGGCGTTCGGTCGCGGCGTTGTACTGCTCGGTGGCCCGCTCAGCCTGTTCGTACAGCCGGTCCACCCGGGCCCGCACACCGGACGGACCGTCGTGCGGGTCGGCTCCGGCGGGCGCGGCCGACAGGGCTGCCGCCGCGCTCGCCGCGGCGGCGGAGAGCACCGAGACCCGGGCCGTCCTGCCGAGGCCCGACGGCGAGGGACGTCGATGGGATGCCACAGGACGCCGCACTCCCTTTCACGGTGTGCAGCCCCTGCCGCCCGGTCGGGCGAGCGTCGGTCCGGGAACTGCGCTCGCAGACAGTAGCCGCGCAACCCCGGAGCGTCCAAAGACCGTTGCCGGGCACACAGCGCGACGTCCCGCCGGAGACGCAGGTCACCGGCGGGACGTGGAGTCACAGCGCGTTGCGCAATTCGCCCGGATGGGCGGGCGCGTCCGGAGCGTCAGATGCGGACGCCCGTGTTGAACGGCATGTTGCCGATGGCCTCGAAGCGCACGTTGGCGCCCGGCTTCGGCGCGTGCAGCACCTGGCCGTTGCCGGCGTAGAGCCCGACGTGGTGCGCGTCGCCGTAGAAGATGACCAGGTCGCCCGGCTTGAGGTCGGCCTGGCCGATGCGGGTACCGGCGTTCATCTGGTCCTGGGACATGCGCGGCAGGGAGACCCCGGCCTGCGAGTACGCCCACGAGGTGAGGCCTGAGCAGTCGAACGAGCTCGGGCCGGTGGCGCCCCAGACATACGGCGAACCGATCTTGGTCTTGGCGGCGTTGAGGGCGGCGGCGGCGCGCTGCGACTCCGGGACGTCGTCGCCGAGGTCGGCCCGGCTGCTGCTGGCGCGGCTGGCGCGGGCGTCGGCGGCGGCCATGGCCGCCTTCTCCTTGGCCGTCAGGCTGTTGAGCAGGGACTGGGCCTCGGAGAGCTTGCCCTGGATCTCCTTCTTCTTGCCGCCGAGCGCCTTGCGGGTGTCCGCCAGCTCCTCGAGCTTGTCGGACGCCTCCTCGCGCTGCTGCTTGAGCGCGCGCTGCTTGTCGGCGATCTTCCGGAGCTCGTCGGCCTGCTTGCCGCTCAACTGGTCGAGCGTGGAGGCCCGGTCGAGGTAGCTGTCCGGGTCGGAGGAGAGCATCAGCTGCACGGACGGGTCGATGCCGCCGGAGCGGTACTGGGCGGTGGCCATCGAACCCAGGCCGTTGCGGAGCTCGTTCAGACCCTCCTGGCCGCGGGCCACCTTGTCCTGGAGGTCGCCGACCTGCTGCTCGAGCTCCTCCTGCTTCTCCTTCGCGCCGTTGAACTTCTCGGTCGCGACCTCGGCCTCTTCGTAGAGCTTGTCGACCTTGGCCTTGACCTCTTTTTTGGTCGGCTTCGGGTCGGCCTGCGCGGCCTGGGACGTGAGGGCGACGGCGGCTGCGGCGGTTGCGGTGAGCACGGTCACGCGGGTGCGGCTCGGCTGCTTGGGTCGACGGTGGGACGCCACGGGGGCGAGCTCCTTCTTCCTTCAGCCGCCTACCGGGTGCGAGTGGGGGGTCATCGGACCCCGGCTCCGGATGCCCCCGGCCTCCCCCTGAAGCCTGCAGAGCGCCGCGGACTCGGCGGTTCCTCCGCTGACATCCCGGATGGATGATCAACCGCGCGAAGGTTCGAGGCTCGACCTTAGTGACCTTCTTGTGATCGGTTCAAATCCTGATGAGAAAAAACTCCGTTGTGCCGCGCATTCTTTACAAACGTCATACAGCCAGTAGTGGGCGACTGACGCTACGTTCCGTCAATTCGGGCACAAGGCCCAGACGTTGCTCAGGTGCGCGAAAGCCGCTTCAGCAGCAGGGCGGACGCAACCGGACGGGCGCCGGCGCGGGCCACGCCGTCGGCGACCTCGCGGTCGGTGGAGACGACGACGACCGGGCGGCCGGGCGGCTCGGCACGCACCAGCTGCCGGATCAACTCGTCGGCGGTCTGCCCCGGTTTGCTGAACAGCACCCGCACCCCGCGCGGCGGCGCGAGCAGCACCGGCGCGGCCAGCTCCGCCCCGTCGAAGACACAGGTCATCTCGGCGCCGGTCTGCGCCGCCAGCACCGCCAGCCCGCCCAGCAGCCGCAGCCGCTGCTTCTCCAGCGGCATCGTGGGATAGCCGGTCTTGGTCACGTTGTAGCCGTCGACGACCAGATGGGCCTGCGGCAGGGCGAGCAACTGGTCGAGCAGCGCCGGATCGGTCTCCGACAGCGCCCGGGTGGCGACGTCCTTCGGTGTCATCCGCCCCGGCTCCACCGCCTCCACGGTGTCGGCGGGGTGCACCGACGCGGGCGGCAGCGCCAGTTCGCGCCGCAGACCCTGCGCGGCGTCCAGCACGGTGTCCAGCAGCAGCCGCAGCCGCATGTCCTCGACACTGCGGCCCTCGCGCACGGCACGGCGGCTCGCCTCGAGCGCGCCCTCCGTCTCGGCGAGCCGCGCCTTGAGCCGCCGCGCCTCACTGTCCGCGGCGGCCTTGTCCGTGGCGGCGGCGGACCGCACGTCCTCCAGCTCGGCCGCGGCCTTGCGCACCGCCGCCTCGCCGCGCCGGACATCGCTCACGGCGCTGCGCAGCTTGCGCTGGAGGGTGTCGGCCTCCTTGCGTGCCGCGTCCAGCTCCGCCCGCAGCCGGTCGGCGTCGGCACGGGCCGCGCTCCGGGCGTCCGCCAGCTCGGCCCGCAGCCGCTCCAGCTCGCGGGCGGCGTCCTCGTCGGCCCGCTCGGCCCGCGCGCGCTGCGCCTCCTCGCTCGCCGCGGCGACCAGCTTCACCCAGCCCGCCGGGCGCAGCACGTAGGCCGCCGCCGCCACGTCCAGCGGGTCCGCCGCGGCGGGCGGGGCGCCGGACTCCAGTGCCTCGGCCAGCTCCGGCTGCGCCTCGCGGAACTTCTCCCCGATGCGCTGCCGGAAGAGCGGGTGGCTCTCCAGCGCCGCGGCCATGGCGTTGCCCGCGAACTTGGCCCGGCGGGTCGGGGTGAAACGGGCGTACTGCCTCAGCTGCGGCGGGAGTTCGGCCATCGTGAGACCGCCGAAGGCGTCCCCGGCGATGGTGACGACCCTGCGCCGCACACCCTCGGGCAGCGGGCGGTCGAGCACCTCAGCGGGACCGGCGGCCTCAGGGGCCTCACCGGTACCGTCGCTCCGCTCCACCACCTGTCACCGCTCCGTTCTCAGGCGTTCGCGCCCGGGCGGTCCACCAGCTCGATCTGGTCCACCGCGTTGCACCAACGGCACCGCACCGACTCGATGGTCTCACTGAGCACGTCGCGCTCCTCGACGCTCGGCTCTCCGGCCAGGTCGAGGTGGACGTACTCGACGGCGCGGGTCGAGCGGGTCACGTCGAAACGGGTCAGGTTGCCGCACAGGGTGCAGCGCCAGCGGGTCTCGGCCGTCGGCTGGGGAACGCCCATCGTGTCGTCCTCGTCTTCATCGTCTGCGCTTGCCCTCCGCGGTGCGCCGTCGAACCGCGGGGGTGCTTGCCGTAACCCTACGGCCTGGGAGGCCACCGGCGCCGGGGCCGGGCGCGCAGCGCGGGCCCGGCGAGGCACTCTGGGCAGGTTGATCCGGTTAGGCCATGCTCTGTGCATGATCCCCACGGCGCACTCGGTGAAGCAGGCGGCAGCGGGGGCCCTGCGGGCGGCCCGCAACGGGCCCCTGGTCACGTATGCGCTCATCGGTTCGTGCTGCCTGATCTTCGCCCTCGGACCGGCCTCCGGGCTGGTGCCCGCGGACGGCTCGGAGGGGGATGCGCTGGCGGCGCAGGTCGCGCACTTCGAGCGCTGGGGCGTCATTCCCAGCGAGCTGCTCAGCGGGGAGCCGCGAGCGCTCCTCACCCCGCTGACCGCCCTGTTCGTGCACGGCAACTGGCTGCACCTGCTGGGCAACATGCTCTTTCTCTTCGTCTTCGGCGGGATGGCCGAGGAGCGGATGGGCCGGGCGGCCTACGCCTTCTTCTACCTCGCCGTCGGCTGCCTGGCCCTGGCCGGCTACGCGGCCGTCCACGCCGACTCGTCCCAGACCCTGGTCGGGGCTTCCGGAGCGATCTCCGGGGTCCTGGGAGCCTTTCTCTATCTGTTCCCCGGCGCCCGCGTCACGAGCCTCTTCCCGTTCCTCTTCTTCCTGCCGCTGCGCTTCCCCGCCTGGATGGTGCTGGTCTTCTGGTTCGGGCTCCAGTGGCTGGCCGCCGGGAAGGCAGACTCGAATCAGCCCGGAGTGGCCTACCTGGCCCACCTGATCGGCTTCTGCCTCGGCTTCCTCTACGCGTGGGCCCGCTACCGGCGCAGCCGGCCGTGGCAGGAGGCGCCGGCGGCGGAGGGGGGAACGTCCGCCGCGGAAGGGGGAGCCCCGGCGGTGGAGGGGGGAGCCCCCGCTGCGGAGGGCGGCGCGGGCCAGGAGGGGTAGCGCGGGACGGCGTCGGGGCAGTGCGGGACGAGGACTTCGACGGGGCTCCCGGGCCCTCTCTGCGCCTACGCCGTGGCGCCTTCCGTTGAGAGTGGTAGCGGGGGACGGCAAAGGTCGCCGGGTGCCTTCCGTTGAGGG
>NZ_JBYITE010000094.1:0-10071 GCF_057709105.1 Streptomyces sp. bgisy100
CCCCCCCCCGACACGGTACGCAGACGGCCTGTGGGAGCCCGGCCTACTGCGCGGCCTTCCAGGTCAGCTCTCGCTGGAAGCCGTGGCGCCAGCCACGGGTGTGCACGGCGTCCCTGCGGGGTGTGTCCGAATCCGTGGCCTTGGCATCGACGTCCTGCCCGTCGTCGAGGTAGGACCGCAGAGCCGATGCGTGCCAATCCTCCTCAGCGCCCCACGAGAAGTACTGCTGATCACGGCCCCGGGGATCGTAATCCTGCATCACCAGGGGCCCACCGTTACCGCCCTCGTAGGCCATGACCTGGTCCTTGCCCAGGTTGTACAGCACGAAGTGATCGTTGCCCACGGGGTATTTCATCCACTGGCAGTAGCCCTGGTCGGCCTCGGGGCCGCGCAGCCACACCGAGTCGTCCGCCGAGCTCGCGCACAACATCTGCCGCTTCCAGCGCCCGCTCGTCAGCATTTCAGGGACTCCGGCAGCTGCCCTCAGGTTCCTTCCGAACGTGACGGGATGGTGATCGGACACCGGACCGCCCAGTTGGGCGGCACGGTACGCCGGGGTGAAGTCGTTGGTCACCATGTAGTCCAACTCGCCACCGTTGCGCTGCGTCTGACGGCCGGAGTTGACCACGCGAACGGTGTTGCCCGGCCACGCGGGGTCGCTGGTGAGCTCGGCCGGCGACCGGTTGAAGTCAGCGAGCAGGGCCCACGAGTCCACTCCGGTCATTTCCGCTCTGACCGCAGCCACGATGTTCGCCGCGTCATTTCCGTCATAGGCCCCTGCGTGTGCGGTCCAGAACACCGACTCGTCGCCCAGTTCCACGCCGAACATCGACCTGCTTCCGGGGTTCCCCCGCGAGTCGTGCTGGGGCGGCAGAATGAAGACCGAGTCGACCTCCTGGCGCGTCACGATGGCGAGGTTCACCCGATTCCCGTTGGGGTCGGTCAGCATGTGGTAGATGTAATAGCCGCCGGTACGATTGGTTCCGGGCCACTGGTATTCGACGACCTGGTACGCGGCCCCGTTCGACCAACGGGTGAACGTGCGCCGCCGGTTGGCCAGAGCGCTGCCGGGAACGGCGCCGGCTTCCTGAAGGGCCACCACATCGGCCGCCTGCATGGTGAACAACTGCCTGAGCTGGTTCGTCCAGTTGCTCTCCCCACCACTCGTGGCACCCTGCATGTTCCAGGTCACCGCGGTGTGGTCCCGCACCGCGGCATCGGCGGGTGTGACCGGCACAGCCAGCCACGTCGCCACCATCAGGATCACCGATACCAGTGCCCTGCTGCCACGTCTCCACCGTCCGACCGAGCGCGGCGGGATGCTGCCTGACGAATCCGACACTCAGACCTCTCTCCGGTCAGCGAAATCTCCCTGCCCGGAGGTGATTTATCCGGACAGGCATGTGCGTGCACGTAACACTCCCTGCATAGCGAAGCATCGAGCCGGGAGCCCCCGGAAGCGGGATTCCCGACTCGCCCAAGGAATTCCGACTCGTCCAATGAATTCCGGACCCGCAGCTCCCTCGACTCCGCCGACAGCAATACCGACGCCCCTGGGACATGCCTCATGCAGTGAGCGCCCCTGCGGGAATGACATTTCCCCTCGCCGCACAGGACGCCACAAACGGCCAGGAGGCCGCGAATCATCCGCCGCCCCTCCCCGCACGACAAGAGAGGCACGGAGAAAACCGGACACCGCGGCGAGTCGCCGGAGCTGCTTCCTGGCGACGCAACGTTCCTGACACCCACCCCGGAGTGGGGAAAATCCCGGCCAACACACTATTTCTACTGAGCATCGTGACGGTCGGACATGATGTGACGGCAGTCCGGCATCCCAACCGTGTCCGAAAATCGGAACACAGTCGGGGTGCCCGGGACCGACGAAGGGGGACGGGCAGCACTCAGCGCGGGCGGCGGCCTGTCACGCTCCGACTGGTCCAGGCACATCCGGGAGGTCCCGTACCGCGACATCTGCTGACTCCGGGCAGGGTGTCCGGGACCGGGGCCGCGCACGACGCCACGCCGACCCGCTCCAGGAGGCGGCCACCAGGCCCGGCGCCTACACCCCGCCTTCATGTCCCTTCCCCCGCAGCTCTGCCCACACCCGCTTGCCCCACGGCAGCGGATCGGTGCCCCAGCCCTCGGAAAGCGTCTCCACGAGCGTCAGGCCGCGCCCGCCCTCGTCCTCGGCGCTCGACTCCCGGGGCACCGGGAATTGCTGCGACTTGTCCACGACACCGATGCGCACCCGCATCATCTCGGGCCGGGTGACCGTGATGCGGATGGAATTGCTCCGGGCGTGCCGCACGGAGTTGGTCACCAGCTCGGAGACGATCAGGGCCGCGGCCTCGTCCAGTTCTTCCAGCCGCCACGCCGCTAAGGCGACGTGCACCAGACGCCGCGCGATGGCCGCACTCCCCGGTTCGCGAGGCAGGGTCGCGCTGTAGCCGGGGGCCCGGTGGGGCGGGCCACGGTGAGCGGCAGGCATGGCCGGGGTTGCTTTCGTGACTGCCCGTCCGCGGATTTCGGCACGTCAGTTGCTCTTTCGGGTCGGCCGCAGCCCCGGCCGTTCACGAGGTCGCGGGGCAGTGACCACTCATGAAAGCGACGTGGCAAGAAGGGCGACAGGGGCGCAACGTCCCACTTTCACCACGTTATTAGCCAACCCCCAGGAACTCCGCCAGCGGGCGCAGCCCCGGCGGGTGGTTGGGGAGCGTCCACAGGTCACGCACTATGGCCACGGCCAATGTGTGGTGCTGCATCCACGTCGGCGCCACCCGGCGCAGGGACTCCAGGGTCTTCACCGCTCCGGCCGCGTCCCCCATGTCCGTATGGGCTCGGGCGACGTCCAACAGCAGCCACGTCCGCCAGGACGGCGGGGTGTCCTTGCTCAATCGCATCCCCTCGGCCAGTGCCAAGGCGTCCTGGGGATGCCCGTACTGGACTGCGAGCCGGACGCGTTCAATGCGGACCGATGAGGGGCTGAAGACGCTGACCATGCGGTTGTCGCCGCCGTCGGGCAGCTTCGGCACTCGGGCGGCTTCCTGCTCTGCCGTCGCCATCATCGCCGCCGCGCGCTCATAGTCACCGCTTCGCGCGGCCGACGTAGCGGCACTCATGGTCAGCGCTCCCCACACCTTCAGGCCGTCGGCCGTGCCGGTCCGGCCCGCGGTCGCCATGTCCTCGGCTGCACGGAGTGCGATGCCCAGTGCGTCCTCCAGACGCCCCTGCCGCTGGTAGGTCCACGCCGTGGAGTTGACGATCATCGGCACAAGCAGCGGATCGGAGGACGCTCCCGCAGCGTCTATGGCGCGCTCCAGGCTCGTCAGGGCCAGGTCCGTCTTGCCCATCCGCACGGCGACATGTCCGGCGAGCTGAAGCGCCTTGCCCAGGGCTGCGAATCCGGCCCTGCGGTCACCGTCGTTGTCCGAGGCCGTGGCGGCGCGCGCATCCGAGAGCAGGTCCGGCAGCGCCTTCATCACCGTGTCGAACTCGGCGGCGTGGTACTGCGTCCAGCCTTCCGCGATCTGCTCACGCAGACGGTCCAGCGAGAAGCCGGGCCCCGGCGGCTCCGGGTCCGGCCCCCAGAGCACGGGCATGATGGCACGGCGCACGGCCACGAAGCGTGGTCCGTCGTTCTCCCCTGTGGAGGAGACCGCCGGCGGGTCGCCCAGGAGCGTGGTCAGTTCCACGCCGAGACCCTTGGCCAGTGCGTGCAGGGTGGGCAGGCGTGCCGAGTGCTTCCGCTGCTGTTCGAGCTGGCGGATCACATCGACGGACACATCGGAGCGCTCGGCCAGCTCTTCCTGCGTCAGGGAGGCCAGACGGCGCAAGCGGCGCAGGGTCCGCCCCAGGTCTTCGTTTGCCACGCCGCCACCGTACGCTGCCGGGCTGCTTACGCAGCTCACGATG
Organism: Streptomyces sp. bgisy100; assembly: GCF_057709105.1. Lineage (NCBI taxonomy): Bacteria > Bacillati > Actinomycetota > Actinomycetes > Kitasatosporales > Streptomycetaceae > Streptomyces > Streptomyces sp. bgisy100. The sequence continues at coordinate 3,913 of NZ_JBYITE010000094.1, forward strand.
CCTGCCGCAGTTGCGGTGCGCGCTCCGTCGCCCGCGCGCTGGGCAGCGGAGACATCACCGCCCAGAACGACGCCCGCAGAGCCGCGCGTACCCGAGCTCACGTCACGGGCATGAATGCGGGCAGGCTGAGGGCCGAATGGGCCGGTCGTCCCTCCGCGGGGGGCATGGCGCTGAGGTTGCGCAGCATGGCGTTGCGCCGCTCCAGGGCCCGAGCGGTGGTCGGGAAGAGTGTGGCGTCGCCCGCGCCGACCTGGTCCTGGTTCAGGGTCACGAACTCACGGGTGTGGTGTTCGTAGGCGGTGAAGCCCGCGGCGTGGTCCCGGTCGGCCAGGGAACCGGCGAGCATGTACGCGCCGACGAGCGCGAGGCTGGAGCCCTGTCCGGTGAGGAACGAGGGTGCGTACGCGGCGTCGCCCACCAGCGCGACCCTGCCGCTGGACCAGCGGGGCATGCGGATCTGGCTGACCCCGTCGAAGAACAGGTCATCCGCGTCGCGCATGGCGGCGACCATCCCCGGGACCTCCCATCCCGCATCGGCGAAGACCGCCGCGACCAGGTCCCGTTGGGCCTCCGGGTTCCGGAACGCGTCGAACGGTGGTTCCGGGCGGGCGAAGTTCAGGAAGGCGTGCACGTCGTCGTTGTCCCCCACGGCGTAGAGTGCCGCGGCCCTGCCCGGGGTGTTCCACATCGTGACCTCGTGGGAGAGCCCGAAGGTGTTGCGCATGGTGAACCCGGCGAAGCAGTAGCCGAGATACCGGTGGAACTGCTCTTCGGGGCCGAACAGGATCTCACGGGTGCGTGAGTGCAGACCGTCCGCGCCGAACACCAGGTCGAACGTGCGCCTGCGGCCCCCGCGGAAGGTGACGTCGACCCCTTCGCCGGACGACTGGTCGAGGGTGTCGATGGAGTCGTCGAACATGAACTCCACGTCGTCACGGACCGCCGCGTAGAGAGCGTCGGTCAGATCCCCGCGCCGCACCTCCAGATCCTGTCCCGCGACACCGCCGGTGAGGGTGTGCGGGTTGACCGAGGCCACCTCTTTGCCGGCCCTGTCGAGGAAGGTCAGCCGGCGCAGGTCGATGTGCGCGTCCTGGAGTTGCGGCAGGATTCCCATCCTGCGGACGACCTCCAGTGCGGTGCCGCGTACGTCGATGGGGTAACCACCGGCACGCAGAGTGCCTGACTTCTCGACCACCGTGACCGCGAATCCGTAGCGGTTCAGCCAGAACGCCAGGGCGGGCCCCGCGACGCTTGCCCCGGATATCAAGGCCGTGCGCCTCGGCGTGGAACGGACGTCCCTCAACAGATCTGTGCGGCTCATTCCTTGACTCCTTTGCTCATGGTCCGGGCGACAAGCAGGGACAGCGCCGTGACGACGCCGGCTATGACGAAGCCGGTGACGAAGGCGGATTCGGCCGGGACATCCGAACCGGAAGGGGTCCCGGCGGTGAGGAGCGCACCACCGAGCTGGACACCCACCGCGAAGCCGACCACGCGCGTCACCAGGACCAGGCTGGTGGCGATGCCGGTGTCGCCCTGATCGACGGATGTCGCGGTGCTGGTCACCATCGCCGTGACGCACAGGCCGTTGGCAAGGGAGATCATCACCTTGCCGATGACGAGGTGCCAGATCTCGGTGTGCACGGCTGCCAGGGCGATCAGGGCGGCGGCCATGATGACGACCCCGGCGGTGACCACGGCGCGCGAGCCGAAACGCCGCGCCCCGATCCCACCGACCGGCCCGGCCAGCGACGCGGCCACGGCGCCGGGCAGCAGGAAGAAGCCGATCTCGGTGGCACTGGCCCCGAATCCGTAGGCGCCGACGGACACCGCGAAGAGCTGTGGGACGAGATAGACCGCCACCGAGGTACCGACGCAGATCACGAACGTCAGCACACACGACTTCCACACCGCAGGCCGGGCCAGCATGCGCAGATCGACCATCGGCGAAGCCGCACGACGCTCAACGGCTGTCCATCCGGTCACGAAGGCGGCCAGCACCACGATGAGGGCACCGAGCACGAGTGGCTGCGCCCCGAGGTCGGGTGCCAGCGCGAGCACGAGCATGAGCGTGACCAGCGTTCCGCTCAAGAGGACCAGGCCGGGCCAGTCGATCCCGGCGTCGTCCGACCGGCCCGGCGGATCATGCGGCATCAGCCGGTTCACCAGCAGGGTGGATCCGATGACCGCGATCGTCGGCAGCGCGAACATCCAGTGCCGGGACAGCCCTTCCGCCACGGGCCCGGCCGACAGCGTTCCCGCCATCCCGCCCCCCACGAACAAGCCGCTGACCACCCCGATGGCCACCTTCGACTCTCCCGCGGGGAGGTGTGCGCGCACCAGGATGAACGACAGGGGCAGCGCGCCCACCATCGCTCCCTGCAGTACCTGACCGAGCAGCAGCACCGGCAGGTTCGGCGCCAGGGCGGACACCAGACCACCGGCCGAGACCACCGCCATCAGCCGGATCAGGACCCGTTTCCCGCCGTAGCGGTCGCCGAACCTGCCTGCGACCGGTGTGACGAGCGCGCCGGTGATGAGGAGCACGATGCTGAGTAACGCCCCTTCGGCCTGACTCATGTCCAGCTCGCGTTGCAGGAGCGGGAGCGTCGGCGTCACCACCGACTCCAGGGCACCGGTGGCGACTGCCAGCACGCCGAGGGCCCCGACAGCGGCCTTCCCGATGCGGACCGGTGGAGCCAGAGTTGCGGTCATGGACGTCCTTTCCGTTACCGCCGGGCGAGGAAGGCGGGTGCTGCCGGGCGAGGAAGGCGGGCCGGGGGCCTGCCGTACGCGTGGCGCCGCCGCTGTGACGGGCCCGGCGCGGATACGGCGGCGCTTCACGCGGGGCGCGGTGTGCTTAGTGCTTGCGTTGGTGCCTTGAGGACGGGTCTGAGGTCGGCCAACGTGGCGAACCCTGTTCAGTGGTAGGCGAGTTGGTGCACACATGGATCGGCCGGGCGGAGTCGCTGTACGAGTGCGACACGCCCCATGACCGCGACACTACACTACACCGTGCAGTGTAGAACGGTTAGAATGCGCCCATGGCGACCACGAAGACACTGCGCGAGGGGTCCGCGGTGAAGCGGGCCGCCATCCTCTCGGCGGCCCGGGACCTGTTCCTCGCCGACGGCTTCGACCGGACCAGCGTCGACGCGGTCGCCGCCCGGGCCGAGGTGTCCAAGCGGACGGTCTACGACTACTTCGGCGACAAGCGGACGCTCCTGCAAGCAGTCGTCGACGCCATCGGCCAGTCAATGATCACCACGATCCGGCGCACCCTCGACGACACCCTCACCGACCTCACCGAGGCCGTCGGTCTCGAGGACGCCCTGGTCACCTTCTCGATGCGCATCTCGACCGACATGCTCGGCTCCGCGGAGTACGCCACGCTGCAACGACTGGTCCGGGCGGAATCGGGCCACCTGCCGCACCGGAGCTACAACTCCATGGCCGACACCCCCGACGAGGCACTTGCCGAGCGGTTCGCCGCCTTCGCCGCCGCCGGACTGCTCGACGTCCCCGACCCCCGACTCGCAGCCGACCAGTTCATCGCGCTGACCTTCGGCGTCGCGCTGGACAGGCTCGGCTCCGCGAACGCCGCGGAGGACACCCGCGTCCGGCCCCTCGTCGTCGAGGGAGTGCGGACCTTTCTCCGGGCATACCGCAGCAGGTAGGGCTGGGGCAGCGCGACGATCCTGGGCGAGTAGCGGCGAGTCAGTTCCCCGGGCCCCGTTCGACGTGACTGGTCAAGGCATCTGTGGCCATGCACGGATGGGCGGACATGTGGCGGTGGAGCGTTCCGCAGGAGACGCCGTCGCCCTGACCGAGACGTGAACTGCCGAACATGAACGCTGCCAAGGGGTTGGCGTTGCGAGCTCGTGTCCCTAACGTAGAGCGGAATCTGAGCACCGCTCACATTTAAGGATGTACGCGATGGTCATCGTTCAACCTCTGCGCCGCAGACTCAGGTCACTCGCAGTGGTGTCGCTGCTTGTCGCTGTGGCCGCTCTGGTGCTCGGTCCGGTGCCCAGCTCCGCGGCGGAGTCCAGCTGGTGGGATCCGTCCGCGAGGCCCGCACCCGACTCGCGGATCAACGTCACGGGCGAGCCCTTCAAGGGCACCGACGCCCAGGGCCGCGTCAGGGGCTTCGTCGACGCCCACGACCACATCATGTCCAACGAGGGCTTCGGCGGCCGGCTGATCTGCGGCAAGCCGTTCTCGGAGCAGGGCGTCACCGACGCGCTCAAGGACTGCCCCGAGCACTACCCCGACGGCTCGCTCGCCGTCTTCGACATGATCACCAAGGGCGGCGACGGCAAGCACGACCCCAACGGGTGGCCCACCTTCAAGGACTGGCCCGCCCACGACTCGCTCACCCACCAGCAGAACTACTACGCCTGGATCGAGCGGGCCTGGCGCGGCGGCCAGCGGGTGCTGGTCAACGACCTGGTCACCAACGGCGTGATCTGCTCGGTCTACTTCTTCAAGGACCGCAGCTGTGACGAGATGACCGCCATTCGTCTCGAGGCCAAGAAGACGTACGACATGCAGGCCTTCGTCGACAAGATGTACGGCGGTCCGGGCAAGGGCTGGTTCCGGATCGTCACGAACAGCGCGCAGGCCCGAGAGGTCATCGAGCAGGGCAAGCTGGCCGTCGTCCTGGGCGTCGAGACCTCGGAGCCGTTCGGCTGCAAGCAGATCCTGGACGTCGCGCAGTGCGGCAAGGAGGACATCGACCGGGGCCTGGACGAGCTGAAGGAACTGGGCGTCAGCAGCATGTTCCTGTGCCACAAGTTCGACAACGCACTGTGCGGGGTGCGCTTCGACTCCGGCACGCTCGGTACGGCCATCAACGCGGGCCAGTTCCTGTCGACCGGCACGTTCTGGAAGACGGAGGCCTGCCGCGGCCCGCAGCACGACAACCCCATCGGCAACGCGGCAGCACCGGAGGCGGAGAAGCGGCTCCCGAAGGGCGTGGCCGTCCCCTCTTACGCCTCGGGCGCGCAGTGCAACACCCGCGGGCTGACCGACCTGGGCGCGTACGCGGTGCGCGGCATGATGAAGCGCAACATGATGCTGGAGCTCGACCACATGAGCGTCAAGGCCGCTGACCAGGCCTTCGGCATCCTCGAATCCGAGTCGTACCCCGGCGCCATCTCCTCGCACAGCTGGATGGACCTGGGCTGGACCGAACGCCTCTACAAGCTCGGCGGGTTCGCCGCCCAGTACATGGGCGGCTCCGCGGCCTTCAGCGCGGAGGCCGAGCGCACGGCCGCGCTGCGCGAGAAGTACAAGGTCGGCTACGGCTACGGCACCGACATGAACGGTGTCGGAGGCTGGCCGGCTCCACGGGGCGGGGACACCCCGAACCCGGTGAAGTACCCCTTCCGCAGCACGGACGGCGGCTCGGTGATCGACAAGCAGACCACCGGCGAACGCACGTGGGACGTCAACACCGACGGCGGTGCGCACTACGGCATGGTCCCGGACTGGATCGAGGACATCCGGATCGTCGGCGGCCAGCGGGTCGTCGACGACCTCTTCTCGGGAGCCGAGTCCTACCTCCGCACCTGGGGGAACTCCGAGAAGTACCGGGCCGGGAAGAACCTCGCCACGGGCGCGGCCGCGACGGCGTCCTCGTCGGAGTGGTGGAACCCGTTCGTCAGCTTCCAGCCCGGGAAGGCGGTGGACGGCGACACGGGCACCCGCTGGGCCAGCGAGTGGAACGACGACCAGTGGCTGCGGATCGATCTCGGATCCGCGCAGCCGGTCAAGCGCGTCACCCTCGACTGGGAGCAGGCGTACGCGAAGTCGTACCGCGTCGAGCTGTCGGAGGACGGCACGAACTGGAAGACGGTGTGGTCCACAGCCTCCGGTGACGGCGGCCTGGACACGGCCCGTTTCCCCGCAGCCCAGGCGCGCTACCTACGCGTCAAGGGGCTGGAGCGCGGCACCCAGTGGGGCTACTCGCTTCGCGAGGTCGGCGTCTACGCCGACTGAGGCACCGACGAGACGGTGTCCAGGGCCCGGCCGCTCAGGTGCGGTACTGGTCCGGAAGGTCAAGACCGTCCGCTGGGGCGTGTTTCGGAAGCAGCTCGTCCGCCCGAAAGGGCGGGGCCGGACGCATCCGGCCGGACGCAGCTTTCGAAACACGCC
>NZ_JBYITE010000095.1:0-8460 GCF_057709105.1 Streptomyces sp. bgisy100
GTTGTCGCGAATGATCTGTGTGGATGCCTTGTGGTGGAAGTCCCGGCGCCGGTCCGCAACACGTGCATGCTGGCGTGCGACCTTGATCCGGGCCTTGGCCCGGTTCCTCGATCCCCTGGCCTTGCGGGACAGCTCCCGCTGAAGCCGCCTGAGCTTCTTCTCCGCCCGGCGCAAGAAACGCGGGCTGCCGATCCTCCGGCCATCGGAGAGGACGGCGAAGACGGACAGACCGAGGTCGATACCGGTGTCGGTCCCCGCCTCGGGAAGGATGTCGGGCTCGGTGTCCACGACAAAGCTCAGGAAATACCGGCCCGAGTTGTCTTTGGTGACGGTCAGGGACGTGGGCGCGGCCGGAAGCCGCCGCGACCACCTGACCTTCAGGTTACCGACCTTGGCCACATACACCGTGCCGTCTTCCTGGAGGGAAAAGGCGTTGGTGTTCAGGCGAATCGACTGACGGGTGTCCTTCTTCGACTTGTACCGAGGCGGCCCGACCCTCCGCCCCCGCCGCTTGCCCTTGATCGAATCGACAAAGCTCTTGTAAGCGACATCCAGGTCCCGCAGGGACTGTTGCAGGACGACCGCCGACACCTCGGCAAGCCAGGCGCGCTCGGTGGTGCGTTTGGCCTGGGTGATGCGACGCCGGGACAGCTCGCCCGACGTCACATACGGCAGCCCCGCCGCATGCGCCTCCTTCCGGTCGCGCAGGCAGTCGTTCCACACCACCCGCGCACACCCGAACGCCCTCGCCAAAGCGCGGCACTGAGAGGCATCCGGGTAGGCCCGGAAGTTGTAGCGGAGCTGCATGACTACGACGCTACTACGACTTGGTCTCATGGATCAGGAGAATGACTACAGGCGTGGTAGGCATGTTGTTTCGGCGATGCACGTTCACTTGGTCTTTGTGACCAAATACCGTCGCGGAGTGTTCGACGATGAGATGCTGACGCGCTGCGGAGAGATCATGCGCAAGGTGCGTGAGGGCTTCGAGGCGGAGCTGACGGAGTTCAACGGTGAACGCGATCACGTCCACCTCCTGATCAACTACCCGCCCAAAGTCGCCGTCTCCAAACTGGTCAACAGCCTCAAAGGCGTCTCCGCCCGCCGGATCCGCCAAGAGTTCACCGACCGGATCAACCACGCCACCAGCCACGGGCACCTGTGGTCACCCTCGTACTTCGCCGCATCCTGCGGCGGAGCACCACTGGCGACCATCCGCCAGTACATCGAGCAACAACAACGCCCACTCTGACCTGCACGTCAGAGCAGCCTTGAGATGCATTCATCCCCGGCGTGAACGCCGGGGCTTGTCGCAAGAGCCCCGGTAACAGCAGTCGATGGACGGCTGTTACACGGTTGCCGGACGGCTGCGACCAGCGCCTTCTACGTTCTTGAGTGTCCGCAGGGGCGAACTTCTCCCCGGCGGTCACGAGGAACGGAAACGGCCCGCAAGGGTCCACGCGAACCATCGGAGGCAACATGAACACCAGCTCGAACAGGCGACGCAGCGCCGTGACGGCGGCGGCCGTGGCGGTGCTGGGACTCGGGACCGTATCGGCCTGGGCGTCCAGTGCGTCCGCCGGCGAGACCGACGGAATGGTCGACACCAACCCGTACGTGCTGAACCTGTACGGCGAGGAGAACGCCGACCACGGGGACGCGCAGCGCACCCCGAAGAACCTGGTCCTCTCGGAGTTCACCTCGCTGAACAAGGTCCACTGGAAGCAGTGGGGCAAGGGCAAGGCCGTGGGCACCGCCGACGTCACCGGCAACTGGTGCCTGGAGACCTGCCAGGACAAGCCGCTGCGCGGCAAGGTCACCCTCTCCGACCCCAAGGAGGTGGGGGGCGAGATGTACTACAGCTCGTTCACCCTGAAGCTGGCCCCCGGCTCCGGTCACTACGAGAGCGAGGACCTGAACCGGAAGCACGCCCTCCCCACCCCGTGAGGCCGGTGGCGTAACCTCGGCACCCCGAACGGAGTGAAGCGGAGAGTCCGGATGAGCACGTCCACACCGCCCCGGGCTCCCCGCACAGGGGCCCGCGTCAGCCCGGCACGGGTGGCGCGGGCCCTGGCCGTGGTTCTCGTGACGCTGGCCGGCGCGGGCTGTGCCGGGGCCGACCGGCCGCACGTCGAGGGGCCCGCCCCCACGGCCGGGAGCAACGGCCCGGTGTATGTGACCGACGCCCTGGGCCACCCGCTGCGCCGCCCGGCGGGCATCGGACTGACCGAGTTCAGCTCCGTCACGGAGCTGAAGTGGCGCTCCTGGGGCGGCGACCGGGCCGTCGCCACCGGCCGGGTCGGGGGCAACTGGTGCTACGGCACCTGCCCGGAGGAGGGCTATCCGGCGACCGTGGTGCTCAGCCGTCCCGAACGGCGGGAGAACATCGCCTACTACACCCGCGCGACCGTCAGATCCCCGAAGAAGCTGCCCGAGGTGGCGCGGGACGAGCTGCGGTCCCTGCACCTCATCGTCCCCGAGGACTGACCGTCCTCGCCCGCGGGACCCGACCACCGACCGTCCCCGCCCGCTTCCCGGCCCGTCTCCCGGACCGCATCCCGTGAAGGAACCGAATGACCGGCGTACTGCTCGTCGAGGACGACGCCGTCCTGCGCGAGGCCACCCAGATCGCCCTGGAGCGCTACGGATTCGAGGTGCGCACCGCCTCCGACGGGCTCACCGGCCTGGACCTGGTCCGCGAGCACGCCCCGGACATCGCCGTGCTCGATGTGATGCTGCCGCATCTCGACGGGGTGAGCCTGGTCCGCCGGATCCGTGAGAAGAGCCGGATGCCGGTGCTGATGATCTCCGCCCGCACGGATCCCGTCGATGTCGTCCTGGGGCTGGAGGCCGGCGCCGACGACTACCTCACCAAGCCGTACGACACCAATGTCCTCGTCGCCCGGATCCGGGCCGCGCTGCGCCGGGCGGCGCCCGTGGAGGAGGAGTCCCGCGCGCCGCTGACCTTCGGTGACCTCACCGTGGACCCGGACTCCGTGGAGGTCCGGCGGGACGGCTCCCGGCTGGACCTCACCCCCACCGAGCTGCGGCTCATGCTGGTCTTCGCCGAGTGCCCCGGTGTGCTGCTCTCCCGCACCACCCTGCTGGAGCGGGTCTGGGACTACGCCTGGGGCGGCGACAGCCGGGTCGTCGACGTCCATGTGCAGCGGCTGCGCGGGAAGATCGGTCATCAGCGCATCGAGACCGTCCGCGGCTTCGGCTACAAGCTCAGGCACTGACGTGGGACTGCGCGGCAGAACCGCGGCGCTGGTCGCCGGTGCGGCGGTGCTGGTCGCCACCGTCATCGGCCTGCTGGTGCACCGGCAGACGGCCGGGGACCAACTGGCCGACGCCCGCCGGGTGGTGGACGCCCGGCTGCTCACCGCCGTCCGGGACCACGCCGACGGGGAGAGCGGCGCCGCCCTGACCGACCCGCCCGGGCTGCCGGACGAGCTGCGGCGGCTCGTCACCCGCGACCGGGTGCGCGCCACCTTCCTCCAGGAGGGGGACGGCGAGCGGGGGCCGGTGCTGTGGGCCGCCACCCGGACCGACGGCCAGGTGCTCGCGGTGCGGCACTCCTATGCCCCGCAGGCCCGTGCCCTGGCCGACCTGGACGGTGTCCTCATCGGATCGGGCGCGCTCGCCGCGGTGCTGGGCTGCGGGCTGGGGGTGGCCGTCGCGGCGGCGATGGGGCGGCGGATCAGCGCGTCCGCCCGCACGGCGCAGAGCATCGCGGACGGCGATCTGAGCGCGCGGGTCAGCCCGCGCGGCCGGGACGAGATCGCCCGGCTCGGGGCGGCCGTCAACACCATGGCCGACGCGTTGGCCGCCCGGCTGGAGGCCGAGCGGCGGGTGACCGCGGACATCGCCCATGAGCTGCGCACCCCGGTCGCGGGGCTGGTCACCGCGGCGGGGCTGCTGCCGCCGGACCGGTCCAGCGAACTCGTCCAGGACCGGGTGCACGCGCTGCGCTCCCTGGTCGAGGACGTGCTGGAGGTGGCCCGGCTGGATGTGCCGGGCATCGAGCAGGTGCAGTGGGAACGGGCCACGGTGAGCTCACTGGCGCGGCGCGCGGTCGCCGCGGTGGTGGACGGCGACCCGGCGGCCGGGGACCGCGTCCGGCTCCTGGTCGGTGCCGACGCCGACGTGGACACCGACCCCCGGCGCGTCGAACGCATCCTCGGAAACCTCGTCACCAACGCGCTGCGGCACGGGGCGCCGCCGGTGGAGGTGGAGGTCGACGGGCCGGTGGTCCGGGTGACCGATCACGGGACGGGCTTCCCCGGGGAGCTGCTGGCGCAGGGGCCGCAGCGGTTCCGCACCGGCGCCCGGGAACGGGGCCGCGGTACGGGCCTGGGGCTGACCATCGTCGCCGGTCAGGCCCATGTGCTGGGCGTGGCGGTGACGTTCGCGAACCCGCCGGAGGGCGGCGCCCGGGCCACCGTGGACCTCTCCGCCCGTCAGCCGGCCCGGGACTGGGACAGCCCGGGGGCGGCGGGGCGGGAGGTGCCCGGGAGTACCTGATTCCCGGGCGCGGCGCGTCCCGGGACGAGTTCGGCTCCGACAGGCGTGCCGACCGCTGCGTCTCCCGAGGGGGCTCCGGGCATCAGCGGCACGGTCGTCGGTGTCGGTCCATCCCACGGCTACCGTGGCCGGATGGACTTCTCCGATGCGTTGCACGCCATGAAGGACGGTCGCCGCGTGGCCCGCGACTCCTGGAAAGAGCCGGGTAAGTACATCTACCGGGTACCGGCGAGGGAGACCCTTCTGCCGGACGGTGGCCGTGTCGAGCACTCGGCGGAGTACCTGTTCTACAGGCCGCACAAGGGCACGCACGGGCTCGTGGAACCCTACGCACCGCTGCCGGATGCGCTGGAGACCGATGACTGGTACGTCGTGGACGAGGGACAGGCGGGGCCGTGAGCGCCGACTCCGACGGTTACCTGTATCCGCGGCGGGTCAACGGCGCCCGGGATTCCCAGCACACGGTCGGGAAACCGCACCCGGACGTGTCGACCGACGAGGAGCACCGGGAAGGTCTGCTGCGAACGGCCTGGCTGTCGGAGGCAGCGGCGTGGCGGCTGGAGGAGGGGCGCACCATCATGGGCACGGTGTCCGGTGGCCCCTCCGTGGAGCCGTCAGACCGCGCCGAGACTGGCCGCGAAGGGCCGCAGGCCGGGGAGGTGCGGGGTGGTGTGCATCATCCCGGAGACCATGGTGCGGACCTGGGTGCGCCGGGCGTCCTGCGGCGTGTCGGCCGATAGGTTCTGCAGCAGCCGCAGCGCTCCGCTCATGTCGCCGATGTCGCGGCGGAGTTTCGCGGAGTCGTGCCGGATGCGGGCGGCGGTGTGCGGGACGTCCACGGCCGCGGCGTTGAGGGCTTCCATGTGGCCGACGGCGCGCCGGGTGTCGCCCAGGGTGTGATGGATGCACAAGGCGTACCGGTCGACCTGTTCACGGGTCAGCGGACCGGGGTAGTCGGGCCAGATGGCCACCGTGGAACCCTTCCGGGCCAGGGAACGAGCGTGCTCCCACAGGGCCTCGGCGTCCGCCGTTCGTCCCGCCTGGGCTGCGCCGTAGGCGCTCTCCAGAAGGAGATGGCCCAGGACCGGCCGGGCGAGTTCCTCGTCCACCAGGTCGGCGACCGCGTTCTCAGCCACCATCCGGGCCTGCCGGTGCTGGCCGTGCTGACGCAGACAGATGTACTGCCCCCGGGCCGCCATGGCCAGCGCCAGCGGGTGCTGGGAACGCTCGGCCGCCTCCACCGCCCAGGAGGAGGTCGACCAGGCATCGGGGTGCCGCTCCTTGACCTTCACAGCGGTGGCCAGCGCCCAGGCGCGGGTGAGAAGCTCCGCGCCGCGGCGCCCGCTCCGGCCTGCCGAGGCCCTGGCCGCGACGATCAGTCGGGGGAGCGCCTTTTCCGCTTCTGCGTAGCGCGTTGCGGCCAGGTGGCGGGCGACAGTGCCCAGCCCGGCGCTCAACTGCGTCGAGGAAAGGTTCGAGGAGGGGTTCGGGGCCGTGTTGGTGGTGTAGAGGGCCCGGTCCCAGTCGGTCGGCGTCGCGGGTGCCGCCACCGCGGTGGCGCTGGGGAGCACTGCCGCGGTGCCGATGCCGAGACCTGCGGTCACGAAATTGCGCCTGAGCACATCGTCCTCATTTCCGCCGGCGCCGTAGGAGCCGGCGTCTTGTGCTGCCCCGGTCGCTCCGTGGGCGAGAGCGGAGGGGTCTATCTCCAGGGCCCGCGCCAGCAGCCGGATCTCTGTATCGCCGGGGACTGTCTGTCCTCGCTCGAACCGGCTGATCTGCTTCTGGCTGATGCCGCACTCAGCACCGAGTGCAGCCTGTGACTTTCCAGCCAGAGTGCGTGCCGTTCTGAGTCTCATGCCCAGAGGAGTCATGGCGACGACGGTACGCCGCCGGGGACTGAGTCAGTCGGGTTTCGACTAGCTCAGTCGGACTGCGGTGGAAGCCGTATTCCGACCGCACTTCTCCGAGTTGACTAGGCATCGGCGCCACACTCCGTACCTGACCGAACACGGAGTGATGGTTCCGCCCGTCCCTGGTGACGGCCGAGATCACAGCGAGCCGACCGTGCCCGGCTCTTCCGCACCGACCACCTGGGAGGCCCCGATGAGCATCACGACATCGCCGGCATCTGCAGCCGCGCCACAGGCCATGGCGCAGGACCTGCGCTGCTTCGCGGTGACCTTCGCCCCGGACGAGGCCCGCGTTGCCGACATGCGCCGGACCACAGCAGATCACCTGCGGCGGTGGGACGTACCCGCTCGACTGGCCGACGATGCCGTGCTGGCCGTCTCCGAGCTGGGCACCAACGCCATCGAGCATGGGCTCGGCAACGTGGACCTACGGGTGTGGTGCTCCCGCGAAGGCCTGCGCATCGAGGTCACAGACGAGAGCTCCGAGTCCGCCGAGCTGCGTAGCGCGGCGGCGGATGACCTGTCTGGCCGCGGCCTCTTCCTCATCGCCGCCCTCTCACATGCCTGGGGGACGAGCGACGGTGGTCGGACGACCTGGTGCGAGTTCCGGCTGCCTGCCGGGAGGCTGTGATGGTCGCCGTCGATGACGCCACCACTGCCGCACCGGGGCAGCTGGTCACCGCCGAGGAGGCGGTGCAGCAGCGAATGGCTGTCCCCCTGGCAGAGGTCGGCCGCATCTCCCGCAGCCGGGCACCGGTCGTCCTCGTGCTCACGCTGCGCGCTTGCGCTCAGCGGCGGCTACGCAGTGGTTCACCGAGCGGTGCCGGCCGACCACCCGCACCAAGGAGCTTCAAGTGACTCCTACTACCAGGACCGTGGCCAGGGTCTTCCTCGCGCCCCGAGAGCAGCAGGTTCTCGAAGGCCTGGCCGTCGGCAGCGCTCTCGGGGCGGTCGCGCGCAGCCTCAAGATCAGCGAGGGCACCGCCTCGGGCTACCTCAAGACCGCGAAGCGGAAGCTGCACGGTGTGCGCGAGACCCCGACCGCGGTCGCCGTCGGATACACCACGAACGCGATCACCCGCCCGCCGCTGCTGGACCCCGAGGCACTGTTCCTGCCGCGCGAGCAGCGCGACATGGTTCCGCTCATCGCGCGAGGCGCAGGGGTCGAGCGGATGGCCACGGAGCTGGAGCGGCCGGTCGCCGAGGTCCGTGCGGACGGCCGCGCACTCCTCGCCAGCCTGCGGGCCCACAACCCATGCCACTTGATCACGCGCGCATGGCAGTTCGAAATCCTCACCGCGGACCAGGTGATCGCGTGGCTGGCTCCCGCCCTCCCCGACAAGATCGAGATCCAGGCGACCATCGACAGGGTGCTCGCGTGGGGCGTGACCGCCGGCCTCCCGGCCACGGGCGTTGCGCTGAACACAACCGTGCAGCTCGCTGCATACGGCCGGGTCATCCACACCGACCTCTGCCGCCTGTGCCGGGATGTCCCCCCGGACTCGGCATTCGGGCCCAGCGCGGGGGCGCGGGCCACACTGGGCGAAGGTGCGCGGCGCCTCAACCTGCCGCCACTGCCGTCGACGGTCGAGCCGCACGTGGCCACCCAGCGCGCGCAGAACATCGCTCGCCTCGTCCGGAGCCTGCTCCGCGCGGTCGGAGAACTCAGCCAGGCACAGGCGCGCATCCCACGCCGGCCGCCATCGCAGCGCACCACGCCGAACGGCCACAGACCAACGCTCTTTCAAGCTCGCGCAGTTGTGCGCCAAAGCTCCTGGTCCCAGCCGGGTCCAGGTTCATTGCACAGTCAGCCACTACCACGGAGGCAAGCATGACCGCTGTTCACACGGAGAAGCCGCTCGCTCCCGCGCAGCCGGCCCTCGACACCGCCGAAGACCCGTTCGGGCTCGACATCACCTTCATCGAGGGCACGCCCGCGACCGAGACGGTCCTGATGTGTACCACGGGCGACACCTGCGGCAGTTCCTGCCCCAGCGCCTGCACCACCTCGTAAGCCGGGGCA
>NZ_JBYITE010000096.1:0-7859 GCF_057709105.1 Streptomyces sp. bgisy100
AACGGTCGGGTCGGGGAGCGGTCGGGTCGGGGAGCGGTCGGGTCAGGGAGCGGCCGAACCGCCGTTGCGCAGCAGATCGCGACCGAACTCGATCATGCGCATCGCGTAGTCCTCGCTCCAGTCCGCCCGCTCCGCGATGGCGGACACGGGAAGTCTGTCGAAGCGCTGGGGGTCCGCGAGCTGCGCCGCGGCGATCGCCTGGTACTCGGTCGCCCGGTCGGCGGCCTCCCGGAACGCCAGAGTCAGCTCCGTCGACCGGCCCAGCAGCTCCTTGGGGTCGTCGATCGACTCCAGGTCGAAGAAGTGCTCGTCGTCCTCGGCCACCTCCGCGGGCTCGAAGAGCAGTGCCGCGGGGCGCAGCCGTCGTTTGGCGTCGTCCGTCTGATGGTGAGCCGACCCCGGCTCCGACATGGAACTACCTCCGCCGTTCTCCCGAATGAGACATTCGCTGTTCTCCATTGTCCCGCGTCCGGCAAGACGTCCGCAGGCGCTTCCCGGCGGGCCCCGAGGTGCCTTCCGCGGGCCGTCGGCGAGCGGGGCCCGGCACCCGCGGCCCCCTGTCCTTTACCCGGCACGGGGCCCCGGCCACCCTTGGACCCGGCCACCTGGGGCCCGGCGCTCCCCGGATTCGGTACTCCCGGGCCCCGGTAAGGCCAGAGCCCTGGAGACCCTGGCTGCGGCTCTGGCACTCAGTTCCGCCCCGTCGGCCCCCCCGTCGTCCCCGATTTCCTGTGCGTCGCCCTCGTCTGCGATTCCCTGCGCCGCCCCGCGCCGCCGGCGGCGTGCCGGTCCCGGCGAGCCGGACGTCCAAGGGCGCCGGCGTTCAGCGGCGCCGGCGTTCAAGGACGCCAGCGCACCCGGTGCTCCGTGAGGTGCGACAGCACCGCGTGGTTCGCCTCCCAGCCGTCCGGGAACTTCACCGTCACGCCGAGCTGGACCGGCTCCGTCGACGGGTGCTCGTCCAGGAGTTCCGCCACCCCGGCCCGGCACACCACGATGCACGCGTGCCGGTGGCGCGAGGCCAGTACGCACAGCCGCCCCGTCTCCAGATGGAACGCCGTGGCGTCGGGCCGGCCCGACAGCGGGTGGAGCACCACCGTGACATCGAACTCCCGGCCCTGCAGCCGGTTCGCGGTGTCCACCGCCACCCCGGACACCCCGAGCCCGGCCAGCGCCGCCCGGACGGCCGCCGCCTGGTCGCGGTGGGCCGTGCCGACCGCGATGCGGTCCGCCGTCAGCGGCACCGGCTCCGGGGAGCGCTCGCTCGTCGCGGCCCCGCCCCGGTCCAGCAGCCGCCGCACGACCTGCGCCACCGCGCCGACCGCTTCCGGATCCGTCCGGGGCGTCCGCCGGGCGGGCAGCTCCAGCAGCCCCCAGCCGGACTCGGCGGCCTCGTCCAGCACCCGGTCCGCCGCCGAACCGTCCGACCGCACCCCGAACCCCAGCCGGCGGTCGCCGTGCCCGGTGCCGCTGCGGAAGCGCGTGTACGGGTAGAACGCGTCGGAGACCAGCGGCGCGGCGGACGCGGGCAGCCGCCACGACACCGGCAGCCGGTGCTGCGGCAGATCGGGGTTATGGGCCAGCAGGGTGCTGACGGCACTGGCCGACGGGTCGTACGACAGGCCCGCCCACTGCTCGGCCCCCACGACGCTGAACGGGTCGAGCTGCCCCGGGTCGCCGACGAACAGCGCCCGTTCGAACAGGCCGGCCACGGCCAGCAGCGCGTCCGACCGCATCTGGTAGGCCTCGTCCACGATGGCGTGCTGCCACGGCTCGACGTTCCCGGTGTGCGCCCACTTCGCGGCGGTCGAGATCACGACGTCGAGCCCGGCCAGGTCGGCGGCCTTGGCGGAGGTGCGGACGGACGGGTGCCGGTCGAGGACCGGGTCGTACGCCTTCGGGTCGCTGCTGTGCAGCCGGCCGACCGGGAGGTCCGGGTCGGCGGTCGCCAGCCGGTCCACCAGGTCGTCCACCTGGGCGTTGGTCTGCGCCACCACCATCAGCGGGCGCCCGGCGGCGGCCAGTTCGCGGGCTGCCCGCACCACGAGGGTCGACTTCCCGGCCCCCGGGGGCGAGTCGACGACCACGCCGCGGTGGGTGCCGTGCAGGGTGGCGTGCAGGATCGCGTCGGTCGCCCGGGCCGCGGCGGCAACCGGATCGAACGGCCCGTCGCCGGCCGGGCGGCTGCCTGGACCGGAGCCACCGGCACCGCCGTCGTCATACGGTCCACCGGGGCCGCGGCCGCCACCGGGGCCGTCCGGCACTCCCTCGCGGCCCGGGTGACGGTCGTCCCGCTCCGGGCCGTTCCGCTCCGAGCCGCTCCGCTCCGGGCCGTCCGGATGAGGGCCGTCCGGATCCAGGGCGTGCGGATCCGGGGCATGCGGTGCCCGGCCGTTCCGTACCGGGCTGTTCCGTACCGGGCTGTTCCGTGCCGGGCTGTTGCGTTCGGGGCCGTTCGGTACGCGGGCGTTCGGCACCCGGCCGTCCCGGGCCCACCGGCCCGTCGGGTCGTCGCTCACAGCACATCCTCATCGGTCACCGGGTCGGGGGCTTCGGCCACGGCCGGAGAGCCGGGTGGCCCGCCGTGCGTCCACGGCGTCTCCTCCGGGTCGGGCAGCTCCGGCCCGCCGCGCGGCGCATGTTCGAACAGCGTCCAGCACACCCGGTCGCCGCTCTCCGGCACCGAACCCGGCTCCGGGACCTTGCCCCGGCCCATCCCGCCCGTCAGCCGGACGACCACCCCGCCCGGCGCGTAGGAGACGAACTCCGCCTGCTGCGTCCGGCCGTCGCCCAGCGCCCGGTACACCTTTGCGGACTCGGCCAGATACGGCCGGTCGTCCGTGCGCACCGTCACCAGCGGGCGCGGCCGCGGGACCTTCGCCTCGCTGTACGCCATCACCACCTCCGTGACCTCCCCCGCGAAGGCTTCCCCGGCCAGCCGGCGGCTCGCCATGACCAGCGGGTCGTCCAGCGCCTCCTGCGCGTCGAGCTGCGCCTGCGCGGTCTCCCGGGTGGCGAGCTTCTGCGCGGCCGTCACCGCGTCGTCCCGCTTCGGCTGCGGCGGTTCACCGGCGCGGACCCGGTCCCGGTGGCCGGTGAACGACCAGCGGTCGCGCTTCCACCGGTCCTCGACATGGCCGCCCGGCGGCAGCGCGCGGAGCAGATCCACCCCGCGCCACAGGGCGTCCCAGGTGGGCCGCAGCTGAGCGGCGACCAGCTCGCGGATCTCGGCCTCCGCGGCGGCGACGGCCCGCGGGCCGGCCGCCGCGCCCGCCGCCCCCGAACGCGCCGCGTCGAACCGGGACATGGCCGGGGCCAGCAGCGTGTTGTCGAACACCGGGTCGGTGGCGGGACCGGCCGGCGGGCACCGCAGCAGCCCGTCCCCGTCGCGCGCCAGCTCGGCCCGGAGCGCCGCCTCCGCCCCCGACTCGCCGTCCGGCGGGTCGATCCACGCCAGCAGGGAGCCCAGATGCTGGTCCTCCAGGTTGCTCTGACCGGTCGCCCAGTGCCGGCCCAGCAGCTCCGTCATCGACAGCAACAGGGAGGACCCCGGCACCCGGGACCGCTCGCCGTAGTGCGTCAGCCAGCGGCCGAGCAGCGGCACCCGGGCGGGCGCCGGATGGGGCGTGTCCGGGTCCTGCTCGGCGGTGCGGCGGAACCGCATCGACCGCCCCAGCAGCCGGACGAACTCCACCCCCGCGGTGCTCGGCACCAGCAGCTGCGGGGCGTCCGTGCACAGCTCGACCTCGACCGGCACCCGCTTGCCGGTCTCCGGGTCGGTCTCCTTGCGCTCCTCGGTCTCCACGACGTCCGCGTACGCGTCGATGTGCGGCAGCACCGCCTCCGCCAGGTCCGCGAGGAACGCGAACCGCAGATCCCGGTCGCGCGGCTGGGCCACCACGAGCAGCCGCGGCGCGTCCCGGTCGGTGCCGACCAGCGCCCCCAGCGGAGCGCCCGCCTCACCCGCGGTGGTGAGCGGGACGAATACGAGGGGCCGGGCGGAGAGATGACGGTGCAGCACGGTGGCGCCCGGCTGGGCGCATCCCGACCGTACGGCTTCCAGCCGGGCCAGGGTGGCGATCAACGACACGGGGCCTCCCCCTTGCGTCCGGGCTGCTCGAAGCCGGCGGCTGAAGCGAATCCGGCGGCCGAACCGAGTCGGTTGGCCGGCTCGAATCCGGCCAGTGCCTCGGTGCGCAGGGCGGCGGCCCTGCGGAGTGCTTCGACGGCCGGGTCATCGGTCTCCGAGGCATCGGTCCCTGGGGCATCGGTCCCCGAGGCATCGGCCTTCGGGGCATCGGTCTCGGGGGCGTCTGGCTCCGGGGCTGCGGCCTCCGGAGCTGCGGTCTCCGCGGCCTCGGCTCCCGGTTCACCGGTCGCCGGTTCGCCGGCGGCAGGCCCGTCCTCCCCGTACGCCGCCGGCAGCGGGCCCGGCTCGCCGAGGGCCGCCGCCAGCACGCTCTCCACCGTGGTGAGACCGCCCAGCTCTCCCCGGACCCCGCGGCCCAGCGTCTCCACCGCGCCCTCGGCCCGGGCCCGGGAGCGGCAGTGGAAGGCCAGTTCACAGGCGGCCAGGCACTCGGGGGCGTACGTCGCCCCGACTGCTTCGACCGCCTCCGTCAGCTCCTCCGCGGGCCGCGTCGGCGTGCTGCCGTCGTCCGCGAGCCGCAGGTCGAACGTGGTGCCCTCCGGCAGCGCCGCCGCGATCTCCTCGATCCGGGTGAGCCGGGCGAGCTGGCGCCGCGTGACGGACAGCTGCTTGCGGACGTCCACCGGCTCGGCGACCGGCAGGTTGGAGAAGTCCTTGGGGCAGACCAGGAGCACGGTGTGCCGCACGCCGGGGGCCGGGGCTCCCGCGGCCGTGGTCGCGGCCATCGTTCCGGCCAGCCGCTCCAGCGCCAGCACGTACACCGCGGCCTGCCGGGCGGCGGCGCCCACCTTCGCCGCGTCCGCCGCACCGTCCACGACGGGGAAGGACTTGACCTCCACCACCGTCCACCGCCCGTCCGGCTGCACCACCACGGCGTCCGGTTCCAGATGGACGGGGGAGCCGGCCACGTCCAGCGGCACCATGGGGTGGAACAGCAGCGCCCAGCGACCGGCCGACGTCGCCTCCGCCAGGGCGATCCTGGTGCGGGCGGCCCGGCCCTCGGGGCCCGCCGCCGTCAGATCGGGCACGTCCACCTCGTCCGGCGCGGGCGGGGCCGCTGGGCCGCCGAGGCGCTCGTGCACCAGCCGCATCAGCTCCGCACCGCTGTCCGCCGCGACGCGCGCCTCGAAGGCGTTGCCGCGGACGAACGCGAACTGGGACTGGCCGAACGTCGCCGGGGAGCCCAGGGCGCGCGCCAGGGCGGCCTTGTTCACCCCGGCGCCGTCGAGCAGAGCACGCCGGCGGCAGCCCGGGTTGGCCGCGAGCGCGGCGAGGGCACGGGCGTCGAGCGGCTGCGGTGCCGCGGAGGGTCCGCGCAGCTCAGTGAGCCGCTGCCGGAGTGCCGTCCCCGGCTGTGGCAGGGCCTGCGGTGGCGGCCCTGTCGGGGCGGCCGCCACGGCTCGGCTGTCGAGGAATCCGTTCACCCGCCGAAGTCTCGCATCCGCCACCGACAGTCGTCGCGGTTCCGCTTTCCGGGACGGCCGGGTTCGGGGAAGTGGTGGCGCTCGGGGAGGTGGTGGCGCTCGGCGAAGCGGTGGGGCCGGGCGAAGTGGTGAGGCTCGGCGAGGTGATGAGGCTCGGCGAAGTGGCGGCGTTCGATGCAGCCGCGGGGCGCGATGTGGCGGGACGGGCCTCGGCCGCAACGGCGGAACGGGCGGCCACCGGCGCCCCCGGGGCGGGACGGAGACCGGCGCGCTCCCGGGCCCGGTCGACGAGCCGGAGCACCGGCGGCGTCAGCAGCAGACCGGCCCCCATGACCGCCGCACCCGCGACGGCGTCGAGGAAGTAGTGGTTCGCGGTGCCCATCACCACCAGCGTGGTGAGCAGGGGATAGCCGATGCCGGCCACCCGGGCGGCCGTTCCGCGGCCGTGCCGCCAGAGCATCACCCCGCACCACAGCGACCAGCCGACGTGGAGACTCGGCATCGCCGCGAACTGGTTGGTGAGGCCGCCCAGCCCGCGGGGCGCACTCGCCGCCCCGCCCCACCAGCCGTACGCGCTGTACTGCGCCATGGTGTCCACAAAACCGTACCCCGCCTCGAGGAGGCGGGGCGGGCAGGTCGGAAGGAGGGTGAAGCCGATCAGGCCGAGCAGGGTGGAGCCCAGCAGCCAGCCGCGGGCGGCGCGGTAGCTCGCCGGGCGGCGCCGCCACAGCCATATCAGGATCGCGGGGGTCACCAGGTAGTGCAGCGTGGCGTACGCGAAGTCGGCGGGTATGCCCACCCAGGCGTGCGCGGTGAAGATCCGGTTGAGCGGGTGCTCCGCGTTCAGCCCCCACTGCTGCTCGAAGCGGAGAATCGCCAGTCCGTGATCGACGGCCGTGGTGGCGTCCCCCCGGGCCAGCAGCCGTCCCGCCGAGTACACGGCGTACACCACGATCACCAGCGGCAGTTCGGTCCACCAACGGGGCCGGCTGGGGTGGCTCTCCGCGGTGTGGTGCGCGGGTGCGGTCGCTGGCATGCGGACGCTCTCCAAGTCTTGGGACGGCACCGAGGCGCTCGTTCAACTGTACGGTGTACGTGAATCTGTCGGCACACCGCCCCCGGTGCCGCACGCCCCCTGCTTCGCCCGCCGTTCGGATGCCCTTCGGGCCCCGGCCGTCCCCTGTTCGGCCGTCCGGGCGGGAAGACGTGGAGTCCGCCCGGCGGGTTGCTTCCCGAACATCTGCGTGATGATGGAGGCGACAGGTCACACCTGTCGCACGGGCACCACCTGCACGGTGGCCGCGCGGGCTCGGCGGGCTCGTACAGGCTCGGCGGGCTCGGTCGGCTGGCCCGTCTCGTCCGGCTCGTACGGCTCGTACGGCGCGTACGGGTTCTTACGGGGTCGGCGGGACGGATTCGGGCCGACGGGTCGGTACGGGTCGGAGCTGCGCGGCGGGCCGGCGGGACCGGCCGACCGGCCGGGCCGCGGCGGGCGGGTGCCGTGCGGCGGGCGCGCACGACGCAACACGGCGAGAGGTCCGCTATGGCTCCCCGCATCCTGCTGGCACGGCACGGGCAGACGGAATGGTCACTGTCCGGCAGACACACCGGGCGGACCGACATCCCGCTCCTGGAAGAGGGGCGGCGCGGCGCGAAGCTCCTCGGGGAGCGCCTGCACCGGGCCCCGTTCAACGGGCTCCCCGGCGCGGAGATCCGCACCAGCCCCCTGGTCCGGGCGGCCGAGACCTGCGAGCTGGCCGGCTTCGGGGACCGTGCCGAGCCGTTCGACGCGCTGATGGAGTGGGACTACGGCGCGTACGAGGGTCTGACCGGCACCGAGATCCAGGCGCAGCGGCCGGGCTGGTTCATCTGGCGCGACGGCGTACCGGACGGGGAGACCCTGGAGCAGCTCGCCCGGCGGGCGGACGCGGTGGTGGAGTGGGCGCGCTCGGCCGACCGCGACGTGCTGGTCTTCGCCCACGGGCACATTCTGCGGGCGCTGGCGGCGCGGTGGCTGGGGGAGGACGTGTCGTTCGGGGCCCGGATCAAGCTGAATCCGACGTCGCTGTCGATTCTGGGGTGGGCGTACGGGGAGACGGCGATCGAGGCGTGGAACGAGACGGGGCACCTTGATCTTGGGGGTGGAGGGCGGTAGTCGCCCTGCGGTTCCGCCGTGCGGCGCGCGCTCGGGGGTCTTGCGGTTCGATTCGGCGGGTGCCCGGTTTGTTGGATGCGGGTGTGTGGTGGGTTTCGGGGGTGGGGGGGGGGGGGGGGGGGGGGGGGGG
>NZ_JBYITE010000097.1:0-7198 GCF_057709105.1 Streptomyces sp. bgisy100
CCGGGTCCGCCGGAGGCACCGGCGGACGCGGAACACGCGGTGACTACCGGCGGGCGACGCCCTCGGCCCGCGCGGCCGCCGCGACCGCGGCGGTCACGGCCGGCGCGACCCGCTCGTCGAACGGCGACGGGATCACCTTGTCCGCGCTCAGCTCGTCGGCCACGACGGCGGCCAGCGCCTCCGCGGCGGCCAGCTTCATGCCCTCGGTGATCTGCGAGGCCCGCACCTGCAGGGCGCCCGCGAAGATGCCCGGGAAGGCGAGCACATTGTTGATCTGGTTCGGGAAGTCGCTGCGCCCGGTGGCGACCACGGCCGCGTAGCGGGCGGCGACCTCGGGGTGGATCTCCGGGTTCGGGTTGGCCATGGCGAAGATCAGCGAGTCCTTCGCCATCGTCGCGACCGCGGACTCCGGGACCGTGCCGCCGGAGACGCCGATGAAGACGTCCGCACCGTCCAGCGCGGTCTCCAGGGAACCGGAGAGCCCGGCCTTGTTGGTGAAGCCGGCGAGCTCCCGCTTGACGTCGGTGAGGTCCGAACGGTCCTGGCTCACGATGCCCTTGCGGTCGCACACCGCGACATCGCCGATGCCGGCCTCGACCAGGATCTTGGCGATGGCGACACCGGCCGCACCCGCGCCCGAGATCACCGCGCGCAGCTGGCCGAGCGAGCGGTCGGTGAGCTTGGCGGCGTTGCGCAGCGCGGCGAGGGTGACCACCGCCGTGCCGTGCTGGTCGTCGTGGAAGACGGGGATGTCCAGCCGCTCCTGGAGCTTGCGCTCGATCTCGAAACAGCGCGGCGCGGAGATGTCCTCCAGGTTCACTCCGCCGAAGGACGGGGCGAGCCGGACGACGGTGTCGACGATCTCGTCGCTGTCCCGGCAGTCCAGGGCGATGGGAACCGCGTCCACGCCGCCGAACTGCTTGAAGAGGATGGCCTTGCCCTCCATCACCGGAAGCGACGCCTCCGGCCCGATGTCGCCGAGCCCCAGCACCGCGCTGCCGTCCGTCACCACGGCCACGACCTGGGACTTCCAGGTGTAGTCGTGGACGAGCTCCGGCTGCTCGGCGATGGCGCTGCACACCTTGGCGACGCCCGGCGTGTAGGCGAGGGACAGGTCGTCCCTGTCACGCACGGGCACGGTGGACTGGACGGCCATCTTGCCGCCCCGGTGCAGTGCAAAGGCCGGATCGAAGAGCCCTTCGCCGTCCGTCTCTCCGTCACTGCGAGGATTCACGATCTCCGCTGCCACTTTGTTGACCCCTTTGTCGATTCTGTTTGAGGGTAGACCGCCCCGGGTTGCGGGACGGGCGGGCACCGCGTCCGATGCCCTGCTTGGCGGATGGCCCGCCGCACAGGGAGTAGTACGGACGCCGGGCGCGCCGCACACGCGCCCTGAGCCCCGGGTGAGGGGTGTAAGGGTCTTTTCTACCGGACGCGCGGAGTGATGGACGAGTGACTTCCATTGCAGCGCCGCGTCAGAACGCCCCGTTTGCCGTGATAGCAGCAAAAGGCGAATAAGCAGCCACGAGTGGCGGCAATCAGGACATGGCACGCGGTATCGCACCGCGCCATGTCCCACACGTCCCGGTTGTCGGGACGGTCCTGCGGTCGGGGAGGGTCACCCGTTATCCGATTTTGACATGACTGGCGCCCTGTTCGCGGCCGTCCGGATGGCAAGATGCGCGCATCACACACGGTGGCTGGTTCCGAAAGAGCGTTCCCGCCACCGGATCCCTTCACATGCAGGAGGACCCAGCCATGACCGCAAGCTACACGCGTCGCTCGGCCGCCCGCAGGTCCCGGATGGCCGCCGCCGGCGCGATCGCGGTCACCGGAGCCCTGCTGCTCACCGGATGCGGTGACCAGACGGACCAGGGCGGCAGCGGCGACACCGCCACCGTCGGGGCCAAGGCCCCGCTCTTCTCGAAGCTGCCCAAGGAGATCCAGGACTCCAAGGTCGTCAAGGTCGGCTCGGACATCGCGTACCCGCCGGTCGAGTTCAAGAAGGGCGGCCAGACGGTCGGCCTCGACCCGGACCTGGCCGACGCCCTGGGCAAGCAGCTCGGCGTGCGCTTCGAGTTCCAGAACGGCACCTTCGACACCCTCCTCACCGGCATGCGCTCCGGCCGCTACCAGATGGTCATGTCCGCCATGACCGACACCAAGGAGCGCCAGAAGGGCATCGACCCGGAGACCGGCAAGAAGGTCTTCGAGGGTGTGGACTTCGTCGACTACTTCTCGGCCGGTGTCTCGATCTACACCAAGAAGGGCGCGTCCGAGTCCATCAAGACCTGGGACGACCTCTGCGGCAAGAAGATCGTCGTCCAGCGCAACACCGTCTCCCACGACCTCGCCAAGGACCAGTCGGCGAAGTGCAAGAAGGACGGCGGCAAGGCCATCGCCACCGAGGCCTTCGACACCGACGTCGAGGCCCAGACCCGGCTGCGCGCGGGCGGCGCCGACGCGGGCGCGAGCGACTACCCGGTCGCCGCGTACGCGGTGAAGACCTCCGGCGGCGGCAAGGACTTCGAGATCGTCGGCGACCAGGTGGAGGCCGCGCCGTACGGCATCGCGGTGGCCAAGAAGGACACGCAGCTGCGTGACGCGCTGCAGTCCGCCTTCGCGGCGATCATCAAGGACGGCGAGTACAAGAAGGTCCTCGACAAGTGGCAGGTCCAGGACGGCGCGGTCACGGAGGCCAAGGTCAACGGCGGTTCCTGAGCTACGGCGTCCCCCGGATCCGTAGAACTCGCCAGGAACGCTGAAAGGCACACCCGTGACAACTCTCGACAAGACGGGGCCGAACGACGCCCCGCCCCCGGGCGGCCGGCCCGAGGACATCAAGGCCGTCCCCATCCGGCACTACGGCCGGTGGATCTCCGGCATCGTGGTGCTGGGCCTGCTGGCGCTGCTGGTCAACGCCTTCGCCGGCGCGGACATCAACTGGGACGCGATCCCGGAGTTCATGTTCGACCCCACGGTCCTCGAAGGCCTGTGGAAGACCCTGCTGATCTCCGTGCTGTCCATGGTGATCGGCCTGGTGCTGGGCATCGTGCTGGCCGTGATGCGGCTGTCGAAGAACCCGGTCACCTCCTCGGTGGCCTGGGGTTACATCTGGTTCTTCCGGGGCACCCCGGTCTTCGTCCAGCTGATCCTGTGGTTCAACCTCGCGCTGGTCTTCCCGTACATCAACCTCGGTTTCTACCGGGACGAGATGACCGACTTCATGACCCCGTTCATGGCCGCCCTGCTGGGGCTCGGCCTGAACGAGGCCGCCTACATGTCGGAGATCGTCCGGGCCGGCATCCAGTCGGTCGACGAGGGACAGAGCGAGGCGTCCCACGCGCTCGGCATGACACACGCCAAGACCCTGCGCCGGGTCGTGCTGCCGCAGGCGATGCGGGTCATCGTGCCGCCGACCGGCAACGAGTACATCAACATGCTCAAGACGTCCTCGCTGGCCGCCAGTGCCTGCCAGTACGACGAGCTGCTGCGGTCCACCCAGAACATCGGGCAGACCTCGGGCGCGGTGGTGGAGATGCTCTTCCTCGCCGTGTTCTGGTACCTCGTGCTCACCAGCGTCTTCAGCATCGGCCAGTACTACCTTGAAAGGCGCTACGCCCGCGGCTCACTGCGGTCCCTGCCGCCCACCCCGCTCCAGCGGATCAAGGTGAACCTGGCTTCCTTCAGCAACCGCCCCTCGGGAGGTGCCGGCGTATGAGCGCGATGGTGAAGGCCGAGGGCGTCCACAAGTCCTTCGGCGCGGCCCACATCCTCAAGGGCATCGACCTGGAGGTCGCCCCGCGCGAGGTGTTCTGCCTCATCGGGCCGTCGGGCTCGGGCAAGTCCACCTTCCTGCGGTGCATCAACCACCTGGAGAAGATCAACGCCGGGCGGCTCTACGTCGACGGCGACCTGGTCGGCTACCGGCAGAAGGGCGACAAGCTCCACGAGCTCAAGGACAGCGAGGTCGCTCTGCGGCGCCGGGACATCGGCATGGTGTTCCAGCGGTTCAACCTCTTCCCGCACATGACGGCGCTGGAGAACGTCATGGAGGCGCCCGTCCAGGTCAAGGGCGAGACCAAGGCCGTGGCCCGGGAGCGGGCCCAGCGGCTGCTGGACCGGGTCGGACTGGCCGACAAGGCGCGGAACTACCCGTCCCAGCTCTCCGGCGGCCAGCAGCAGCGGGTGGCGATCGCCCGCGCCCTGGCCATGGAGCCGAAGCTGATGCTCTTCGACGAGCCGACCTCGGCCCTCGACCCGGAGCTGGTCGGCGACGTGCTGGACGTCATGCGCGGACTCGCCGAGGACGGCATGACGATGATCGTCGTCACCCACGAGATGGGCTTCGCCCGCGAGGTGGGCGACGCGCTGGTCTTCATGGACGACGGCGTAGTGGTCGAGTCCGGCCACCCGCGGGACGTGCTGACCAACCCGCAGCACGAGCGCACCAAGGGGTTCCTCTCCAAGGTGCTCTAGCGGTACGGACGGCGCCCGCCGCGGGGAACCTACCGCGCGGGGCCGGGCCGGAGACGGCGGAATCCCGGGCCCGGACGATCACGTCCGGGCCCGGGATTCACGGTGTCAGGGGCTTTGCGGGCCCCCAGGGCCGGTGCGGCGGCACGGCCCCGCCGCACCGGCCACGGCTACTTCAGCGCCAGCACCGCCGCGTCCGACGGCGAGCACCACACGGTCCGCGCCTCGCCGAAGCCCGCCGCCCGCAGCGCCCCGGCGTGCGCCGCGGCCGACTGCACCTCGCCGTCGGCGTGGTCGCCGTCGGACGGGTTGCCGAAGATCCGGAAGCGCTCGGCCGCCGGACCCGCGAGGACCGGATCGGCCGCCACTTCACGCCACCAGCCCTCCCAGTCCTGGACGCCCGCGGCCTTCTCCCGCTCCTGGCGCGCGTTCCGGAAGAGGCGCTCCGCCTCGTTGATCCGGGGCGTCGACACGTCGGGCATGTGGTCGGCGTTGACGAAGACGCCGCCGTCCCGGAGCACCCCGGCGAGCTGCCCGTAGAGGATCCGCAGCCGGTCGTTCGTCAGCCAGTGCAGCGCCGTGGCGGTCAGCACCGCGTCGTACCGCCGGTGCGGCAGCCGGGTCGTCCACTCCGGGTCCGTCAGGTCCGCGGTGACGAACTCGGCCCGGGACTCGCCCTCGAAGGAGCCGCGGGCGATGGTCAGCAGCGCCGGGTCGAGATCGACGCCGGTGCTGACCGCCCCGGGGAAGCGGCGCAGCAGCCGGGCCGAGATGCTCCCGGTGCCGCAGGCGAGATCGAGCACCTTCGGCTCGGGGCCCACCAGCGCCTCGACCATGTCGAGCATCACCCGGAAGCGTTCCTCGCGGTCCGGGAGGTACCACTCCTGCTGGCGGTCCCAACTGGTCTGCCAGGCTGTCCAGTCCGCGCGTGCGGCCGCCGTCTCCGTCATACCGATCCTCCGAACCGTCCGACCAGTAATACCCTCGAAGCAGACTCGGTCGTTACTCCGAGCGCCACCGACCCTAGACCGCCGCGGTAAGGACTACAAGTGGAACTGGCCTATTACTCGGACTACGCCGTGCGCCTGGTCAACAGCGAGGACCCGGTCCAGGGCACGGACGAGCTGACCTCGGTCGAGGCGGTGCGGGAGCTCTTCGGGCCGGCCGCCCAGGCGGCCCGCCGGACGACGGAGGCGGACGTCACCCGGCTCCGGGGCGTCCGGGCCCGGCTCCGGGCGGTCTTCGAGGCGGCCGCCGAGCACGACGAGGTACGGGCGGTCGACCTGCTCAACGCACTGCTGATGGAGTTCCCGGTCAGCCCGCAGATCTCGGGACACGAGCTGCGGGACGCCGACGGCCGCCCCGACTGGCACCTGCACATCGCCGACCACCCGGCGAACGCCACCGCCGGCTACGCGGCGACGGCCGCGATGGGTCTCGCCTTCCACCTCACCGAGCTGGGCGTCGACCGGCTCGGCATCTGCCAGGCCCCGCCCTGCCGCCGGGCGTACCTCGACACCTCGACCAACCGCTCCCGGCGCTACTGCTCGGACCGCTGCGCGACCCGCGCCAACGTGGCCGCCTACCGGGCCCGCAAACGCCTGGAGGGCGAACGGTCCGAACCCGGCGCGGAGCGCACGGACCGGCCCGGACGCACCGAGCGCACCGGCCCCAGCGGCCGGACGGCCGAGGCCGCCCAGGACAGCAGCGCCGCCGGCGACCGCTGACCCTTCAGCGCGCGCGGCGGCCGCAGCCGCACCCGGGCGCGGGCCAGCACCAGTTCCTCGGGGACGGCGCCGAACTCCCGGCTGTCGTTCTCCACGAACGGGTTGTCGCCCAGCACCCACCAGCCGCCCGGGCGGCGTTCCACGGCCCGCTTCACGATCATCAGGTCCTGCTGCATCGGGTGCCGCAGCACGATGACGTCCCCCGGGCGCACCTCGGCGCCGTACTGGACCACCAGCTGATCACCGGGGTACAGGGTCGGCACCATGGACGGTCCGACCACCTCGGCGAGCCCGTACGGCAGGGCTCCCCGGGGCGGCCGGCCCCGCTCCGGCTCGCGTTCGTACCCCTGCGACCGGCCGCCCTCCGGCATCCGGCACCTCCCGGTCATTCGCTCCACGCTTACCAGCCTGACACCGGACTTTCGTCCTAGGCCCCCTGGGGCGCCCGAGAAAACGCCTCCCGCACGGAGTAATGTCCCACCTGAGAAGACGATCACGAGGAAGGACAGCTCTATGCTCTCCCGCCTGTTCGCCCCCAAGATTCAGGTCAGCGCCCACTGCGACCTGCCCTGCGGCGTCTACGACCCGGCTCAGGCCCGCATCGAGGCAGAGTCCGTCAAGGCGATCCAGGAGAAGTACCAGGCCAACGAGGACGCGGCCTTCCGCACTCGGGCCCTCGCCATCAAGGAGGAGCGCGCTGAGCTCGCCAAGCACCACATCTCGGTGCTGTGGAGCGACTACTTCAAGCCCCCGCACTTCGAGAAGTACCCGCAGCTGCACCAGCTGGTCAACGACGCGCTGAAGGCCGGCAGCACCGCCAAGGGGTCCACCGACCCGGCGACGGGCCAGAAGCTGCTGGACCTCATCGCCGAGATCGACAAGATCTTCTGGGAGACCAAGAAGGCCTGATCACGGCGGGCCGGACCGGCCGGGGACAGCGTTCCCCCGGTCACGCCCGGCCGACAGCACATCCCGGAAGGGCCCGACCGCCATCG
>NZ_JBYITE010000098.1:0-7057 GCF_057709105.1 Streptomyces sp. bgisy100
GTGGTGGTGGTGCCGGCCCCGCCCCCCCCCGACGGTGTCTGCGCCATGGCTCCTTCCCTGACGGGTCAGATGCCCCGCTGGCTCGCGTAGAAGACGAGACGGTACTTGCCGATCTGCACCTCGTCGCCGTTGGCCAGCGGAAGCGAGTCGATCCGCTCCCGGTTGACATACGTGCCGTTCAGGCTGCCGACGTCGGAGACGGTGAAACCGCCCTCCGGACCGCGGCGGAACTCCACATGCCGACGTGAGACCGTCACGTCGTCCAGGAAGATGTCGCTCTGCGGATGGCGCCCGGCCGTGGTCAGGTCGCCGTCCAGCAGGAAGCGGCTGCCCGAATTCGGCCCGCGGCGGACCACGAGCAGCGCCGAGCCCATCGGCAGCGCGTCGACCGCGGCCTGTGCCTCGGGGGAGAGCGGCGGCGCCGTCTGCCCCGTGCTCTCGGACTCGTAGGCCTCCAGGCCCGAGATCGAAATGGTGGACGTCGTCTCCGACGGCCGCTCGGGCTGGGCGCCGGCACGCAGCGGAGCGCCACAGTTGGAGCAGAACCGGCTGGACTCCGCGTTCCGGTGACCACACCTCGCACAAACAGGCAAAGCGGCAAACCCTCCACCCGTACTTGAGGTTGCTGGTTCCTGGGAACCTATGCGGCCCGCACCCGCAGGGTCAACAGCAGACGCGCCGTGCCCTCCGGAAATACCGCCCTCGGCGCCCGCGACCTCGTCGCGGAACAGCGGGCGCTCCTCACCCGCGGCGCTCCCGTCCGCGGTGCGCCCCGCGCGGTGGCGTGCTGTCTCGCTGCCGCCGTCCTCACGTGCGCTCTTACCGAACAACTTTCCAAACAACTTCACGGGCGATTCCCCTTGACCGAAACAGACCCGCCCGTGGGGCAGGATGATCAACCTCGCTGCACACACCGGCCGACCCGGACATCCACACAACGTCCGTGACCGTCAGACAGTTTCCACCACACACCACACCACTGGTGCGCCGACCCCCCGCAACCTCTTGCCCCGCCCTGTGCCCGCCATGCGCGGACATGTCACTGCGAGGACGACCGAGCGTAGTCAGGCCGCTTCGCCGGCCGCAAGGCGTCCACCGTGACCCTGCTGGAGGCCTCGACGGACACCGTGGCCTGCTCCTTCTCCAGCGTCTGCACCACCCCACCGGGGATGTTCAGAGCCGGTTCGAGATCCTGCGGCTTGCCGATGACCTTGAAACGGTACGGCTGGGCGATTCTCTTCCCGTCGATCCGCACCCCTCCCACGGCGTCCGAGACATAGGTGTCGGCGACCACCCGGACTCCGTTGATCTGGATGGCCTCCGCCCCGGCGGCCCGCAGTTCCTGGATCGCGTCGAGCAGCATGTCCGCCTGCACCGCACGCTTGGTGTCGCGCACGGTGACCGTGATCCCCGGGCCCTGAGCCCGCACCGTACCGGCCAGAATGCCGAGCTGCTGCTCCTTCTGGACCGTCTGTTTGCGGGCCTCCTCCGCCTGGTCCGAGCTGTTCTCCAGCTCGGTGCGCTGGTTCTCCAGGCGGCGCTTCTCGTCCTCCAGACGCTGGGTCCGGTCGTCGAGTTCGTCCAGGATGCGCACCAGGTCCTCCTGGCGGGCACCCCGCAGCGCACTGTTGTCGCTGGTGGAACTCACCTGGATGGCCAGCCCCAGTCCGAGGACGAACAGCAGGAGGGCGACGGTCAGTTGGGCCCGGGTGACCCGCGGCGGCCAGAGCCCCGCGATCAGCCGCCGACGGCCGGACAGCGGCTCCTCGCCCTGTTCCTGACCCGGCTCGGGGCCAGGTTCGGGTGCGGCCGGTTCCGCGGCCCACGCGTCCTCCGGACGTGGTCCAGGGCCGCTCCTCCCAGGGCCCTGGGGGCCCGCCGCCGGCCCGTCCGCAGACTGCGGACCAGGCCCGGACCGCGGCTGCGGCTGCGGCTGCGGCCGGTCTGCGCCGCCGCTCTCCGAGTTGTTCCGCTCCGAGGGGCCCGGGCGCCGCGGGGGCTCCGACGCGCCTGCGTCGGCTTCCCCGGCCGGACCGTCCTTCGCGTCCGGGGCAGGAGGGTGCGGCCCGGCCTGCGCTCCCGGCGTCTCCGGGGCCTCAGGCACCTCGGGCGTCTCCCGCTCCTCCGGGATCCCCTCCGGCTCCGGGGTACCCTCCGACTCCTGGGCCCCGATGGGCTCCTGGGCGCCGGCGGGCTCCTGGGGCTCCCCGGTCT
The DNA here is from genome assembly GCF_057709105.1 of Streptomyces sp. bgisy100. Classification (NCBI taxonomy): domain Bacteria; kingdom Bacillati; phylum Actinomycetota; class Actinomycetes; order Kitasatosporales; family Streptomycetaceae; genus Streptomyces; species Streptomyces sp. bgisy100. The sequence continues at coordinate 2,215 of NZ_JBYITE010000098.1, forward strand.
CACGCGGACCCGGCTGTTCCGGCTTCCTCGGTTCTCCCGGCTCCTCCGGGGAGTCCGGCGTCCTCGGGTTCTCCGGCGTCTCGTCGTTGCTCATCGGCCTCACGCCCGGAACACGTGCCGGCGGATCGCCGCGGCGTTGGAGAAGATGCGGATGCCCAGCACCACGACGACACCGGTGGACAGCTGCGCGCCGACCCCGAGCTTGTCACCGAGGAACACGATCAGCGCGGCGACCACCACATTGGAGAGGAACGACACGACGAACACCTTGTCGTCGAAGATGCCGTCCAGCATGGCCCGCAGACCGCCGAAGACCGCGTCGAGCGCAGCGACGACGGCAATGGGCAGATAGGGCTCGACCACCGCCGGAACTTCGGGTCGGACGAGCAGTCCCACCACGACTCCTACGACGAGGCCCAGTACGGCGATCACGATGTGCCCTTCCCTGTGTCATCGGCGCTTCTGCCCGCGCCCCCGGCAACCGGCTCCGCGTACCGCACGATCAGGCTCGGCGCGGCGGGGAGCCGCACCTCTTCCTGCGCGGAAATGCTGGTCCGGATCCCGTAGTTCTCCTGCAGCACATGCAGGTACTGCCCGTCGGCACTGTCCTGGAACGTGGTCGCCAGGCGCTGCCCGTCCCCCACCGCGAGCACGGTGTACGGCGGCACCAGCGGCTTGTTGTCGACCAGTATGGCGTCGCCCGCAGCCCGGATCGCCGAGAGGGCGGTCAGCCGCTGGCCGTTGACCGCGATCGCCTCCGCCCCGGACTCCCAGAGGCCGTTGACCACCCGCTGGAGGTCCCGGTCGCGCACCCGCCCCGTGTCGGCGAAACCGCTGCTCTCCCGCGGACCGCCGCCGCTCGACTCCGCCTTCTTGGCGTCGTTGACCACCAGCTTCACACCGGGGCCGTGCACCGGGGTGGCGGCGGCCAGTAGACCGAGCTGCCGGCCCTTCTCACCACCGTGCTTCAGCAGGGCCTCGCGCTGGCGGTCCCCCACGTCGTCGCGCAGCCGGTCCACGCTCTTCTGCAGACTGTCGACGGACGAGTTCTCCGCCTCGATCCGGTCGATCAGTTCCTGCCGTTCCTTGGCGATGGCGGGTGCCGATATCTGCGCCTGCGCCGCTCCGACGGTGACCACGGCCGCGGCGAGAACCAGCCCCGCGGCGAGGCCCAGCTTGGCACGGAGTGTCTTCGGGAGTCCCTTGCCGCTGCCGGCGCTGCGCCGGGCCGCCGCCTCGGCGTATCCGTCGTCGAGGCTGTGGTCCATCACGTTGGTCAGCAGCGACATCGAGGCGTCGGGGCGCGAAGGCGGCGAAGCGGTGCTCCGAACGGGGTGCTGCTGCGACATGCCGCACATCGTCGCACGTCGCGGCCGCTACCGCCGAATGGCCCCACCGGCGCGCCGGTGTGGGGCACCGCGGGCACGGTACCCCACCGCGGCCGGCGGCCGGTAGCGGCTCAGCGGCCGGCGCCCTCGACCACCGCGGCCCACTCGTCGAGCAGCGCCTCGGCAGAGGTGGCGTCGGGGCCCTCGGCCCACAGATGGGTGACGGCCTCCGACGGATCGGGCAGCACCATCACCCAGCGCCCGTCCGCCTCGACGACCCGGACGCCGTCCGTGGTGTCGACGGACCGGTCACCGGCCGCCTCGACCACACTGCGCATGACGAGTCCCTTGACCGCCCACGGGGTGGCCAGGTCCCGCCGCTGGACATGGGCCCGCGGAATCCGGGCATCGATCTGACTGAGCGTCAGCTGGGTGCGTGCCACCAGACCGAGCAGCCGGACGAAGGCGGCCGTTCCGTCGAAGACGCTGCTGAACTCGGGCACGATGAATCCGCCGCGCCCGTCGCCGCCGAAGATCGTCGCCTCGTCACGGCCGACCCGGGTCAGGTCGTCCGGCGAGGTGGTCGTCCACTCCACCTGGGTGCCGTGGTACGCCGCGACCTGCTCGGCGATCCGGGTGGTGGTCACCGGCAGCGCCACCCGGCCGCTCCGCCGCTCGGCGGCGACCAGGTCGAGCATGACCAGCAGCGCACGGTCGTCCTCGATGATCCGGCCGCGCTCGTCGACCAGGGAGAGCCGCTCGCCCACCGGGTCGAAGCGGACGCCGAACGCGGCCCGGGCGGACGCGACGATCTCGCCCAGCCGCACCAGTCCGGCCCGCCGGGTCTCGGCGGTCTCCGTGGGCCGGGACTCGTCGAGTCCGGGGTTGATGGTCAGGGAGTCGACGCCGAGCCGTCCGAGCAGGCTGGGCAGGACGAGGCCCGCGCTGCCGTTGGAGGCATCCACGACGACCTTGAGTCCGGCCTCCTCCACGCCGGCGGTGTCCACATCCCGCAGCAGGGTGCCGGTGTAGGAGTCGAAGACGCTGGCGGGGAAGCGCAGGTCACCGATCTCGCCGGGGAAGGCGCGCCGGTACTCCTGCCGGGCGTAGACCCGGTCGAGCTTGCGCTGACCGGCCTGGGAGAGGTCGGCGCCGCGCTCGTCGAAGAACATGATGTCGACGCAGTCCGGAACACCCGGTGAGGTCCGGACCATGATGCCGCCGGCACTGCCGCGCGCCGTCTGCTGCCGGGCCACGGGCAGCGGCACGTTCTCCAGGTCCCGGACATCGATCGCGCTCGCCTGGAGCGCCGAGATGACGGCTCGTTTGAGGGCCCGGGCACCACGTGAGTGATCACGTGCCGTGGTGACCGTCGAGCCCTTCTTCAGCGTGGTCGCATAGGCACCCGCCAGTCGCACCGCGAGTTCGGGGGTGATCTCGACGTTGAGGATGCCGGAGACGCCTCGGGTACCGAAGAGGTGGGCCTGGCCGCGGGACTCCCAGATGACCGACGTGTTGACGAAGGCGCCGGCCTCGATGGTCTTGAACGGGTAGACCCGCACATTGCCCTGGATGATCGATTCTTCGCCGACGAGACACTCGTCGCCGATGACGGCGCCGTCCTCGATGCGGGCGGCCCGCATGATGTCGGTGTTCTTGCCTACGACGCAGCCCCGCAGGTTGCTCTGCTGGCCGATGTAGACGTTGTCGTGCACCACGGCCCGGTGCAGGAAGGCACCGCTCTTCACCACGACATTGGATCCGACGACGGTGTGCTCACGCAGCTCCGCACCGGCCTCGATCTTGGCGTAGTCACCGATGTACAGCGGACCGCGGAGGACGGCGTCGGGGTGGACCTCGGCTCCCTCGGCGACCCAGACGCCGGGCGAGATCTCGAACCCGTCGAGCTCGACCTCCACCTTGCCCTCGAGCACATCGGCCTGCGCCTTGACGTAGCTCTCGTGGGTGCCGACGTCCTCCCAGTAGCCCTCGGCGACATAGCCGTAGATCGGCTTGCCCTCCTTCATGAGCTGAGGGAAGACGTCACCGGACCAGTCCACGGAGACACCGGGCTCGAAGTAGTCGAAGACCTCGGGCTCCATGACGTAGATGCCCGTGTTGACGGTGTCCGAGAAGACCTGGCCCCAGGTCGGCTTCTCCAGGAAGCGCTCGACCTTGCCGTTCTCGTCGACGATGGTGATGCCGAATTCCAGCGGATTGGGCACCCGCGTCAGGCACACCGTGACGAGCGCACCCTTTTCCTTGTGGAAATTGATCAGCTCAGTGAGGTCGAAGTCGGTCAGCGCGTCACCGGAAATGACGAGGAAAGCGTCGTCCTTCAGCGCTTCCTCGGCATTCTTGACGCTCCCGGCGGTGCCGAGTGGCGTTTCCTCATTCGCGTAGGTGAGCTCCATACCGAGTTCCTCGCCGTCGCCGAAATAATTCTTGACGAGGGAGGCGAGGAACTGGACGGTCACCACGGTCTCGGTGAGACCGTGCCGCTTGAGCAGCCTCAGCACATGCTCCATGATCGGCCGGTTGGCCACCGGCAGGAGCGGCTTGGGCATGCTCGAGGTCATGGGGCGAAGGCGGGTGCCCTCACCGCCGGCCATCACGACGGCCTTCATGTCGGAAGCGTCCTCCTCAAAGAGATGACTGTCACCCCGACCGCACCCGTCCGGATGACCCGCTGCCCCCGCACATGGGCACCCGGTTCACGGGCCAGGACCGCCGCCACAGCAGTGGTGCCGAAATGAGGCGGTTCAGCCGGCCGCGGCGTCCGCCCGGACAAGACGGCGGACCTGCACCACGTAGAGGATTCCTGCCCACCAATACAGGGTTGTACCCCAACCGGCGAATGCCCAGCCGAAGACAGCAGCGAGTGAGGGCAGCCAGCCGGTGCCGTCGCTCAGCAGCAGCAGGGGGAAGGCGTACATGAGGTTGAACGTCGCAGCCTTGCCGAGAAAGTTCACCTGGGGCGGCGGGTAGCCGTGACGGCGGAGGATCCAGACCATGATCAGGAGCATCAGCTCACGGGCGAGCAGGATGCCGGTGAGCCACCAGGGAAGGATCTCCCGCCAGGTGAGTCCGGCCAGGGTGGAGAGGATGTAGAGCCGGTCGGCTGCCGGGTCGAGGAGCCTGCCCAGTTTGCTGATCTGGTTCCAGCGGCGGGCGAGCTTGCCGTCCAGGTAGTCGGTGACGCCGCTCAGGGCCAGCACGAGCAGGGCCCAGCCGTCGCTCTGGGGGCCGCCGAACTCGGGCCGGAGGATCAACCACAGGAAGAGCGGTACGCCGAGCAGCCGCGCCATGCTGAGGATGTTCGGGATGGTGAGGACGCGGTCCGTATGAACTCGCGTCTCCTGGACCTCCACCCGGGTGCCTCCTGGGGGAACGTACCGACGATGCCCCCCGACCTTACCCGTCGGGCTCGGCGGAGTGCACAGAGGGGCCCTGAACGTCCGAATACGGAAAACTGCCCGGAAACACAGAAAAGCCGGGGTCCCCGGAACCGTTAT
>NZ_JBYITE010000099.1:0-4695 GCF_057709105.1 Streptomyces sp. bgisy100
GTTACCGATGAGGGGGTACAGCTCCCTGTCGGGGGCGGCTGCACCGTGGGTCACCGGCCCGCGGCGGGGCCGGCACCGGGAGCGTCAGGCGTGGACGCCGTGGCTCTTCAGGAACTTGATCGGCTCGACGGCGAAGCCGTAGACCGGGGCGGTCCGGGTCTCGAAGTGCAGGTGCGGGCCGGTCGAGTTGCCGGTGCTGCCGGACTTGCCGATCTCCTGGCCGGTCTTCACGGTCTGGCCGGCGCTCACACCGAGCTTCGAGAGGTGGCCGTACTGGGTGTACGTCTTGTTGCCGTGCTTGATCACGATGTTGTTGCCGTACGAGCCGCCCCAGCCGGCCTCGACCACGGTGCCGCTGTGCGCGGCCTTCACCGAGGTGCCGGTGGGCACGACGAAGTCCTGGCCGGAGTGCTTGTTGGACCAGTGGCTGCCGCCGAGACCGAAGGTCGAACCCTTGGTGTAGTGGTCCACCGGCTTCACCCAGGTGGCCGGGTTGGCGAGCTTGGCGGCGCGCTTCTTGCGGTCCGCGGCCGCCTTCTCGGCGGCGCGCTTCTTGGCCTCGGCCTTGGCGGCGGCCTTGGCCTTCGCCTTGGCGGCGTCCTTCTCGGCGGCCTTGTGCTGGCCGTCGGCCTGGGCCTGCACGGCCTGCGAGAGGGAACCGGCGGTCTTGGTCGCGAAGACGTCGTGCTGCGGGGCGGAGGCGTCCGCAGAGGCGAGCGCCACCCCGGAGCCCAGCGCGACCGAGGCCCCCATGCCCGCGGCCAGAACAGCGGCGCGACGACGCAGGACGGACTTGTTCGCGGTGGCGGTCTGGGTGTGCTTACGCATACGGCTTTCCTCCAAGAAGTGAATGAATCCCGGGGGCTTTCCGGAAATCGCTCATCCTTGGTAACCCGCCTTTCCGAGGGCGACAAGCGGCCTTTCTACTACCGCCGGCCGTATGGCCCCGCACCCCCGCTCCACCCCCTCCATCTCCGCTCTGACCAGCGCCTGAGGCCTTCCGACCCGCACAGACCACGGCGCCTGGCGGGAAATTCCTGGAACTCGCGCACTCTCCACTGCGATGACCTTGCAATATGAAGGAAAAGGGCCGTTCTGCCCTCCGGAGGCATGAGTCCCGGGACCTTGGTCCCGATCTCCCCCAAAGCCATCCTCCTATTGTTTCTAGTAAGTGAGCCGGACCACGTGCGACACGTCACCCGCATATAAGATCCAAAGGCATTTCCGCGGGTCTTTTGCAGGTCCGTTTCGGGACCAAAGCCCCCGTCTGCCGCCGCGCCTTAGGCTGTCCCTCCAGCAGCCCGTGCGCGCCGACGACCACGGGCACGCCACACCACCGCCGGGGGGCATGGGACGTGGATCCCGCAGCCATCGGCGCCCGACTCGCGTCGAGCGCCGTCGCACCACTGATCAAGAAGCTGTTCGTGGCCGAGGGGGCGGGCGGGGGCCTGGTCGACCGGCCGGTCCGGGTCTCCGGCCTGGTCTCCTTCCGGGGCGAGAAACGCGCCCTGACCGAGCGCGACCTGCTGCGGCTGGCCTCGGAGCTGGTCGAGCGGGGGCAGCGGTCCGCGGGACCGCACGAGCGGGCGGCGGACGGGGACCGGGAGGCCGTCGTCCACACCCTCGCCCGGACGCTGCACGGCCTCGGCGACCTCGCCATGGACGACGTCCAGGCGGTGCGCCTCGGGCCCGCCGCCCTGGCGGGGGCGCTCCGGCGGGCGAACGCCCGCGGCATCGCCGACCTCTCGTCCGACGCCACGGCCCTGCACGACGTCCTGCTCGACACCGCCTGCCTGCACATCCTGCACTTCTTCACCCAGCGGTCGGCCTTCGTCGCCCGCACCCTGGTGGAGCAGAGCCAGGAGCTGCGCACGGTCCTCGCCCGGGTCGACGAGCTGATCGCCCGCACCCCGCGCCGCGGCGGCGAGGACGCTGCCTTCGAGGCCCGCTATCTGGCCCATCTGGCGCAGAAGCACGGCCGGCTCACGATCTACGGCATCGACCTGTCCGACTCCCCGGACCGCTGGCCCCTGGACGCGGCCTACCTCGGCCTGGAGGCGGCCGCGACAACCGGCGGTGCCACGCCTATGGCGGGCAGCGGTGGCGACGGCCCTCAGGCCGCCCCTAACGGCCTGCACGACGTCCTGGCGCCCGTCTCCCGGCTCCCGGCCGATCAGGCCTTCGCCGGGCACGACCGGGTCTTCCTGCGCGGCGTCGCGGGCTCCGGCAAGACCACCCTGGTCCAGTGGCTGGCGGTCTCCGCGGCCCGGCAGGAGGACGCGGCGGCGCCGCCCCGGCTCCGCGACCGCATCCCGTTCGTCCTCCCACTGCGCTCCCTGATCCGCGACGGTGCGGGCCTGCCCACCCCCGACCGGCTGCTCTCCGCCGTGAACTGCCCGGTCGCCGGTGTCCAGCCGGCCGGCTGGGCCGACCGGGTCCTGACCGAGGGCCGGGGACTGCTGCTGGTCGACGGCCTGGACGAGATCCCCGAGCGGCACCGGGCGCGGACCCGCGACTGGCTGCGGGACCTGCTCACGGCCTTCCCCGGCAATCTGTGGCTGATCACCTCCCGCCCGTCCGCCGTCCGCGAGGGCTGGCTCGCCGACGAGGACTTCACCGAGCTGACCCTGGCGCCGATGAGCCGCGGGGACGTCTCGGCCTTCATCCGGCGCTGGCACGCCGCCGCCCGCCTCGACACCGAGGACACCGAGCGCCTGGACGGCTACGAACAGGCGCTGCTGACCGCCGTGGAGACCAAGCAGGACCTGGCCCGGCTGGCCACGAACCCCCTGATGTGCGGCCTGCTGTGCGCCCTGCACCGGGACCGGCGCGGCCACCTCCCCCGCGGGCGCAAGGAGCTCTACGACGCCGCCCTCTCCATGCTCCTGTCCCGCCGCGACCGCGAACGGGACATGCACGGCCCCGACAGCGTCGAGCTGAGCGAGGAGCCGCAGATCCAGCTCCTCCAGCGGCTCGCCTACTGGCTCATCCGCAACGGCCGCACCGAGCTGGAGCGCGACCACGCCCGGCGCGTCATCGCCGACGCCCTGCCCGCGGTACCGGCCGCCGCCGCCCAGGGCGACGCCGACGGGATCTTCGGCCACCTCCTGGTCCGGAGCGGGCTGCTGCGCGAGCCGGCCACCGGAACCGTGGACTTCGTGCACCGCACGTTCCAGGACTATCTGGGGGCCCGGGCCGCCGTGGAGGCCTGGGACATCGGCCTGCTGATCAACAACGCCACGGACAGCCAGTGGGAGGACGTCATCCGGATGTCCGTGGCCCACGCCCGGCCCCGCGAACGGGCGGACCTCCTGACCCAGCTCCTCGCCCGCGGCGACCGGGCGACGGACGCCGCCGAACGGTCCCGCATCCACCTCCTCGCCATGGCCTGCCTGGAACACGCCAGCGAACTGGATCCCGCCGTGCGCACAGAGGTGGAGAGCCGGGCCGCCCAGATCATCCCGCCCCGCAGCGTCGAGGAGGCCCGCGCCCTCGCCGCGGCGGGACCGGTCGTGCTGGAGCTGCTCCCCGGCCCGGACGGCCTGCCGGACGACGAGGCGGTGCACGTGGTCAGCGCGGCTTCACAGCTGGGCACGGACGCCGCGATCCCGCTCCTGAAGCGTTTCCGTCACCACCCGTCCCTCGGCGTACGCTCCCAGCTCGCGTGGACCTGGCAGCGCTTCGACATCGAGCGGTACGCGGAGGAGGTCCTGCGGCACCTGGACCCGGACGGCCTGGATTTCGTGGCCACCTCATGGGAGGAGCTGCGCATCCTGAAGTCGCTGGACCGCTGCTCCCGGCTGATGGTCAGAGGCGACTTCGAAGCCGGTGAGCTGCTGGATGTGGTCGACCCGGCCCGGCTCACTCACCTGCGGATCGAGTCCAACGCGGTGATCACAGACCTCGCACCGCTGCGGGAGTGCACGGCGCTAAGCAGCCTGTGGCTGCGGTCCTGCCCAGGGATCTCCGACCTGTCCCCGCTCGCGGACACACCGGTGCACTCCTTGCTGCTGGACGACGTCCCGGCCTCCCACGCACTCACCGGGCTCTCCGAGCTGTCCGCCCTCACCTCGCTGTTCCTCTACGATCCGCTGCCGCAGGACTGGCTCGCCATGCTCCCGGCCGATGCACCACTCGAGGCTCTCTACCTGCGCGAGCCCGTCGATGACGCCGTCCTCGGGATCTCCGCCTGGCCGGACCTCCGTTTCCTGCACCTGAACATGTCACGGCACCTCGGCCCGGCTCACTGGGAGGAACTCTCCCGACTCCCCTCACTGAGTTCCCTGGGATTCGGTCTGACCGCCACCGCGGCACCGCTCCGCGTCCCCGACGGCTTCACGCTGCCCGACCTGCGGGAGCTGCACCTGTCGAACGTCCAGGTTGCGGACGACGTTCTCGCCACAGTGCTGTCAGCGCTCCCCAGCGTCGTCCCTGGGCTGCACAACCTCAGCTTGGGCAGCCCCCGGGATCCGATGCCGACAGCCGATCTGTCGCGCCTGGCCGGGCTGGACGAGCTCCGCAGCGTCAGCCTGTACAACGTCCGCCCGGCCGACGGCACGCGAGACCTGCCCGGCATGCGCCTCACCGTCACCCCCCGCCCCCGAGACTGAGCCTCAGGACCGACCCGCCTGCCCCGCGCACACAAAAGGCCGGCCCCGAAACGTGATCACGGTTCGGGGACGGCCCCCGTCGTAT
>NZ_JBYITE010000100.1:0-3397 GCF_057709105.1 Streptomyces sp. bgisy100
TCCGAGGACGGTGCCCCTCCCCCGTCGTCGTCACGGACCGTTTCGGCCTGCGGCTCATCCGTCGGGGCGTCTTCGAGGATCACATGGGCGTTGGTGCCGCTGATGCCGAACGAGGACACACCTGCACGGCGCGGCTGCCGGCCGTCCTCCGGCCAGTCGACCGGCTCCGTCAGCAGTTCCACAGCCCCTGCCGACCAGTCCACATGCGGTGACGGCTCGTCGACGTGCAGCGTCCGCGGCAGGACGCCGTGGCGCATCGCCAGCACCATCTTGATGACACTCGCGACACCCGCGGCCGACTGGGTGTGACCGATGTTGGACTTCACTGAGCCGAGCCACAGGGGGCTCCCGGCAGCGCGCTCCTGACCGTAGGTGGCCAGCAGCGCCTGTGCCTCGATGGGATCACCGAGCGCCGTGCCCGTACCGTGCGCCTCCACCGCGTCCACCTGCTCCGGCGCGAGGTGGGCGTCCGTCAGCGCCTGGCGGATGACCCGCTGCTGGGAGGGGCCGTTGGGCGCGGTCAGGCCGTTCGACGCGCCGTCCTGGTTCACCGCCGAACCCCGCACCACCGCCAGCACCTGATGACCGTTCCGGCGGGCATCCGACAGCCGCTCCACCAGCAGCATGCCCACACCCTCGGCGAGGCCCATCCCGTCGGCCGCCCCGGAGAACGCCTTGCAGCGGCCGTCGGCCGCCAGGACCCGCTGGCGGCTGAATCCCGCGAACGGGCCGGGTGTCGGCATGACCACGACGCCGCCGGCCAGCGCCAGCGAGCATTCGCCCCGCCGCAGGGCCTGCACCGCCCAGTGGAGCGCCACCAGCGACGACGAGCAGGCGGTGTCGACGGTGACCGCGGGGCCCTCCAGGCCCAGCGTGTAGGAGACGCGGCCGGACAGGACGCTCGCCGCGGTCCCGGTGACCAGGTGGGCCTCGGCACCGTCCGGGGCATGCCGCGGGTCGCCGCCGTAGGGCTGGGCGGCCGCGCCCACGAAGACCCCGCCGCGGGTTCCACGCAGGGTCGTCGGGTCGATGCCCGCACGCTCCAGCGCCTCCCACGAGGTCTCCAGCAGCAGCCGCTGCTGCGGGTCCATCGCCAGCGCCTCACGCGGTGAAATCCCGAAGAACCCGGCGTCGAACTCCGCCGCGTCGTGCAGGAAACCGCCCTCACGGACATAGCTCGTCCCCGGACGGTCCGGATCCGGATCGAACAGCCCGTCCAGGTCCCAGCCGCGGTCGATGGGGAACCCGGAGATCGCGTCACCGCCCGCGGTGAGCAGCTGCCACAGGTCCTCCGGCGACCGCACACCGCCCGGGTAACGGCAGCTCATGCCCACGATGGCGATCGGGTCGTCGTGCGGGGCGGCCGCGGCCGTCGGGCCGGCCGGCGCGGAGGCGGAGTCCGTCGTCCCGTCCCGGTCCGTCGTGCCGCGGAGGAGTGTCCCGGTCAGATGGCGGACGAGGGCCTGCGGGGTCGGATGATCGAAGATCATGGTCGCCGGGAGCCGGACGCCGATCGCCGTCTGGAGGCGGTTGCGCAGTTCGACGGCGGTGAGCGAGTCGAACCCGATGTCCCGGAAGGCCCGGTCCGCCGCGACGGTCTCCCCCGAGGTGTGGCCGAGCACCGCGGCGGCGTGTGTCCGTACGAGCTCGAGGACCGCGGTCCGCCGCTCGTCCGCGGGCAGTGCGGCGAACCGGCCGACGGCGGAGGTCTCCCCCGGCTCGCCGGTGCCGCCGCCGGTGGAGGCAAGCGCGAGAGCGGCGCTGTCGGCGTTCTCCACGGCGGCGCGGGCCTCGGGCACGGTGTCGAGGAGGGGACGGGGCCGTGCCATGGTGAACGCGGGCACGAAGCGGTCCCAGTCGACGTCGGCGACCGCGACGAACGTCTCGTCGTGGTCGAGGACCTGTTGGAGCGCGGTGAACGCCGGCTCGGGTGCGATGAAGGGCAGCCCCTGGCGGCGCAGTTGCTCGGGCAGCACCTCTTCACGGTCGGCACCGCTGTCCCAGATGCCCCACGCCACCGAGGTCGCGCCGAGGCCCCGGGCCCGGCGCCGCTCCGCGAGCGCGTCCAGGTGGGCGTTGGCGGCGGCGTAGGCGGCGTGGTTGCCGCTGCCCCAGACGCCGGAGATCGAGGAGAACAGAACGAACGCGTCGACCTCCGGGCCGAACAGCGCGTCGAGGTGCTCGGCGCCCCGCGCCTTGGCGTCGACCACAGCGGCGAAGTCGGCGAGTTCGGTGTCCGCCAGGGCGGCCAGCTCGGTGTACGCGGCCGCGTGCAGCACGGCCCGCACCGGTTCCCCGGCTTCCGCGAGCCGCTCGGCGAGGGCCGCGACGGCGTCGCGGTCGGAGACGTCACAGGCAACGAGGGTGGCCCTGGCCCCGAGCGCGCTGAGCTCGTCGGCCAGTTCGGCCGCTCCCGGGGCGTCCGTCCCGCGCCGGCTGGTGAGCACCAGGTGCTCCGCGCCGCGGCGGGCCAGCCAGCGCGCGATGTGCGGCCCCAGCCCGCCCGTGGCGCCGGTGACGAGGACGGTGCCGCTCGGCTGCCAGTCCCGTACGGCCGGGGTGCCGGCCAGCGGGGAACGGACGAGGCGACGGACGTACACGCCGGAGGAACGGACGGCGAGCTGGTCCTCGGCCCCGCTCTCCGTGAGCACTCCGCACAGCCGGTCGAGGAGCCTGTCGAAGCTCAGCGGGTCCTGCGTCTGCGGCAGGTCGATCAGACCGCCCCAGCGGTCCGGGTGCTCCAGTGCGACGACCCGGCCGAGCCCCCAGATCTGGGCCTGTGCGGCATCGGGGAGTTCACCGGCGCGGCCGGTGACGACGGCTCCCGCGGTCACCAGCCACAACGGGGCGTCGATCCCGGCGTCGCCCAGTGCCTGCGTCAGCACCACGGTGGCGGCCGTACCGGACGGCAGAGCCGTGTGCACCGGATGTACGCCGTCGGTGAGTGCGGCGAACGACAGCACACCCGTGACCGACCCGGCGGCGTCGACGGCCTGGCGGAGCCGCCCGGCCAGTTCCTCGCGCAGGGGTGCCGTGTCGAGCGGCACACGGATCAGGTGCGAACCGCGCGCTTCCAGTGCGTCCGCCCAGCGGTCCCCGGAACCGTCGCGGGGCAGCAGGGCGAGCCAGGTCCCGGAGAGGGCACGTGCCTGTGCCCCGGGGAACGGCTGCCAGTCGATGCGGTAGCGCCACTGGTCCACCGTGGACAGCTCGCGGTGCTGCCGCCGCCAGGACGACAGGGCGGGCAGCACGGTACGGAACGGCTCGCCTTCCGCCACCTTCAGCGTGGACGTCAGGGAGGCGAGATCCTCGCGTTCGACCGCTTCCCAGAAGGTGCTCTCCACAGCGCCGGCGCTGTCCGCCCCGGTGTGACGGTGGGCGGACGCAGGTGCTTCGA
>NZ_JBYITE010000101.1:0-2818 GCF_057709105.1 Streptomyces sp. bgisy100
CAAGCGGGTGCGACACGAAGTCGCACCGTACGAGTAGGGGCGCACAGAAGCGCACCGAAAGGAGGACGCCCCTCGGGCCAGTGTCCAGGCCCGTCCCCACGCCCACATGCGTCGCTGGTAACGGCGAGGTGTGAAGCTGGGCGGTCACGCTCAAGAGCCTTGCGGCCATCGCCGGGCAACAAGCAAGGGGAAGACTGGACGGGTGAACGAGAGTGAACCCCCGTATGCCTCGTGACTATCAGGCTGCACCGATGGCAAAGCAAACGGCAGCCATAAGGCCCGGCGCTGCAAGGCGCCAGAAGACCCCCGAGGATCGCTTGTCGGGGATCGGACACCTTCGGCCTCGGGGTAAAGGGGGCACCCACCCCAGTCGCATCTCGTTGGTGCGGAACGTGGAAACCCCGTCAGGGTCCAGGCGAAAGCCTGGTAAGCCAACCGTGAGGAAGGCGTAATTCCCTAGCGGGAACAGGAGGACCCAAGAAGCGGATGCCGGTAGGCCGAAAGGCCAGGGGAAGACGGAAACGGTATGCGCAATGCCGAGCCGATATAACCCGCCGGATACGGGCCGGATGGCCCGGCTCGAAAGAGCGCCCACGTGGGTCTGGTGAGCCATTGAAGAACAAAGCTAAGAGACCAGTACCGGAGGGCAAGTTGGACGCCATGGAGACGGAGGCGAGGCCGCTTGCAGGGCTCGCCGATGTCGAAGCGGCGAACGGACCGAAGGGCGTTACCTCATCCGATTGGCACGAGATCGACTGGGCCAAGGAAGAGGAGAGCGTACGGCGACTGAGGCAGAGGATCTTCAAGGCGACGCGGGATGGGGACATGAAAAGGGTCCGCAACCTGCAAAAGCTCATGCTGCGGAGCCGCAGCAACACGCGAGTAAGCGTGAAGCGGGTAACGCAGGCGAGTAAGGGACGCCAAACGGCCGGGGTTGATGGGGAAGTTGCCCTGACGCCCCGCGACAGAGCGGTACTGACGGCTCAGATGGAGTCAGCAGTGCCCCGCCGAGTCAGGCCGGTAAAGCGCGTGTACATTCCAAAAAGCAATGGGAAGCAGAGACCGCTCGGAATCCCGACCATCTGTGACAGGGTGACACAAGCCCGCGTCAAGAATGCGCTGGAGCCCGAGTGGGAGGCCCGCTTCGAGCGGAGGTCGTACGGCTTCCGCCCAGGGAGGGGCTGCCACGACGCGATCGAGGCCATCTACACAGCAACGGCCAAGAAGAAGGCCAAACGATTGTGGGTCTTGGACGCCGACCTGTCAGCGGCGTTCGACCGTATCAACCATGACACCCTCATGGCCGCAATCGGAGACTTTCCGGCACGGGAACTCATCCGGCAGTGGCTCAAGGCCGGCGTCATGGAGAACGGCCGATTCTCCCCGACCGAGGAAGGAACCCCGCAGGGCGGGGTGATCAGCCCGGTCCTGCTGAACATCGCACTGGAAGGAATGGAGGAGGCGGCCGGGTGCCGATACAGAAGCATGGGGAAGAAGCAAGACCCCGTGGCCGCTGACGGTACCCCGATCTTGATCCGATACGCCGACGACTTTGTTGTGCTGTGTCACAGCAAGGCGGAAGCGTTAGAGGTGAAGGACAGGCTTAACGCATGGCTGGAACCCAGAGGGCTGAGCTTCAACGAAGAAAAGACCCAGGTGGTCCACATGGACACGGGTTTTGACTTCCTTGGGTTCAATCTCCGGAAGTACGGCAACAAAATGCTGGTCAAGCCGAGCAAGGCCGCCGTGAGGAAGATCCGGGAAAGGCTCCGTGACGAGGTGATGGCCCTCCGGGGGGCCAACATTGCGGCGCTAATCAGTAAGCTGGCACCCATCATCAGGGGATGGTCGGCGTACTACCGGACCGTAGTATCCAGCGTCACTTTCGCGGCTCTGGACACGTATGTGTGGAAGCTCACCTACAAGTGGGCCAAGCGCTCCCACCCGAAGAAGTCGAAGAAGTGGGTCTGTAGACGCTACTTCGGCCGATTCAACAAGGCCCGACAGGATCACTGGGTGATGGGGGACCGGGCGACCGGCATGTACCTCACCAAGTTCGCCTGGACGGCCATTGTGCGACACACCCAGATCAGGGGAACAGCGTCTCCGGACGATGCATCTCTGGTCAGCTACTGGGCAAACCGCCGTCGTAAGAAGACGCCACCGCCGATGGACAAGCGCAGCCTGTCCCTGGCATACCGGCAAAAGGGGCTCTGTCCTCTGTGCCGACAGGCGCTCATCGCCGGAGCCGAATACGAACCAGACAGCCCACGAGAGTGGATCAACTGGTTCGCGGCATCCGCGAAGATGCTGCACAAGCATCATCTCGTATACCGGCGAGACGGAGGGTCGGACGAGGGCAAGAACCTACGACTCATACACGCCGAGTGCCATCGACAGCACCATGCCAAGGATGGCGCACGATCCCGTAAAGCAGAACCCGTTGAGCCCATGAGGCTTGCTTGAGCCGGATGCGATGAAAGTCGCACGTCCGGTTCTGAGGGGGCCGGGGCGCAGCAATGCGCTCCGGCTACCCGACTGTATGTGGAAGACCTTGCGGTGTCCGGTCTCGGGCGCAGCCGGCTGGCCAAGTCCGTGCATGACGCGGGATGGGCTGCCTTCGTCGGCATGCTGGAGTACAAGGCCGCCAAACACGGCCGCACCTTCACCAAAGTGGACCGGGCCTTCCCCTCCTCCCAGCTCTGCTCGGCCTGCGGATTCCGGGACGGCCCCAAACCCCTGCACATCCGCGAGTGGACCTGCGGCCGGTGTGGCGCCGTGCATGAGCGTGATCACAACGCAGCATGCAACGTCCTGG
>NZ_JBYITE010000102.1:0-2751 GCF_057709105.1 Streptomyces sp. bgisy100
GCCGTTCAGCCTGCCGCCGGGCAAGCTGTTCAACTACACGCTGATGGTGATCTTCTATCCCATATCGGCGCTCAACTGGATCCTCGCGGCCCTGAGCTGTGCGCTGTTCCTCGGGTTCGGCGCCTCCGGCGTCCAGATCGACCCGGCGATGTGGATGATGCTCTACGGCAACGCCTCCGCCCTCCAGATCGGGCTGTACATCTGGAACCGGCGGCACAACGTCTCCCCGCACGAGCCCGAGGGCTCCGGCGGCGTGGCCGGCATGGTGATGTCGGCGCTGTCCGCCCCCATCTACGCCCGCTCGCTGATGGACGCGGTGCTGCGGCGCAAGAGCAAGTTCGTGGTGACCCCCAAGGGCGACTCGTCCAGCCCGGACACTCTCTTCGGCACCTTCCGGATCCACATGTTCTTCATGCTGATCTTCGGCGGGTCCCTCGCGTCCTCCTTCTACTTCGGCCACAGCCACCCCGCGATGATCGTCTGGGCCACGCTCGCGCTGATCATCACGGCCTCGCCGATCCTCGCCTGGGCCTGGACCCTCCGGCAGGAGAAGCGGAAGAAGCAGTCCGGGGGCGGCGCCTCCCGCGGTTCCGGCGGCCCGGGGGACGGTGAACGGCCGTCCGCAGGCCCGCAGCCCGAGCCCGCCCGGACCCGCAACGAAGAGACCATGCAGATCGCCCTTGGGGGACGTCACACATGAAGTACCGTCCGAGCCGCCGCGCCCGACGCATATCCATCGGCGCGGCGGCGGTACTCGTCGTGGCCGGAATGAACGGTCCGGCCCTCTACCGCTTCGGCACGGAGAAGTACCACACGTACTCGATCAACCGGCCGGAGTACAAGGCGGACAACGGCCACTGGGACCTGCTGGACATCCCGCAGAAGAACCAGATCCACTCGATCCACGCCGCGCTGCTGCACACCGGCAAGGTGCTGCTGATCGCCGGATCGGGCAACAACGCCAAGATGTTCGCGTCCAAGACCTTCCGCTCGGTCCTGTGGGACCCGAAGACGAACACCTACAAGAACATTCCGACCCCCAAGGACATGTTCTGCGCCGGGCACACCCAGCTGCCCGACGGCAAGCTGCTGGTGGCGGGCGGCACCGCCCGCTACGAGAAGCTCCAGGGCGATGTGAACAAGGCCGGCGGCCTGATGATCGTCAAGAACGAGAACCCGGACGCCCCCAAGACCCTTCCCCCGGGCACCCTCTTCACCGGCAAGAGCAGCGGCAAGATCTTCGAGTCCAAGGACAATCTGCTCGTCCCCCGGGCGAAGAAGCGGGTCGACCCGGTGACCGGCCGGGCGACCGTCACCGCCAGCGAGGCGCGGGTCTACGTCGAGGCGCGGAAGCGCGGCCGCCAGTACTCCACCGGCGACACCGACAACTACCGCATCCAGGGGCTCAAGGGCTCCGAGGCGAAGAACCTCTACGGCATCGCCAACAAGCTGTCCTTCGACAAGAAGGACTTCCAGGGGATCAAGGACTCCTTCGAGTTCGACCCGGTCGCCGAGAAGTACATCCGGGTCGACCCGATGCACGAGGCCCGCTGGTACCCGACGCTGACCAC
This sequence comes from Streptomyces sp. bgisy100, assembly GCF_057709105.1. NCBI lineage: Bacteria > Bacillati > Actinomycetota > Actinomycetes > Kitasatosporales > Streptomycetaceae > Streptomyces > Streptomyces sp. bgisy100. Next base: position 1,572 of record NZ_JBYITE010000102.1, read on the forward strand.
GCTGAAGGACGGCAAGGTCCTCTCGGTCTCCGGTCTCGACGAGATCGGGCAGGTCGTCCCGGGCAAGAACGAGGTCTACGACCCGAAGACGAAGAAGTGGACCTACCTGCCCAAGCAGCGCTTCTTCCCGACCTACCCGGCCCTGTTCCTGACAGGCGGCGGCAAGATCTTCTACACCGGCTCCAACGCGGGCTACGGTCCGGCCACCCAGGGCCGTACCCCCGGCCTGTGGGACGTGGACACCAACCGGTTCTCCCCGGTGCGCGGCATGAGCGACCCGGACGTCCTGGAGACCTCGATGTCCGTGATGCTGCCGCCCGCCCAGGAGCAGAAGTTCATGGTGATCGGCGGCGGCGGGGTCGGTGAGTCGGCCAAGTCCTCCGAGAAGACCCGGCTGGTCGACCTCAAGAAGCGCGACCCGCGCTTCCGGGACGGCGCGCCGCTGTCCGAGGGCACCCGCTACCCCGGCGGCTCGATCCTCCCGGACGACACGGTCTTCGTTTCCGGCGGCTCCGGCGACTACCGCGGGCGCAGCGGCAGCAACATCCTCAAGGCCCAGATCTACAACCCGAAGAAGGACACGTTCCGCCGGGTCGCCGATCCCACCGTGGGCCGCAACTACCACTCCGGCACCGTGCTCCTGCCGGACGGCCGGGTCATGATCTTCGGCTCGGACTCGCTCTACGCCGATGACGACAACACCAAGCCGGGCGTCTTCGAGAAGCGCATCGAGATCTACACCCCGCCCTACCTCTACCGGGATTCGCGGCCGAAGCTCACCTCCGGCCCGAAGCAGGTCCGCCGCGGCGGGACCGCCACGTTCGGGACCGAGCACCCGGAGAAGATCAAGACGGCGCGGCTGATGCGCCCCAGCGCCGTCACCCATGTCACCGATGTGGACCAGCGGTCCATCGCCCTGGACGTGAAGCGCACGGCGGACGGCATCCAGGTGACCGTGCCCCGGGACCGCTCGCTGGTCCCCTCGGGCTGGTACATGCTGTTCGTCAACGACGGCAAGGGCACGCCGTCCAAGGCGCGCTGGGTCGAAGTGCCGTAGGCGCCCTCCTCCGGTACTCCCCCGTGACGGGGCCGCAGCTCTTCGGCTGCGGCCCCGTCTCGTGTGTCCGGACCGCGACACGCCGCGCCACCCTGCGGTTGTTTGACGTGCTCCCTGGCCTAA
>NZ_JBYITE010000103.1:0-2679 GCF_057709105.1 Streptomyces sp. bgisy100
TGCCCTGGCCCACGTGTTGGACGCCCTCGCACCGGAGCATCCGCTCGATGCGGTCGTCCACTGTGCGGGGACGCTCGACGACGGTGTGGTGGAAGCCATGACCGCCGAGCGCCTCGACACCGTGCTACGACCGAAGGCGGATGCGGCGTGGAATCTGCATGAGTTGACGCGTGATCTGGATCTGTCGGCGTTTGTGATGTTCTCCTCCTTGGCGAGCACCGCGGGGAGTGCGGGGCAGGGCAATTACGCGGCTGCGAATGCGTTTTTGGATGCGTTGGCGGTGGTGCGGCGTCAGGAGGGTCTGCCTGCTACGTCGGTGGCGTGGGGTGCGTGGGCCGATGAGGGAATGGCTGCTGACGGTCGTGCCGTGGAGGAGCGGCTGCGGCGCAGCGGTGTGGGTGCGATGGCCCCCGATCTGGCGCTGGCGGCTCTGCGGGTGGCGTTGAAACAGGACGACACGGTGGTGACGGTTGCGGACCTGGACTGGGAACGGTTCGCCCCGTCCTTCACCGCCGCCCGCCCCAGCCCCCTCCTCACCGAACTCCCCGATGCGCAGCAGGCCCTGAGCTCCACGGCAGACGCGCGGACCGGGGCAGCGACCGAGCCGGGCGGCACCGATCTGGCGGAGCGTCTCGCCGGTCAGTCCACGAGCGGACGTCGGCGTATCCTCCTGGAGGTGGTCCGCACGCAGGTCGCCACCGTCCTCGGACACGCCTCGCCCCAGTCGGTGGAGCCCGACCGAGGCTTCCTCGACCTGGGCTTCGACTCCCTGACCGCGGTCGAACTCCGGAACGGACTGCGGCGTCTGACCGGCATCGCCCTGCCGGCCACGCTGCTCTTCGACCACCCCACGCCGAGCGCGCTCGTCGCGCATCTGTGTGACATGACGGCTTCGAGCGAACAGACCGACGCCCCCGGAGCCGACTCGATGTCAGCGGACTCCACGCTCGCGGAGCTCAACAGGGTCGAGGCCGCTCTGGCGTCGATGGAGTCCGACCAGGACCGCAGAGAGGTTGTCACCAGGCTGAACGACATGCTGACGAAGTGGCGCGGCGCCGTTCCCGTACCGGACGGGGACGCAGACCGGATCGACGCGGCCACGGACGAGGAAATCTTCCAGCTCATCGACGAGGAGCTCGGAGAGTTCTGAGAACCGCCGTATTCGATCCGATCACGTTGACTGTCTCGCAATTCCAGCTGGGGTGATGTGCTGTGTCCACTGAGGTACCGAACGAAGAGAAGCTCCGCGAATACCTCAAGCGGGTCACGACCGACCTGCGCCGGACCCGGCGCCGCCTTGCGGAGCTGGAGGACGGCACCCACGAACCGGTCGCCATCGTCGGAATGAGCTGCCGCTTCCCCGGCGGGGTCACCTCGCCGGAAGGGCTGTGGGACCTGCTCTCGGCCGGCCGGGACGGCATGACCGAGTTCCCGGCCGACCGTGGCTGGGCACTCGATCAGCTCTTCGACCCGGACCCCGACCACCCCGGTACCAGCTATGTGCGTGAGGGCGGTTTCCTGCACGACGCCCCGCAGTTCGACGCCGACTTCTTCGGGATATCCCCGCGTGAGGCGCTGGCGATGGACCCGCAGCAGCGGCTGCTCCTGGAGACCTCGTGGGAGGCGCTGGAGCGGGCCGGTATCGACCCGCTGGCGCTGCGCGGCAGCCGGACCGGTGTCTTCGCGGGCACCAATGGCCAGGACTATCCGCAGCTCCTGGCCGACGCGGAGGACGACACGGCGGGCTACCTGGGCACCGGGAACGCCGCCAGCGTGCTGTCGGGCCGGGTGTCGTACACCCTTGGCCTGGAGGGCCCGGCCGTCACGGTGGACACCGCGTGCTCCTCGTCCCTCGTGGCCCTGCACCTGGCTGCCGAAGCCCTGCGGCACGGGGAGTGCTCCCTCGCCCTGGCGGGTGGCGTGACAGTCATGTCGACGCCGGGTGCCTTCCTGGAGTTCAGCCGTCAGCGGGGTCTGGCGGCGGATGGTCGGTGCAAGGCGTTCGCGGATGCGGCGGATGGCACGGGTTGGGCCGAGGGTGTGGGGATGCTGCTGGTGGAGCGGCTGTCCGATGCTCGTCGGAACGGTCATCAGGTGCTGGCGGTGGTGCGCGGCAGTGCGGTCAATCAGGACGGTGCGTCCAGTGGGTTGACGGCGCCGAACGGTCCGTCGCAGCAACGCGTCATCCGGCAGGCGCTGGAGAGCGCCGGGCTGTCCGCCGAGCAGGTGGATGCGGTGGAGGCGCACGGCACCGGAACCGCACTCGGTGACCCGATCGAGGCGCAGGCGCTGCTGGCCACATATGGTCAGGGGCGTCCGGACGGCCGTCCGTTGCGTCTGGGTTCGGTGAAGTCGAACCTGGGTCACACACAGGCGGCCGCGGGTGTCGCGGGTGTCATCAAGATGGTTCAGGCCATGCGCCACGGTGTGCTGCCCCGGACGCTCCATGTCGATCAGCCGTCGTCGAAGGTCGACTGGTCCGCTGGTGCGGTAGAGCTGCTGACCGAGGCCGCCTCCTGGCCCGAGACCGGCGAGCCCCGACGGGCGGGCGTGTCCTCGTTCGGCGTGAGCGGCACCAACGCCCACGTCATCATCGAAGGCGTTCCCACGTCTGCTGTCACCGAGGAACCCCGAGAGGCTACAGCTGCATCTGCGGTGGTTCCGTTGGTGTTCTCGGCT
>NZ_JBYITE010000104.1:0-2676 GCF_057709105.1 Streptomyces sp. bgisy100
CACCCAAGTAGCACGGGGCCCGAGAAATCCCGTGTGAATCTGGCGGGACCACCCGCTAAGCCTAAATATTCCCTGGTGACCGATAGCGGATAGTACCGTGAGGGAATGGTGAAAAGTACCGCGGGAGCGGAGTGAAATAGTACCTGAAACCGTGTGCCTACAAGCCGTGGGAGCGTCGCGCATCGAGCTTGCTCGGTGCGTCGTGACTGCGTGCCTTTTGAAGAATGAGCCTGCGAGTTTGCGGTGTGTTGCGAGGTTAACCCGTGTGGGGAAGCCGTAGCGAAAGCGAGTCCGAATAGGGCGACCCAGTAGCGCGCCCAAGACCCGAAGCGGAGTGATCTAGCCATGGGCAGGTTGAAGCGCGGGTAAGACCGTGTGGAGGACCGAACCCACCAGGGTTGAAAACCTGGGGGATGACCTGTGGTTAGGGGTGAAAGGCCAATCAAACTCCGTGATAGCTGGTTCTCCCCGAAATGCATTTAGGTGCAGCGTCGTGTGTTTCTTGCCGGAGGTAGAGCACTGGATAGGCGATGGGCCCTACCGGGTTACTGACCTTAGCCAAACTCCGAATGCCGGTAAGTGAGAGCGCGGCAGTGAGACTGTGGGGGATAAGCTCCATGGTCGAGAGGGAAACAGCCCAGAGCATCGACTAAGGCCCCTAAGCGTACGCTAAGTGGGAAAGGATGTGGAGTCGCAGAGACAACCAGGAGGTTGGCTTAGAAGCAGCCACCCTTGAAAGAGTGCGTAATAGCTCACTGGTCAAGTGATTCCGCGCCGACAATGTAGCGGGGCTCAAGCGTACCGCCGAAGTCGTGTCATTCCAGCATGAGGGCCAACGCCCGCTGGGATGGGTAGGGGAGCGTCGTGTGCCGGGTGAAGCAGCCGCGGAAGCGAGTTGTGGACGGTTCACGAGTGAGAATGCAGGCATGAGTAGCGATACACACGTGGGAAACGTGTGCGCCGATTGACTAAGGGTTCCTGGGTCAAGCTGATCTGCCCAGGGTAAGTCGGGACCTAAGGCGAGGCCGACAGGCGTAGTCGATGGACAACCGGTTGATATTCCGGTACCCGCTTTGAAGCGCCCAATATCGAATCCTCTGATGCTAAGGCCGTGAAGCCGCCCTGGAGCCTTCGGGCAAAGGGGAGTGGTGGAGCCGCCGATCCAAGGTGGTAGTAGGTAAGTGATGGGGTGACGCAGGAAGGTAGTCCAGCCCGGGCGGTGGTTGTCCCGGGGTAAGGGTGTAGGCCGTGTGGTAGGTAAATCCGTCACACATTGAGGCTGAGACCTGATGCCGAGCCGATTGTGGTGAAGTGGATGATCCTATGCTGTCGAGAAAAGCCTCTAGCGAGTTTCATGGCGGCCCGTACCCTAAACCGACTCAGGTGGTCAGGTAGAGAATACCGAGGCGTTCGGGTGAACTATGGTTAAGGAACTCGGCAAAATGCCCCCGTAACTTCGGGAGAAGGGGGGCCATTGCTGGTGATGAGTTTTGCACTCTGAGCTGGTGGTGGCCGCAGAGACCAGCGAGAAGCGACTGTTTACTAAAAACACAGGTCCGTGCGAAGCCGTAAGGCGATGTATACGGACTGACGCCTGCCCGGTGCTGGAACGTTAAGGGGACCGGTTAGCCAGGATTCGTTCTGGCGAAGCTGAGAACTTAAGCGCCAGTAAACGGCGGTGGTAACTATAACCATCCTAAGGTAGCGAAATTCCTTGTCGGGTAAGTTCCGACCTGCACGAATGGCGTAACGACTTCTCGACTGTCTCAACCATAGGCCCGGTGAAATTGCACTACGAGTAAAGATGCTCGTTTCGCGCAGCAGGACGGAAAGACCCCGGGACCTTTACTATAGCTTGATATTGGTGTTCGGTTCGGCTTGTGTAGGATAGGTGGGAGACTGTGAAGCATGCACGCCAGTGTGTGTGGAGTCGTCGTTGAAATACCACTCTGGTCGTGCTGGATGTCTAACCTGGGTCCGTGATCCGGATCAGGGACAGTGTCTGGTGGGTAGTTTAACTGGGGCGGTTGCCTCCTAAAGAGTAACGGAGGCGCCCAAAGGTTCCCTCAGCCTGGTTGGCAATCAGGTGTTGAGTGTAAGTGCACAAGGGAGCTTGACTGTGAGACCGACGGGTCGAGCAGGGACGAAAGTCGGGACTAGTGATCCGGCGGTGGCTTGTGGAAGCGCCGTCGCTCAACGGATAAAAGGTACCCCGGGGATAACAGGCTGATCTTCCCCAAGAGTCCATATCGACGGGATGGTTTGGCACCTCGATGTCGGCTCGTCGCATCCTGGGGCTGGAGTCGGTCCCAAGGGTTGGGCTGTTCGCCCATTAAAGCGGTACGCGAGCTGGGTTTAGAACGTCGTGAGACAGTTCGGTCCCTATCCGCTGTGCGCGTAGGAATATTGAGAAGGGCTGTCCCTAGTACGAGAGGACCGGGACGGACGAACCTCTGGTGTGCCAGTTGTCCTGCCAAGGGCATGGCTGGTTGGCTACGTTCGGGAGGGATAACCGCTGAAAGCATCTAAGCGGGAAGCCTGCTTCGAGATGAGTATTCCCACCTCCTTGAGAGGGTAAGGCTCCCAGTAGACGACTGGGTTGATAGGCCAGATATGGAAGCACGGTAACGTGTGGAGTTGACTGGTACTAATAGGCCGAGGGCTTGTCCTCAGTTG
>NZ_JBYITE010000105.1:0-2366 GCF_057709105.1 Streptomyces sp. bgisy100
CGGTTCTGCGTCCGAAGGTGGATGCGGCGCTGAACCTGCACGATCTGACGCGGGACATGGACCTGTCGGCGTTCGTGTTGTTCTCCTCGGCGGCCGGTCTGCTGGGTGCGGCCGGGCAGGGCAACTACGCTGCCGCCAACGCGCTCCTGGACGCGCTTGCGCAGCATCGTCGGGCCCAGGGTCTGCCCGGTCAGTCCCTCGCCTGGGGGCTGTGGGCCCAGGACAGCGGTGTGAGCCGGAGCAGCGGCATGACCGGCGGCCTGTCCGAGGCCGATGTGGCGCGGATGGCGCGGGCGGGGATGCGTCCGTTGTCCCAGGTGGAAGGGTTGGCGTTGCTCGACGCGGCCCGAGCGGCCGACCATGCCGTCCTCGCCCCCGTCCACCTGAACCCTGCCGCGCTGGCCACCCAGCCGGCTGTGCCCGCGATGCTGCGGTCCCTGGTACGCATGCCGTCGCGCCGTACCGCAGCTGCCGAGCAGAGCCAGGACAACGCCCTCAGGGCACGACTGCTCGCGGCGCCCGCCGCCGATCAGGACCGGATGCTCCTGGACTTCGTCCGCACCCATGTCGCGGCGGTCCTCGGACACGGTGCACCGGATGCGGTGCAGCCCCAACGAGCCTTCAAGGACGTCGGCTTCGACTCGCTCACCGCCGTCGAACTGCGCAACCGGCTCACCACGGAGACAGGGATCAGGCTTCCCGCCACGCTGGTCTTCGACCACCCGACTCCCACGGCCATCGCCGAACTCATCCGCGAGGAGCTCCTCGGCGGAGCCCTCGAAGACGGCGCTCCGGAGCCGACCGCGTCAGCCGTGGCCGTGGCGGACGACCCGATCGCCATCATCGGCATGAGCTGCCGCTATCCGGGAGGAGTCGGCTCGCCGGACGACCTGTGGCGGCTCGTCGCGGCCGGTGGGGACGGGGTCTCACCGTTCCCTGCGGACCGGGGGTGGGATCTCGAAGCGCTCTTCGACACCGACACCGGCCGGTCCGGCACCAGCTACGCCCGTGAGGGCGGCTTCCTGCACGACGCGGCGGACTTCGACGCGGAGTTCTTCGGGATTTCGCCGCGTGAGGCGCTGGCGATGGACCCGCAGCAGCGGCTGCTGCTGGAGACCTCGTGGGAGGCGCTGGAGCGTGCGGGCATCGACCCGACCTCGCTGCGCGGCAGCCGGACCGGTGTCTTCACCGGAGTGATGTACCACGACTACGGCTCCCGCCTCACCGAGATACCGGAGGGGCTGGAGGGCTACCTCGGCAACGGCAGCGCGGGCAGTGTGGCCACCGGTCGCGTCGCGTACACACTGGGCCTGGAGGGACCGGCGGTCACTGTGGACACGGCGTGCTCCTCCTCCCTGGTGGCTCTCCACTGGGCGGCGCAGTCGCTGCGGCAGGGTGAGTGTTCGATGGCGCTGGTGGGCGGTGCCACGGTGATGTCGACGCCGGGTGTGTTCGTGGAGTTCAGCCGTCAGCGGGGTCTGGCGGCGGACGGCCGGTGCAAGTCCTTCGCGGGGGCCGCGGACGGTACGGGCTGGGCCGAGGGTGTGGGGATGCTGCTGGTGGAGCGGCTGTCCGATGCTCGTCGGAACGGTCATCAGGTGCTGGCGGTGGTGCGGGGTTCGGCGGTGAACCAGGACGGTGCGTCGAACGGGCTGACGGCCCCGAACGGCCCGTCCCAGCAGCGTGTGATCCGCCAGGCGCTCGCCAATGCACGGCTGTCCGCCGAGCAGGTGGACGCCGTGGAGGCGCACGGCACCGGGACGACGCTGGGCGACCCGATCGAGGCCCAGGCCCTGCTGGCGACCTATGGTCAGGGACGGCCGGCGGACCGGCCGGTGTGGCTGGGTTCGGTGAAGTCGAACCTGGGTCACACGCAGGCGGCCGCGGGCGTCGCGGGTGTCATCAAGATGGTCATGGCGATGCGCCACGGCGTACTGCCGCAGACCCTGCACGTCGACGAGCCCACACCCCACGTGGACTGGACCGCAGGCTCGGCGCAACTGCTCACCCAGTCCATGGACTGGCCCCGGACCGGCCGGCTCCGCCGGGCGGGTGTGTCCTCGTTCGGCATCAGCGGCACCAACGCGCACGTCATCCTCGAACAGGCCGCACCGGTCGACACCACGGAAACCGCCGTCACCGGCACGCCGGATGGTCCGGTCGTGGTGCCGTGGGTGTTGTCGGGGCGCAGCGTGGACGCGCTGCGGGCGCAGGCGGGTCGGCTGGCTTCGCTGCTGAAGGACGAGCCGGGGCTGTCCGTCGCCGATGTGGGTTTCTCGCTGGTGACGTCGCGTGCCGTGTTGGAGCACCGGGCCGCGGTGGTGGCTCCCAGCCGCGAGGACGGCGTGACAGCTCTGACCGCTCTG
>NZ_JBYITE010000106.1:0-2277 GCF_057709105.1 Streptomyces sp. bgisy100
AGCTCTGACCGGCCTTCTGGCTTCCCAGCCCGCCGAACACCCGCTGACCGCTGTGTTCCACACGGCCGGCGTCCTCGATGACGGGGTCATCGAGTCGCTCACCCCCGAGCGCTTCGCCACGGTTCGTAAGGCCAAGGCGGATGCGGCGTGGAATCTGCATGAGTTGACGCGTGATCTGGATCTGTCGGCGTTTGTGATGTTCTCCTCCTTCGCGGGCACCGCGGGGAGTGCGGGGCAGGGCAATTACGCGGCTGCGAATGCGTTTTTGGATGCGTTGGCGGTGGTGCGGCGTCAGGAGGGTCTGCCTGTTACGTCGGTGGCGTGGGGTGCGTGGGCCGATGAGGGGATGGCTGCTGACGGTCGTGCCGTGGAGGAGCGGCTGCGGCGCAGTGGTGTGGGTGCGATGGCGCCTGAACTGGCGTTGGCCGCATTGCGGGTGGCGTTGAAGCAGGGCGACACGGTGGTGACGGTTGCGGACCTGGACTGGGAACGGTTCGCCCCGTCCTTCACCGCCGCCCGCCCCAGCCCCCTCCTCACCGAACTCCCCGAAGCACAAGAGGCATGGGCAGCATCAGGCGTTGAGGTCTCATCGGATCCGGCACCTGCCCTCGGGCTCGGGCAGCGGCTGAAGGAGCTGTCAGCGGCTGAGCGTGAAGCAGAGATGCTCTCCCTGGTCCGCGAGCAGGCATCCGCCGCCCTCGGACACGCCTCGCCGGATGCGGTGCAGTCGACGCGCGCCTTCCGCGACCTCGGATTCGATTCGCTCACCGCGGTCGAACTCCGTACTCGGTTGCAGCGGAGTACCGGACTGGCCCTGCCCGCCACACTCGCGTTCGATCACCCCACCTCCGAGGCTCTGGCGCGCCATCTCCTCGCCGAACTCACGGACGAGAACCCGGAGGCCCTCTCCGGACCTCCGATCGAGGGCAGCCTCCCCGTGGACGACGACCCCATCGTCATTGTGGGGATGAGCTGCCGGTTCCCCGGGGGCGTCAGCTCCCCCGAGGACCTGTGGAACCTCTTGGCCGAGGGGCGCAGCGGCCTCTCCGGGTTCCCCACCGACCGCGGCTGGGACCTGGACGGGCTGTTCGATCCGGACCCGGACCGTCCGGGCACGAGCTATGTCCGTGAGGGCGGTTTCCTGCACGACGCGGCGGAGTTCGACGCCGGGTTCTTCGGGATTTCGCCGCGTGAGGCGCTCGCGATGGACCCGCAGCAGCGCCTGCTGCTGGAGACCTCGTGGGAGGCGTTCGAACAGGCGGGAATCGACCCGCTGTCCGTACGGGGCAGCCGCGTCGGTGTCTTCGCGGGCACCAACGGCCAGGACTACGCGACACTGTCCCGGCACGCTCCGGAGAGCACCGAGGGCTACCGCGGCATCGGCCATGCCGCGAGCGTCGTATCGGGCCGCGTGGCGTACTCGCTGGGCCTCGAAGGCCCGGCCGTGACGGTCGATACGGCCTGCTCGTCCGCACTGGTTGCTCTTCACTGGGCAGCGCAGTCGCTGCGCCAGGGCGAATGCACGATGGCCCTGGCCGGCGGCGTCACCGTCATGGCGACCCCGGCCGCCTTCATCGAGTTCAGCCGTCAGCGGGGTCTGGCGGCGGACGGCCGGTGCAAGGCGTTCGCGGATGCGGCGGACGGTACGGGCTGGGCCGAGGGTGTGGGGATGCTGCTGGTGGAGCGGCTGTCCGATGCTCGTCGGAACGGTCATCCGGTGCTGGCGGTGCTGCGGGGTTCGGCGGTGAACCAGGACGGTGCGTCGAATGGTCTGACGGCGCCGAACGGTCCGTCGCAGCAGCGCGTCATCCGGCAGGCGCTCGCCAACGCCCGCATGTCGCCCGAGGAGGTGGATGCGGTGGAGGCGCACGGCACGGGTACGGCACTGGGTGATCCGATCGAGGCGCAGGCGTTGCTGGCGACCTATGGTCAGGGGCGTGCGGACGGCCGTCCGTTGCGTCTGGGTTCGGTGAAGTCGAACCTTGGGCACACACAGGCGGCCGCGGGTGTGGCGGGTGTCATCAAGATGGTTCAGGCCATGCGCCACGGAGTCCTGCCCCGGACGCTCCATGTCGATGAGCCCACCTCGCAGGTGGACTGGTCGGCCGGCGCTGTCGAACTCGTGACGCAGCCGGTGGACTGGCCGGACACCGGGCAGCCGCGTCGAGCGGGCGTTTCCTCCTTCGGCGTGAGCGGCACCAATGCGCACGTCATCCTCGAAGCGGCCCCGGCCAGCGACGACGCCCCCTTGGTACGGCTCGACTCCGAGCCCAATGT
>NZ_JBYITE010000107.1:0-1628 GCF_057709105.1 Streptomyces sp. bgisy100
CTGGCAGCCCGGATATGCGCCGACGTCTGGCGGGTATTGCCGGGCAGGACCTACGAGCGGCGGGCCAGCAGGTGCGCGTCGAGGAAACCCCGTTCAGAGGCCGGATCGTGGAGCAGCCGGGCGAAGGGATCGAGCCCGGCATCGGCCAGCAGTTCGGCGAGGCTATCTGCCGGCCAGCTGTAGGCGGGCGCCACTTTGTGGTTGAAGCGAACCGGTTCTTGTCCGTCGGTCCCGAAGAAGGAGACCAGGAGCAGGCCATCCGGCGCCAGGACGCGTACCTGTTCGGAGAGTAGCTCCGGCAGCTCCCCCGGAGGGGTGTGGATCATCGAGTAGTGGGCCAGCACGCCGCCGAGCGCGCCGTCCTCGATCGGCAGGGATTCCATCCGCGCCTCTTGGAAGCGCAGCGCCGGATGGGCCTGCCGGGCGTGGTCGACCATGCCGGGGGCAAGGTCGAGTCCGAAGGCGTCCAAGCCCAGTTCGTGCAGCATGGCTGTCAGATGTCCGGGCCCGCACCCGACGTCCGCTGCCCGCGGGTTGCCCGTCGCGCGCACCAGTTCGGCGAAGGTGCCGATCATGGCCCGGGAGAAAGGCTGTGTCTCCAGCCGGTTTGCGAACAGCGATGCGTACAGCTCGACGACACCGTCGTAGGCCGTCCTGGTGTCGTCCTGATGATTTGCCACGGGCAGGACTCTATAGCCGGTCTGATAATTGATCTTGTGGCGGGTCGAGGTGAGTTGACGGATGCGGCATGGGGGCGAATAGAGCCCCTGTTGCCGCAGGTGGACGGACGCGGCCGTCCGTGGCGTGATCACCGGCAGGTGGTCAACGGGGTGCTGTGGCGGCTGCGGACCGGGGCCCCGTGGCGCGACCTACCCGAGCGGTATGGGCCGTGGCAGACCGTCTACGAGCGGTTCGCCCGCTGGGAGGCCGATGGCACATGGGCGAAGCTGCTGGAACACGTCCAGGTCCGTGACGATGCGGCGGGCCGGGTGGAGTGGACCGTCGCCGTCGACTCCACGGTCAACCGGGCCCATCAGCATGCCGCAGGCGCCCGTAAAAGGGGGACGTGGACGGGGACGAACTGGAAGATCCGGGCCGCTCGCAGGCGTGCCAGGCACTCGGTCGGTCTCGGGGCGGGTTGACCACCAAGGTCCATCTCGCCGTCGACCGCCGGGGGCTGCCGCTGTCGATTGTGCTCACACCCGGAAACGTCAACGACGCCACAGCATTCGCCGATGTCCTCAATGGGGTACGCACTCCTCGGGCCGGCACGGGCCGTCCGCGCACGACACCGGACCGTGTGCTGGGTGATAAGGCGTATTCCAGCAGGGCCATCCGTCATCTGCTGAGGCGTCGGGGTATCGCTGCCACGATCCCCGAGCGCCGCGACCAGGTGGCCAACCGTCGGCGCCGGGGGCGCCGCGGTGGTCGGCCACCCGTCTTCGACACGGAGATCTATCGCGACCGCAACGTGGTCGAACGATGCTTCGCTCGCCTCAAACAGTTCCGCGCGATCGCAACCAGGTTCGACAAGCTCGCGAACCGGTACCGCGCGGGAGTCGTCCTGGCCTCCCTGATCCTCTGGCTCCGTGAAGCGGCCAGGTGATCATTTGTCAGACAGGCCCTAG
>NZ_JBYITE010000108.1:0-1559 GCF_057709105.1 Streptomyces sp. bgisy100
TGGTGTCTCTGCTTTGGCTGCCTTTGCGTCGGGTGGTGTGGCGCCGGGTGTGGTGGAGGGCGCTGCTGGTGTGGGGAAGCTGGCGGTGTTGTTCACCGGTCAGGGTTCCCAGCGCCTGTCGATGGGCCGCGAGCTCTACACCCGTTTCCCGGTGTTCGCGGAGGCGTTCGACGCTGTCTGTGGTGAGCTGGACCGGCATGTGGAGCGTCCGCTGCGGGGTGTGGTCTTCGGTACGGACGCCGGGGTGTTGGACCGGACGGGTTTCACGCAGCCGGCGTTGTTTGCTCTTGAGGTGGCTCTGTTCCGCCTGGTGGAGTCGTGGGGTGTGCGGCCGGAGTATGTGGCCGGTCATTCGGTGGGCGAGTTGACGGCTGCCCATGTGGCGGGCGTACTGTCCCTGGCGGATGCTGCGGTGCTGGTGGCGGCGCGTGCCCGGTTGATGCAGGCTCTGCCGGAGGGTGGGGCGATGGTGGCCATCGCCACCTCCGAAGCCGAAGTGCGCACGTCGATGACGACCGTCTCCGGTGTTTCCATCGCCGCGGTCAACGGTCCCCAGTCGGTGGTGATCTCCGGTGATGCGGATGCCGTGCTGGCAGTGGCTGAGCGTTTCTCCGCGTCCGGGGTGAAGACGTCACGTCTGCGGGTGAGCCATGCGTTCCACTCGACTCACATGGACGGGATGCTGCAGGAGTTCGCGTCGGTCGTCGGGAAGTTGTCGTTCGAAGCACCACGGATTCCGGTGGTCTCCAACCTCACCGGTACTCTCGCCACCACGGAGGAACTGTGCTCGGTGGAGTACTGGGTGCGGCACGTCCGGGAGGCGGTCCGGTTCGCCGACGGTGTTCAGACCCTGCACGCCGAAGGGGTCTCGCGCTACCTGGAACTGGGCCCGGACGGCGTCCTCACCGCCATGGTCCGCGACTGCCTCCCCGACGACAGCAGGGCACTCCTCGTCCCGGCACTCCGCCGCGACCGGTCGGAGGCGGAAACACTCCTGGGCGTGGTCTCGGGCCTGCATGTTCACGGTGTGGAGATCGACTGGCGGGCGGTGTTCGCGGGTACGGGTGCCCGTCGCGTCGACCTGCCGACGTATGCCTTCGAGCGTGAGCGGTACTGGATCGTTCCGGAACCGCAGTCCGACGAGCAGCAGCTCAACACGGCGGACTCGGCCTTCTGGGAAGCCGTGGACAGCGAGGATGTCGCCACCCTGGCGTCCGTGCTGGACGTGCCGGACGACGCATCGGTGCGTGCGATGGTGCCGTTGCTGTCCCGATGGCGACAGCAGGGCCGGGAGCGTTCGACCATCCAGGACTGGCGCTATCGCGTGGAATGGCGACCGGTGAGCGAGCCCTCTCCTCAGCCGCTCTCCGGAACCTGGCTCGTGGCCATGCCCGAGGGCAGCCGCGTCGGTACCTGGGCCGGCGATGCACTGCGAGCCCGCGGGGCCGAGGTCCTGTCCCTCGAACTGTCGGACGCGACATCCGACCGTGACGAACTGGCCCGTCGGCTGAAGGACGTCATCGCAGACCATCCGGCACTTTCCGGTGTGCTGGCCGTGC
>NZ_JBYITE010000110.1:0-1498 GCF_057709105.1 Streptomyces sp. bgisy100
GGTGGTGTTCACGGCGGCGGTCGCCACCCTGGCGCCGGGGGCGGGCACCCCGACGGGCACGGTCACCTTCTTCCTCGGTGACGGCTCCCCGGCCGTCACGGCCGCGGTCTCCGACGGAGTCGCGACGATCGCCCATACCTACCAGCAGGTGTCGGGAAGCCCGTTCACGGTGACGGCGGTCTACAACGGCGACACCGGGTTCGTCCCGTCCACCGGCACGGACACCCAGACCGTCGGGCGGGCGGACACCACCACGGTCCTGACGTCGTCCCCGGATCCGTCCTCGGTGGGGCAGGTGGTGTCGTTCACCGCGGCGGTCGCCCCGGTCGCCCCCGGAAGCGGCACTCCGGCCGGCACGGTCACCTTCGACTTCGGCGACGGCTCCCCGGGCCGCTCCGCGCTCCTCGTGGGCGGCGTGGCGACCGTCGAACACACCTACACCGGCACGGTGGGCAGCCCGTACACCGCCGTCGCGACCTACGACGGCGACGCCGACTTCGCCCCGTCCACGGGCACCGAGCCGCAGACGGTGAACCGGGCGGCCACCGTGACCACGGTGACCACCGCACCGGACCCGTCGGCGACGGGGCAGGCCGTCGTCATCACGGCGACGGTGGTCCCGGACCGGGCCGAGGCCGGCACGCCGCCCGGCACGGTGACGTTCGTGTTCGGCGACGGAACACCGTCCGTCACCGCACCGCTGGCCGACGGCGTCGCCACCGTCACGCACACCTATCCGAGCGCGGACGGCAGCCCGTTCACCGTCAGCGCCGTCTACGGCGGGAGCACCGACTTCACGTCTTCCACCGGGACGGACACGCACACCCTCGTTCCGGCGACGACCACGACGTCGGTGACATCGTCGCCGGACCCGTCGGTGACCGGGCAGCCGGTGACCTTCACCGCGACGGTGACCGCCGACGCGCCGGGCTCCGGAACGCCCACGGGCACCCTGACGTTCGTCTTCGGCGACGGTTCGGCACCGGTGACCGTGCCCCTCTCCGGCGGAACCGCGACGGTGACCCATGCGTACGACACCGCGGCGGGCAGCCCGTTCACGGTCACCGCGGCCTACGGCGGCGCCATCGGTTACGCCTCGTCGACCGGGACCGACACCCAGGTGGTGACGCAGGCGTCGACGGTGACGTCGGTGGTGTCCTCGCCGGACCCGTCCGTGGCGGGCCAGGAGGTCTCGTTCACCGCGACGGTGACACCGCAGGCGCCGGGCTCCGGCGCACCGACCGGCAATGTGGTCTTCGACTTCGGGGACGGCTCGGTGCCGAAGACGGCGGCCGTCTCCGGCGGCGCCGCGACGGTGACCCACGCCTACGCCGGCACCTCCGGCAGCCCGTACACCGTGACCGCCACCTACGAAGGGGACACCGGGTTCGCCCCGTCCACCGGCAGCGACACCCACGCCGTGGATCACGCGGCCACGGCGACCACGGTCGTCTCGGCGCCGGATCCCTCGGTGGCCGGTGAGAGCGTGACCGTCACG
>NZ_JBYITE010000111.1:0-934 GCF_057709105.1 Streptomyces sp. bgisy100
CCTGGCGGATGCCGCGGTGCTGGTGGCGGCGCGTGCGCGGTTGATGCAGGCTCTGCCGGAGGGTGGGGCGATGGTGGCCATCGCCTCTTCCGAGGCAGAGGTGCGGATGCTCCTCGAAGACACGGCCGGTGTGTCCGTCGCTGCGGTCAATGGTCCGCAGTCGGTGGTGATTTCCGGTGACCGCGATGCGGTCGTGGCGGTGGCCGAGCGCTTCTCTGCTGCCGGGGTGAAGACGTCGCGTCTGCGGGTGAGTCATGCGTTCCACTCGGCTCACATGGATGGCATGCTCGATGCCTTCCGTTCGGTGGCGGAGAAGCTGTCGTTCCAGGCGCCGCGCATTCCCGTGGTCTCCAACCTCACCGGCACTCTCGCCACCACGGAGGAACTGTGCTCGGCGGAGTACTGGGTGCGGCACGTCCGGGAGGCGGTCCGGTTCGCCGACGGCATCCGAGCCCTCCACACCGAAGGTGTATCGCGCTACCTGGAACTGGGTCCCGACGGAACTCTCACCGCCATGGCACGCGGCTGTCTCCCCGACGACAGTGAGGCGCTGCTCGTCCCGGCACTCCGCCGGGACCGGCACGAGCACGAGGCCGTACTCGCGGCAGCCGCAGCGCTCCATGTGGAGGGCATCGACATCGACTGGCAGGCCGCCTTCTCGGGTACCGGTGCCCGCCGGATCGATCTGCCCACCTACGCCTTCCAGCACCAGCGCTACTGGCTCGACGCGGACCGGCCGACGGGCGACCTCACCGCAGCCGGCCTGACGCCGGCCGAACACCCGATGCTGGGCGCCGCACTCGGTCTGGCCGACAGTGACGGCCACCTCTTCACCGGCCGGATCGGTGTGGACACCCACCCCTGGCTGGCCGACCACCAGGTCTCCGGAATCACCGTGGTCCCGGGAACCGCCGTGCTCGAACTCGCCCTCCGC
>NZ_JBYITE010000112.1:0-868 GCF_057709105.1 Streptomyces sp. bgisy100
GCCCAGGCCGTCAAGGTCGTTGCCCGCGCCCACCAGAGTCTGATCTGGGAACGCACCCGCACCTTCCAGCGGCTTCGCAGCACGCTGCGCGAGTACTTCCCCGCCGCCCTGGCCGCCTACGCCGACCTCGCCCTGACCAGCACCGACGCACTGGAACTGCTGATCAAGGCCCCTGCTCCGACCGCGGCGGCAAAATTGACCCGCACGCAGATCACGGCCGTCCTGGCCCGGCATCGCCGACGCAACCGCGAGGCGAAGGCGGCCACCATCCAGGCCGCGCTGCGTGAGCGGCAGCTCGCCCTGCCGGAGCCGGTCACAGCCGCCTACGCGGCCACTGCGACTGCTCACGCGCGACTGATCATCGCGCTGAACGAACAGATCGCCGCGTTGGAAGAGCAGGTGAAGGCACATTTTCTGAAGCACCCGGACGCTGAGATCTACCTCTCGATGCCCGGCATCGGGGAGATCACCGGAGCCCGGGTGCTCGCCGAGTTCGGAGACGACCCCGCCCGTTACGCCTCCGCGAAGGCGCGCAAGAACTATGCCGGGACCAGCCCCGTCACCCGCGCCTCCGGCAAGAGCCACACAGTCCAGGCCCGCTACGTCCGCAACAACCGCCTGGCCGACGCGCTCCAGACCCAAGCCTTCTGCGCGCTGCGCGCCTCACCCGGAGCCCGCCGCTACTACGACAAACAACGAGCCCGCGAAGTCGGCTACAACCCCGCGCTCCGCCAACTCGGCAATCGCCTCGTCGGCATCCTCCACGGCTGCCTCAAAACCCGCACCACCTACGACGAAGCAACCGCGTGGTCACACCACGCCTACCCCCAGCCCGCTTGACACTCCAACGACATGGGGTGTCTGACCC
>NZ_JBYITE010000113.1:0-855 GCF_057709105.1 Streptomyces sp. bgisy100
ACCGTGCTCCACCACCAGATGACGGGCCACGGCCGAACCCAACGCACCCGTACCACCGGTCACCAGCACCGTACCCGCAGCATCCCAAGCCATCGACGGCTCGGGGGTCGAGGGCTTCGAGGGCACCGCCGCACGTACCAGCCGGGGGACCCGTACTGTGCCGGCGCGCACCGCGGCCTGAGGCTCACCCGATGCGATCATCGAGGGCAGCAGCCCTTGCGTCGTGTCCGCCGGTGCGGTGGCTCCGGTGCCGGGGTCCAGGTCGATCAGCATGAACCGGTCGGGGTTCTCCGACTGCGCCGACCGCACCAGACCCCACACCGCGGCGTGCGCCAGATCCGCAACACCTTCCGTCGGTCCAACCGCCACCGCGCCACGCGTCACCACCACGAGGCGCGAGGAGGCGAACCGCTCGTCCGCCAACCACGACTGCAGCAGGTCGAGCATGCGATGTGTGGCTGTCCGTGCGGCTTCTGCTGTGGTCACCGAGGTGTCGGTGACCACTGTTGTGTCGGTTGTCGACGGTTTGTTGGTGGTCGCGGTGTCGGTTGCGGACAGGCCGCACGGCACCACGACGAGGCTCGGCACCTCGCTGTCGGCGCGGAGTACGTCCAGGTCACGGACGACGCGGAGGCCTTCGGTGGGTGAGCCGAGCAGGTCCGCGGGGAGGTGCTCCGCAGTGCCGAGGACCGCGCGGGTGCCCGTATCAGCAACAGCCGGGGTCGTCGACGGCGACAGTGTGTGCCAGTCGAGACGGAACAGCGCGTCCCGCCGAACGGTGTCAGCGGCACGCAGGAGCTCGGTGGACATCGGACGGATGGTCAGTGAATCGACGGAAAGGACGGGGTGGCCCGC
>NZ_JBYITE010000114.1:0-801 GCF_057709105.1 Streptomyces sp. bgisy100
ACCGGTGCACCGGTCTGCACCGTGGAATCCCTCGTACTCCGCCCGGTCTCACGCCACCAGATCACCCGTGGCGACAGCGAGTCGCTGTACCGCACGGACTGGCAGCCCCTGAAGGCTTCTGCTGCTCCTGAGCCGTCGACTCGCACCTGGGCAGTGCTGGGTGACGACCACCTCGGGGTCTCCGAGCATGGGGCTTCTCCGGGTGCCATCCCGGTCGCGGACCTGGAGAATCTGGCGGCACTCGACGAGATCCCGGACACGGTGGTCGTGACCGCCCTGGACGGCGTCGGGCATCACGCACCCTCCGACGCCCACTCCGAGGCGCTGGAGACGGTCGCCTCCGGTCTCCGTATGGCAACCGGCCGCATGCTCGACCTGCTGCAGTCGTGGTTGGCGGATGAGCGGTTCGCCTCCTCGCGCCTCGTGGTGGTGACGCGGGGTGCGGTGGCGGTTGATCCGGCCGAGGGTGTCGCGGATCTGGCGCATGCCGCGGTGTGGGGTCTGGTGCGGTCGGCGCAGTCGGAGAACCCCGACCGGTTCGTACTGGTCGACCTCGACACCGACCTCGACAGCGACTCCGGGGCGGA
The DNA here is from genome assembly GCF_057709105.1 of Streptomyces sp. bgisy100. NCBI lineage: Bacteria > Bacillati > Actinomycetota > Actinomycetes > Kitasatosporales > Streptomycetaceae > Streptomyces > Streptomyces sp. bgisy100. The sequence continues at coordinate 588 of NZ_JBYITE010000114.1, forward strand.
CGTGGGTGTGGCCCTGGCTGGTGTGGTGGCGTCGGGTGAGCCGCAGGCCGCGGTGCGCGCGGGCGCGGTGCGGGTCCCGAGGCTTGTGCGGGCGGAGGCTGCGTCGCGGGTCGAGGATTCCGCGGTCTGGGATGCTGCGGGTACGGTGCTGGTGACCGGTGGTACGGGTGCGTTGGGTTCGGCGGTGGCCCGTCATCTGGTCGTCGAACATGGC
>NZ_JBYITE010000115.1:0-800 GCF_057709105.1 Streptomyces sp. bgisy100
AGGGCGCGTATTTGGTTGTGATCAATGGGTGGTTCGGGTGAGGTCTTTGATCCAGATCATCGAGGCGCGGAGGTGGAGTCCGGCGAGGTAGCTGTCCGGGGTCTTGTCGTATCGCGTGGCGATGCCTCGCCAGGCTTTGAGCTTGTTGATCAGGCGCTCGACGGTGTTCCGCTCCTTGTAGAGGTCCGCGTCGTGGCTGACGGGTCGGCCGCCCCTGGGGCCCTTCCTCGTCCGGTTGGCGGCCTGGTCCCTCTTCTCCGGGATGACCGCCTTGATTCCGCGTTTGCGCAGGTGGGCGCGGTTGCTGCGAGACGAGTAAGCCTTGTCGCCGGCAACCGCGTCCGGCCGGGTGCGGGGGCGGCCAACAGAGCCACGGACCCGTATCCGCCCCAGTACGGGGACAAACTGCGGGCTGTCCGCGGCCTGGCCCGCGGTCAGGACGAACGCCAGCGGGCGGCACTTCCGGTCGGCAGCAAGGTGGACCTTGCTGGTTAACCCACCCCTCGACCGTCCGAGGAGGGCGGCCTTCAGCCGGAGTTTGCGTCGGCGCCGAATGCGCCGTCGCTCCCGTGCGCGAACGTCTTCGGCATCCTGCCCGGATTGTTCGTCGCAGCCGCCCCCTTTAACCTGGTCTTCCTCTCCTCGGCAGCAGCCTTCTCCAGAGCGGTGACGACGTCCTGACCGAGGTGCATCCCGGCAGCGTCGTGGTGAGCCCGGGCGGTGGTGGAGTCGATGCTGACCAGGGACAGGTCCACCTCGCCCCGCTTCGCGGCCTCCGCGATCAGGCCCTCCAGCAGAGC
>NZ_JBYITE010000116.1:0-760 GCF_057709105.1 Streptomyces sp. bgisy100
GCTGGACAGGATGCTGACCGATGCCCGTCGGGTGACGCCGTGGCTGCGTGAGGGAAGCTCGGTTCCGCAGCAGCAGGTCGTCCGCGACTTCGGCAGGTCCCGGTCCAAGGCGCTGGGGGACATCAAGGACCGGCTGCCGATGCGGCGGCGGGCCGGGATGCCGGGGTACAGGAGGAAGCGCGATGCCCTTCCGACGCTGAACTACACCCGGCGCGGATTCCGGTTGAAGGACGGGCGTCTGCACCTGGCGGGCGGGATCGTCCTGCGCCCGGTGTGGTCGCGTGAGCTGCCCGGGCCGCCGTCCAGCGTGCGCGTGTACCGCGACAGTGTGGGGCATTGGTGGGCGAGCTTTGTTGTCCCCGCGCAGACCGAGGACCTGCCTGCCACCGGCCGTGTGATCGGCATCGACTGGGGTGTCAGGGAGACTGCGACCACCACATCCGAGGGGTACGACCTTCCCCATGCGCAGCACGGGAGGAAGGCTGCGGCGAAGCTGACGCGGTACGACCGCATGATGGCCCGGCGCAGGCCGAAGAAGGGGCAGGCCGCCTCGAAGGGCTACCGCGAGGCGAGGAAGCTGCGGGCGAAGCTGCACAAGAAGGTCGCCCGTCGGCGCGAGGACACCGGCCGCAAGTGGGCGAAGAAGGTCGTGACGGGCCACGAGGCCATTGCCGTGGAGGACTTCCGCCCGAAGTTCCTCAGCCGTACCACCATGGCCCGCAAGGCCGCTGACGCGGCGATCAGCGCTACGAAGAAGGCC
>NZ_JBYITE010000117.1:0-671 GCF_057709105.1 Streptomyces sp. bgisy100
GCGACGCTGTTGGTTTATTCGGGCCCTGCGTGACGTCGGCCTTCGAGATCCGGTTGTGGTCTTGAGGGCCGACGTTGTCGTATGGGGAGGGTGTCGATGTCGTTGCAGCCGCAGGAGCCGGGGGAGATCCCGGTGGAGACGGTGCGGGTGGCTCGGGCTGCGTTCCCGAAGGGCAGCCTTGCAATCCGGATCCGGGACGAGCTGGGGTCGCTGTTCACCGATGAGCAGTTCGCGGACCTGTTCCCGGTGCGGGGCAAGCCTGCCTGGTCACCGGGTCGGCTGACGCTGGTATCGGTGTTGCAGTTCGTGGAGGGGCTGACTGACCGGCAGGCCGCGGAGGCGGTGCGGGCCAGGATCGACTTCAAGTACGCCCTCGGCCTGGAGCTGGCCGATCCCGGTTTCGACTTCTCGGTCCTGTCGGAGTTCCGGGACCGGCTGGTAGAGGCGGATGCCGGACGGCGGGTGCTGGACGGCATCCTGGCCGCGGCCCGGGAGAAGGGCCTGCTCAAGACGGCCGGCCGGGCCCGCACCGACTCCACGCACGTACTGTCCGCGGCCCGTCAGCTGTGCTGGCTGGAGATGGTCGCTGAAACACTGCGCTCGGCGTTGAACGCACTGGCCGAACAGGCTCCCGACTGGCTGGCCGGTATCGCGGAACCGGACTGGTTCAA
>NZ_JBYITE010000118.1:0-651 GCF_057709105.1 Streptomyces sp. bgisy100
GGCGTCGACGAGTTCTTCGGCGGGCAGGCCGGTGGCGAGGCTGCGCAGTTGGAGTCCGAAGACCAGTGCGACGGCGGTGCCGGCCAGGCGCTGGGCGTCCGGTACGCCGAGGCCGGTGAGGATCCGGGCGGCCAGCTGGTCGTAGGCGGCGAAGCACTGGGCGGCCGCGGTGCGCAGGCGCTCGTCGCGGCCGGCCTGGACGTAGAGCTCGAAGGGTGCGATGTACCTGCCGTCGGTCTGTGTGCACCCGGCGACCTGGCCGACGGTGGCGGAGGCCCGGTCGAGGTCCATCCCGTCGGTCTCGCACTGGTCGGCGAGCTCGGTGAAGCGCCGGGTCTCCTCGGCGACGAAGTGCAGCAGGCTCTCCCGCAGCAGCTCGTGCTGGGTCGTGAAGTGGTAGGTGACCGAACCGAGGGAGACCTTGGCCTCCTCGGCGATCCGCCGGTTGGTGACCCCCGCGACGCCGTCCTCACCGATGATGCGCAGCACGGCGTCGATGATGCTCTGCCGGGTTCCGGAGGACTTGGACATGGCGGCCATTGTGTCACCGGCGCCACGGCCGTGGGACGGCGGTGGGACGACGGTCGCCGAGGTCAGCGGGACACCGCACCCGCCACGGACACCCCTGATCACGCGACGCAGACGGACACG
>NZ_JBYITE010000119.1:0-633 GCF_057709105.1 Streptomyces sp. bgisy100
GCCGCTGATCTGGTGGGGTGTGAGCGGGTTGAGGAGTTGACTTTGGAGGCGCCGTTGGTGTTGCCGGAGTCGGGTGGGGTGCAGGTGCAGGTTTCGGTGGGTGCGGTGGATGAGGGTGGGCGTTGTGCGTTCGCCTTGTTCTCGCGTTCGGCGGACTCTGCGGTCTTTGCGTCTGTGGGTTCTGTTGGTTCGGGTGTGGGTTCGTGGGTGCGGCATGCCAGTGGGTTTTTGGCTGGTGGTGGTGTGGTGCCGTTGGTGGATGTGGTGTGGCCTCCGGTGGGGGCTGAGTCGGTGGTGTTGGAGGGGTTGTATGAGGGTTTTGCTGGTGCGGGGTTGGTGTATGGGGAGGCGTTTCGTGGGTTGAGGGGTGTGTGGCGGCGTGGTGGGGAGACGTTTGCTGAGGTGGTGTTGCCGGAGTTGATTGCTTCGGATGCTGGTGGGTTTGGTGTGCATCCGGCGTTGCTTGATGCTGCGTTGCATGCGTTGGGTGTGGGTGGTTTGGAGGGGGAGGGGCAGGCGCGTCTTCCGTTTGCGTGGGGTGGGGTGTCGTTGCATGCTGCGGGTGCTTCGGTGCTGCGGGTGCGGTTGGCTCCGGTGGGGACCGACGCGGTCTCCCTCCACGCCGTCGACACC
>NZ_JBYITE010000120.1:0-630 GCF_057709105.1 Streptomyces sp. bgisy100
TGGTCGCTGTCCCCGGCCACCGGACGCAGCTGGTCACGATCGATGCGGACCATGTCGGCCAGCGCATGCGCGTCGCCTTTGTCGCTCTTGGCCCCGGAGGAGGCGTACCGCTCCTTGAACCTGGCCACCTGCCGGGGATTGATCGCATACACCTGGTAGCCGGAAGCGGTCAGGGCCTGGACCCACGATCCCCGGTCGGTCTCGATCCCGATGACCACCTCGCCCGGCTCCAGGCTCTCGCCCCCGTGGCGAACGACGAGTTCGTGGAGCCTGGCGATGCCGGCCACGCCCTCGGGCAGGTTCGCGGCGGCCAGCTTGCGGCCGGTCTCGTCCTGGAGCTCGACATCGTGGTGATCTTCGGCCCAGTCATCACCGATGAGCAGCAACAAACCCTCCCCAAGTACGTCCCCTGTGCAGCGGTGTAGCCTGCGAAAGGCACGGCGCGCGGCCTAATGGATCCAGTGCTCACGCCCCGCAGGGCGGGCACGCCACCCCATCAGCGGTCTGGCCTCCCGACCACCAGCAGGGGCACGGTCTGACCCCAGAACTCCGAGGTTCCGGCAGCGATAGTGCTCACCTGCTGGCGGCTACGGAACCGAGCATTCCCCGGCTCCGTACCTCCCATTAGGC
>NZ_JBYITE010000121.1:0-575 GCF_057709105.1 Streptomyces sp. bgisy100
GCCAGTCGATCTCCACGCCGTGAACATGCAGGCCGGAGACCGCACCCAGGAGTGTTTCCGCCTCCGGCCGGTCACGGCGAAGGGAAGGGAGAAGCAGTGCCTCACTGTCGTCGGGGAGGCAACCGCGGGTCATGGCCGTGAGGACACCGTCCGGCCCCAGCTCCAGGAACCGCGACACACCTTCGGCGTGCAGGGCTCGGATGCCATCGGCGAACCGCACCGCCTCACGGACATGCCGCACCCAGTACTCCGGCGAACAGAGCTCTTCCGCCGTCGCCAGGACACCCGTGACGTTGGAGACGACCGGAATCCGCGGAGCCTCGAACGACAGCTTCTCCACCACCGAACGGAAAGCGTCGAGCATCCCGTCCATATGAGCCGAGTGGAACGCATGACTCACCCGCAGACGCGACGTCTTCACCCCGGCCGCGGAGAAACGCTCGGCCACCTCCAGCACCGCATCCGCATCACCGGAAATCACCACCGACTGCGGGCCGTTGACCGCAGCGATCGACACACCCGCCGCATCGTGGAGCCGACTGCGCACCTCTGCCTCGGAGGTGGCGATGGCCACC
>NZ_JBYITE010000122.1:0-565 GCF_057709105.1 Streptomyces sp. bgisy100
CCTCCGGTGTTGTGGGGTCGGTGGTGTTGGTGCAGGCGTTGGGTGATGTGGGTGTGGTGGCTCCGTTGTGGGTGGTGACGGAGGGGGCGGTGTCGGTTGGTTCCGGGGATCGTCTGGTGAGTGCGGTGCAGGCTCAGGTGTGGGGTCTGGGGCGTGTGGTGGGGCTGGAGCATCCTGATCGTTGGGGTGGTCTGGTGGATGTGCCGTCGGTGGTTGATGGTGTTGTGGCGGACCGTTTGTGTGGTGTGTTGGCTGGTTGTGGTGGTGAGGATCAGCTGGCGGTTCGTGGGTCGGGTGTGTTTGCGCGGCGGTTGGTGCGTGCTGGTGCTTCCGTGGCCTCGGTGGGTTCGGGTGCGTGGGTGCCGCGTGGTTCGGTGTTGGTGACCGGTGGTACGGGTGCGTTGGGTGCTCGTGTGGCGCGGTGGCTGGTGGGTGAGGGTGCGGAGCGTCTGGTGCTGGTGAGCCGGCGTGGCGCGGATGCTCCTGGTGCGGTCGAACTTCAGCAGGAGCTGACGGCACTCGGCGCCGAGGTAACTCTTGCGGCCTGCGACGTCGCCGACCGCGA
>NZ_JBYITE010000123.1:0-558 GCF_057709105.1 Streptomyces sp. bgisy100
TACGGGCATCGGGGAGCGAGCAGCCGTCCTCGCCGAGGGGCAGCAGCGACAGCACACCGGTGATGTCCTGCGAGCCGACGGCCTCCCGGAGGAGGTCGGCGACGGTTCGGCGATCGGCGGTGGCATCGACGGAGACGCGCACGAACCGTGCGCCGCGCGCTTCCAGAAGCGACAGCCAGGCCGGGCCGTCGCCGCCGGTACGGTGCGTCGGTACGACGACGATCCAGGTGCCGGAAAGCGGCGACGGCCGGACCGTGGAGAGGGGCTTCCACTCGATCCGGTACCGCCAGTTGTCGATCAGGGACGAGTTCTGGTTCCTGCGCCGCCACGAGGAGAGCGCGGGGATCACTTGCTGCAGTGACGCTTCATCGGACAGCTCGAGCGCCGCTGCCAGGGTGGGGACGTCCTCGCGGTCGACGGCCTCCCAGAAGACCGAGTCCGCCCCCTCACCCTTCCGGCTCACGGACTGCGACTCCGGAACGATCCAGTACCGCTCACGCTCGAAGGCATACGTCGGCAGGTCGACGCGACGGGCACCCGTGCCCACGAACACCGCCC
>NZ_JBYITE010000124.1:0-516 GCF_057709105.1 Streptomyces sp. bgisy100
CTCGGTGCGGGCGGCCACGATCTGGGCTGCTGTGGGATATCCGGCATCGACCCAGTGCTCGCCGGGCAGGCAGTCGCGTGCGGCCAGACCCGTGTGGACGACCGCGGCCATCCGGTCGTCGGGAACGGTGGCGAGGGTGGTGGCCACGTTCGTGATCAGGTTCGGGACGTCGAGCTCGCAGGTCTCGGTGAGGTGGACCTTGTATCCGTCCCAGAAGGTGTCGCGTTTGACGCTGCCCCGCGCCTCGGTGTCATAGGGGGTGACCAGGCGCATCGCGCCCGGCGGGCAGTCTTTTGGGTCCCGCCGCCTCACCTCGCCGTCGACCAGGTGGAAGGACTGCACCCACGCCCGCCGCAGGGTCTCCACCTCGTCCAGCGTCCGCAGGGCGGTCGGTGCGGCGGGAGCGAGGACCGCCTCAAGCAGCCTCATCCCGTCTCTGCCAATCCGCAGGCCCACCTCGTCCCGCTTGGTGCGGGCCTGGGGAAACCGGGAGTCCTCGGCCTTCGTCGCATAGTG
>NZ_JBYITE010000125.1:0-511 GCF_057709105.1 Streptomyces sp. bgisy100
ACGGCGTCGATCTCCTGGGCCCGATGGCCGGCAACACCACCGCCCAGAGCGGCGGCCCCTTCCAGCAGGACGCCTTCACCGTCGACTGGGAGCACGAGCGGGTGACCTGCCCGAACGGCGTCACCAGCACCCAGTGGCACCACCGGCACTCGCAGCAGGGCCTGCCGGTGATCCGGGTCCGCTTCAGCCCGACCGACTGCCGCACCTGCCCCAGCCTGCGCGACTGCGTCAGCTCACCGAAGGCCGAACGCCGCGAGATCACCCTGCGCCACCGCGCCGAGCACGAAGCCGTCCAGGCCGCCCGCACCCGACAGCAGACCGACGCCTGGAAGGACCGCTACAAGATCCGAGCCGGCGTCGAAGGCACCATCTCCCAGGGCATCGGCCGCTGCGGCCTGCGCAGATCCCGCTACCGGGGCCTCCTCAAAACCAGCCTCCAACACCAGCTCACCGGCGCCGCCATCAACCTCGCCCGCATCGACGCCCACCTCACCGAGACACCCCGGTCCCG